>CAJFUH010000001.1 GCA_904420155.1 uncultured Clostridia bacterium
CAATACCCTCCCCCTCCAAATTTATTCCATGATGAAAATGGGAGTAACGCCGGAAATCAACGCCTTATGTACGCTGATGCTGGGCGCCGTTTTCCTCCTTGTCGCTCTCTTCCGGCTATTCCGGATCCGGCGTAAAGCCGCCTAACCATTTACAATCCAATCTAGATGCGTATTAGAAAACCCAAAAGGTTTTTACACAAATAAATAAAAGATTTCAAAGGATTATAGGAAAAGAAAGGATGAATCATATGATGAAAATGTTGAAACGAGGAGTTAGCCTAGTATTGGCTCTCATATTCTCAGCGCTTCTGTTTACCGGATGCGCCATGAATGGAGACGCCCCGCAAGGGCAAAATACTTCCTCCGGAGATTCGGGCGGAGAGGAAAAAGTGCTCAATATCTTTACCTGGGCAACTTACTTCCCCGACGATATTTTGGAAGAGTTTACCCAACAGACCGGGATCAAAGTGCAGTACAGCAACTTTGACAGCAATGAGGAAATGCTGATGAAACTACAGGCTTCCAATGGCAGCGATTACGATATCGTGCTGGCCAGCGATTATATCATCGATATGGCCCGCAAGCAGGAGTTGATCGCCAAACTGGATAAAAGCCAAATCCCCAACTTTGAAAATATCAATCCTGATTTCCAAAGCAAATTCTACGACGAAAACAACGAGTATACCGTCCCTTATTCCGCCGGCGTACCCGTTTTGATCTATAATCCTGATTTGGTAAATATCCCTATTCAGGGATATGAAGATTTGTGGAATCCGGCTCTCAACGACTCGGTCGTTCTGATGGACGACGCCCGCAATGTCATCGGCCTCACTTTGAAAACCATGGGCGAAAGCTTTAATACCACAGATTCTGACACTCTTAACCAGGCAAAGGAAAAACTGATGGAACTCAAGCCCAATATTCTGGCCTTGGATTATAACACTTCTTATCAGAAGCTGATCAACGGAGAAGCGTCCGTGGGATATATGTTTACCTCTCAGGCCGCTACCGCCCTGCTAGAAAATGAAAACTTAAAAGTAGTCTATCCCAAAGAAGGGATCGGTTTCGGTATCGATTCTTGTTTCATCCCTGTTAACGCCCCCCATCCTTCCAATGCCCATCAATTCTTAAACTTTATTTTGGATCCTCAGCGCAGCGCCCACATTTCGGAACAAACTCTTTACATCAATTGTAATCAGGCCGCTACCCCTTATGTGGAACAATCCAGCCTGCCGGACAGCGTTAAAAACCAGGTCCTCACCGTTCCGGAAGATCTGCTGAAAGACGCCGAATTTATTCAGGATATCGGAACTGATGCCAGCGAACTGTACCAGAATATCTGGACTGAATTTAAGCAAAGCTAACGTCAAAATCCGATGACGGGAAAGGCCGTCCTTGCGGATTTTCGCAAGGACGGCCTTTTTCTATCCTTTTCCACCTACCAGATCCGTGTTGAAAGGGAGGTTATCTTGTATGCATCAAGAAATCCAAGGTACCCAGTTGTCCTCTATCGTACAACCTCTGCTCCTTTGGTATGAAAAACAGGCCCGCGTGCTCCCCTGGCGGGAACGCCCGGAGCCTTACCGCGTATGGCTTTCGGAAATTATGCTGCAACAGACCCGTGTGGAGGCGGTAAAGCCTTATTATGAACGCTTCCTGGATGCGCTGCCTGATATCCCCGCCCTGGCCCAAGCCAGCGAAGACCAATTAATGAAATTATGGGAAGGCCTGGGATACTACAGCCGGGTGCGCAACCTGCAAAAGGCGGCCCAGATCGTAGTCCGGGAATACGGCGGAAAGCTGCCCGCAGACGTCTCTCTCCTGCAAAAGCTGCCGGGGATTGGGCCTTATACCGCAGGCGCTATCGCTTCTATCGCCTATGGTATCCCCGCCCCCGCCGTAGACGGCAATGTACTCCGGGTTGTCTCCCGGATCTGCGCCAGCAGGGCCGATATTTTAAATGCAAAAGTAAAAAAAATGGTGGAACAGGCTATCAGGGAAATCCTGCCCCCTTCCCGTGCCGGGGATTTCAACCAAGCCCTGATGGAATTGGGGGCCATGGTATGCCTGCCCAATGGGATTGCAAAATGCCATTGCTGTCCGGTATCCCACCTCTGCCGCGCACACCAAGAGGATATTGTCATGGAGCTTCCCGTCAAAACTCCAAAAAAGCCCAGGACAATCCAATGGAAAACCATAGTGGTACTCTTTTGTGAAAACCGGACAGCACTTCGGCGCCGTCCCCCTTCCGGGCTGCTGGCCGGTATGTGGGAGCTGCCAAACTACGAAGGCTCGCTTTCTAAAGACGAAGTCGTCCACCTGATCGAATCCCAGGGAGGGAATATCTCTTCCGTATATTCTCTTCGCCCTGCAAAGCACATCTTTACCCATATCGAATGGCACATGACCGGTTATGCGGTGATCTTAAATCATCTGTTGGAAAATGATGAATGGGAATGGGTGGATTTATCTCAGCTGCAAAACCAGTATGCACTCCCGGGAGCTTTTCACTCCTATACCCAGTTTATCGAGAAACAACTTTTGGAACTTTCCTTCCCTGGTCAGGGGAAATAAAAAGAGAAATCCTTGTGGCGGGAAAAGCTATGACTTCCTTGTACAATTTTACCCAGGACAAAGGACGCGCTGTCAATCCTTTTTGGATATAAACAGCGCGTCCTTTGTCTTTATTGTAAACTGTCTACATTGATCTGGTCATATTGCGGCCCATATTCAATCGTCAAACCATTCTGAATCTCGCTGTATTCCTGCTGGATCAAAAGTTGACGGTGCTGCGTGATTAGGCTATCTATATTCTCATTGATATAATCCTCATCCAGGGGAAGGCGTTTGATGATATGATAGCCGGCCGTCGTCTCTACCAGACCGCTGATTTCATTTTCCTGCAATTGGGATGCAGCGTCATAGAACGGTTGCAGCATCATACCATCGGTAAAATAATACCCGTCGGGATTCTCTTCCATGCCGGGGTCTTCCCCATATTCTTCCACCAGCGCGTCAAAATCCTCTCCGGCCTGCGCCTTTGCCAACGCCTCTTCCGCCTTCTGTTTCTGGGCCTCATCGTCGTCGGTCCCGGTTTGCAGCAGGATATGGGTGGCATGAATATACTCGTTGTTTAAAATTTCTTTCATTTCATCTTCTGTTGTCAGATATTTCCCCGTAGTGCTGTTCATCAATTCGCTGGCTACTTTCTGTTGGAGGAGGGAGCTGGCTATCATCTGGCGGAACAGGTCTTTTGTCAGATACTGCTCTTTCATTCCTTCCTGGAATTTTGCCTCGTCTCCTTCATAGTTCTGATTGATATAGTAGTCTACCTGCGTATCCACAGTTTTCTCATCGCTCTCGCTCAGGGTTACCCCATAGGTATCCGCCATCTTCTGGTTGGCATAGTAGCCCCGAATATTCTCCAAAACCGCGTCCTTGATGCTGTCTTGTTCCTCCGCGTGGGTATCCCAGTAAGAATCGTCTCCCTGGTCCATTTCCTTTTTAATATTGAGGTAAAAATAACGGTACAGATCCAGCGGGACTTCTTCTCCATCTACTTTCATGACGTAAGGCACTTCCACTTGCTGCCCATCCACCGTAATCGTTGTAGCCGCAGCAGGCGCTGTTCCTTCCGCTGACTGTTGGCATCCCGACAGAAGCGCTGTCCCTATGGCTACCGCCAGAAGCAAGCTGGCAACTTTCTGAAAAGGTTTCTTCATATTACACTCCTACCTATCTATTTGCAACTGTTTGACCATAATTTTCTGGAACAGCTGCATATTCTCGTTTTTTATCATATCACACTTGACAACAGAAGAAAAGTGGGAAACGAAAAAGAGTGCTTTATGCCGGATTCCCACGAAAGATGAGGAAAGCGGAAACCTATTTTTATTACAAAGCCGCACCAGATTTCCGCCTTTCTCATAGTTTTCTGAAATATGAATCACATATATCTCTTTATCCTTGTGAACCAATGATAAAAAAATAGGAGAGGCTTATTTTTCTCCTCTCTCTTTCCCTTTCATGGATTGGAAAAACAGAATCATAAGTTTCTCCAATTGTGCGTATTCATATTCCGAACAATTTTCCAGCAAATGGATAACCGGTATTGCATCCCTCTTTTTCTCTCCTCTGAGAATGTAGTCTGTGGATACATGCAGGCAGTTGGCGATCCTGTCTAAAGTGTACATAGACATCCCTTTAGATCCATTCTCAATGTCTACCAAAAATGTATTGCTGATCCCAGCCATATCCGCAAATTCTTCCCTTTTGTATCCTTGGTTTTCCCTCAAATTACGAATCCGCTCGCCAATTAACAACCGATCCAAATTGCTTTTCTCCTGTTTGATAAAATCACCTCCTTTTTATTAAATCAATAATTAGTATAAGTCTTATCTTTTTATACGCAACCAACTATTGGCGTTGCGATTTTTCAACTATAGCTGTATAATAAATCTAGTAAATGTGCGTATAAAACGAGGTGATGAAATGAGACAGCTTCCTGATGAAAAGATAGACTTCACTTTTGCAAATCGCTTGCGTCAAAGAAGAATGGATTTGCATTTTACTCAAGCGGAAATGGCCACGATGTTAGGAATTGAGAGATCCTCTTATACTTATTACGAAATGGGAAAAACACAGCCCAATCTAAAGACTTAAAAAAAACTGAAAAAGATTTTGGACGTTTCTCTGGATTATCTGATTGGGGAGTAATTTTTTAGAATAAGCAGATTTATTTTGTCATCTTTCATCGTTTTTACTAATATAGATTGGTTGGGAGAACATATCTTTTTTCCAAAAGATAGGGAGAAAAGAATGTTCTTCCTTTTTTGGGCGAAACTATCTTTAAATATTGCCTGAGAAAAAGAGCTTACTTTTTTTGAGGACATTCTGTCTTTTTCTCCTTTTCGCAGGTAGAAAGGCAAGGTAAAAGATATGTCGATCCCCAATCAATTTAGTGAATTTATTTCACTAATAAAGAAAAAATTACGGGTAGATGAGAGTTTTGATCTCATCAATCGGACGATACAGATTTCCGGACGCCAGGCTTGTCTCTTTTTTATCGACGGTATGGTCAAAGACGAAGTTATGGAAAAACTAATGGAGTTTTTTTACTCCGCTTCCGATCAATCCCTGCAAGACGCCCGTACGTTTTCTAAGCAATGTATTCCCTATGTAGAAGTGGATCTTTTGGACGATTTAGATACCATAACCACCAGCGTATTATCGGGAATTCTTGTTTTAGTGGTGGAAGGGTTTGAGCAAGCGATCTCTATCGACGTGCGGACCTACCCTCAGCGTTCCGTAGAGGAACCGGATCAGGACAAGGTTTTGCGAGGATCACGGGACGGGTTTGTGGAAACCCTTGTCATGAATACCGCCTTAATCCGCCGCAGAATCCGTACCCCTGATTTGACGGTAAAAATTTTCTCTGTAGGCAGCCTTTCCCAAACCGATGTGGCTGTATGTTATTTGGACACCGTTGTGGATCACAAACTTCTGGACCGGATCGTCCAAAAAATAAAAACGGTTCAGGTAGAGGCACTTACCATGAACCAGCAAAGCCTGGTAGAAGCCATTTATCCCCGCCGCTGGTACAATCCCTTTCCCAAATTCAAATACAGCGAGCGGCCCGATTCCACCGCTTCTTCCATTTTAGAAGGCAATATTGTTTTGCTTGTGGATAATTCCCCTTCCGCTGTCATTATCCCCACCAGCATTTTTGATATTGTGGAAGAGGCGGACGACTATTACTTTCCTCCCATCACAGGAACCTATCTCCGCCTGTCCCGTTATGCGGTCACCATCGCCACGCTGTTTCTCACCCCTCTTTGGCTGCTGGCCCTGCAAAATCCAGATTTTGTCCCGCCGTTTCTCTCCTTCATTTTGATTGAGGACCCAGTGAATATCCCTGTTTTTTGGCAGCTGTTGATTTTGGAACTGGCCATCGATGGGCTTAGGCTGGCTTCTATGAATACCCCCAGCGTCCTTTCTACTTCCCTATCTGTAATCGCCGGTATTGTACTCAGTGATTTTGCGGTAAAATCCGGTTGGTTTTCCACGGAGGCCATGCTTTATATGGCTTTTGTCGCCATAGCCAACTATTCACAGCCCAGTTATGAACTGGGATATGCTCTGAAATTTATGCGTATCCTTTTATTGATCCTTACCGTACTGCTGAACCTATGGGGATTTCTCATCGGTTGTATCATCGTCATTCTGATGATCGCATGCAATCGGACCATATCGGGAAAAAGTTATTTATATCCTTTGATTCCTTTCCGTGGCAAAGAATTTCTCCGCCGCTTTTTCCGCGTGCGTATTCAAAAATCATGATAAAATACAAGGAGTGGTTTCTTGATAAAGGAAACCACTTTTTGGGGTTTCCCCACCTATATTTGATTATAGATCATTTTTATGCCATTGTACCCGCTCATGCTGCGGAGGCACGCCTGCGGCGGGCACAACGCGCATAAGACTGTTTGTTTTTGTTGATTGGAAAAAAATTGGGTGAGCGGTGCAACTGAGGTATGACGGCGATTTGAGCGGGCTCAGCCGCTCATTTTGAGCCGGCATACTTCCCGGGCTTTCTTAGAAGACCCGCCGCAGCGGCCTTTGTAAGGGGTTTCAAAGGGGGGGAGACATGTGAAGTGCACCCCAATTGTTAGACAGTGTGATATACTATAAGATAACGAAAGGGGAGATTAAGTATGCCCAAAGGAATCGC
>CAJFUH010000002.1 GCA_904420155.1 uncultured Clostridia bacterium
AAAAAAACAGAATAAAGCGCCTCTGAAACAGCTTTTCCGGCTATTCTCAGAGGTGTTTTTATGAAAAATTATTTTAACACATGTAGGGTTTTCTTTTCTTATACGCCCTTTTTATATGGAGGAAAACAGCCATGACAACATTACAACTGGCCGGCGTGATCCGGGAATCTATCGTAGATGGTCCCGGTATCCGCCTGGTGGTCTTTGCCCAGGGGTGCCCTCACCACTGTCCCGGCTGCCACAATCCGGCCACCCATTCCCCGGAAGGCGGGTATCAGAGTTCTGTGGAGAATATTATGGCGGCGGTCCGGAGCAACCCCATGCTGGCGGGGGTCACGCTTTCCGGCGGGGAACCTTTTTCCCAGGCGGAATCCCTGGCGGAGCTGGCGCATCAGGTCCGTGAAAGCGGGTTAAATATTGTCACCTATACCGGTTATACCATAGAGCAGCTATTGGAAGGGATCCCTACTCATCCCGGATGGAAACGGCTATTGGAAGAAACCGATACCCTGATTGACGGCCCTTTCCTGCTTACGGAGAAGACATTGACTCTAAAATTCCGGGGTTCCCGCAACCAGCGGGTGATTGATCCCGCCGCTTCCCTGCGGGAAGGCCGGGCAGTAGAAAAGGAATTTTAACTTTGCCCTTGGAGCTCCCCTTCTTTTAACGAGAAGTGTCGTAATAAAATATAAAAAGATGTTTGCATATATGCGTAATCAGTTGCTGACATCCTTTCCTCTTTATCAGGATATGCGATAGATGCAAAGCAATCTCTTGATTTTGACAGGAGACCAATGAAGTGATATAATATGAAAAAAATAAACGGGTGAGCACCTACCGGCAGTCAGGCTTTTGTCTGGCTGCCTTTTTCACTTTCATAGGAGGTATTTTATGCTTAGCTATATCTGGCCCATTGCCCTGGTTGTTTTTGCAAATGTTATTTATAACGTAGCGACAAAATCCACTCCCTCTGAAACAAATGCCTTTCTTTCTCTTGCTGTAACATATTCGGTTGCCGCAGTATGCTCTTTTGTTTTGTATCTATTGCAGGGGGGCCACCAGAAGCTCTCCATCGAATTGTCAAAAATCAATTGGACATCCATTGTTTTGGGAATCAGTATCGTGGCGCTGGAATTTGGCTATATTAACGTGTACCGCGCGGGCTGGAAAATCAATACCGCGTCCCTGGTGGCTAACATATCCCTTGCCTGTATCCTGATTTTTGTTGGGCTTTTCCTTTATCACGAGAGCATCACGATAAAACAGGCGGTAGGAATAGGGGTATGTCTCGTTGGGTTGATTCTGATCAGCAAATAATTCACGATCCTCCTCAGGCAAAAATGGGGCTGTTGCAAAAATCAGCAACAGCCCCATTTCAATGATGCCTTTTTTATCCACGGATTGAATTGAGCAATCCGCCCTTTTGAATGATATTCTGGATAAACGGAGGGAAGGGTTCCGCCTGGTAAGTCTTGCCTGTAGTAACGTCGGTAATGACGCCGGAATCGAAATCCACGTCTACCTCGTCGCCGGCTTTGATTTCTTTCGCGGCCTCGTCGCATTCCAAAATCGCCAATCCAATGTTAATGGCGTTGCGATAGAAGATGCGGGCAAAGGTCGAGGCGATCACGCAGGAAATACCGGAAGCTTTGATGGCGATAGGCGCGTGTTCCCGGGAGGAACCGCATCCAAAATTCTTTTCCGCTACCATGATATCGCCCGGTTTTACGTTCTTAACAAATTCCTTATCAATATCCTCCATGCAGTGGCTGGCCAGCTCCGCATGAGAAGAAGTATTCAGATAACGGGCGGGGATGATCACATCGGTATCCACATTGTCCCCATATTTATGAACCATTCCATGTGCTTTCATAGATCTATTCCTCCTCTGCTTAATCCAATTGTTCCGGACCGGCGATATAACCAGCAACCGCGCTGGCGGCCGCTACCGCCGGGCTGGCCAGATAGACTTCGGATTCCACATGGCCCATACGTCCTACAAAGTTGCGGTTTGTGGTGGATATCGCCCGTTCCCCCTGGGCCAAAATACCCATATGTCCGCCCAGGCAAGGCCCGCAGGTAGGTGTGGAAACCACAGCGCCCGCTTCAATGAAGATCTCAAATAAACCTTCCCGCATGGCTTGGAGATAAATCTGCTGGGTGCCGGGGAAAATAATACAACGCACGCCCTTTGCCACATGGCGGCCCTTGAAAACTTCCGCCGCAGCGCGCAAATCGCTGATACGGCCGTTAGTGCAGGAACCAATGACAGATTGGTCGATCTTTACGTGATCCTTTTCCGCCTCGTCGATGGTCTTGGTATTTTCCGGCAGATGCGGATAGCTGACCGTGGGGCGCAGCGTGCTCAAGTCAATCACATATTCCTCATCGTAAACAGCGTCTTCATCGGCGACGTATTCCACAGGCACTCCCTGGAAACGGCCTTGGCAGTACTCCCGGGTGATGTCGTCCACCGGGAAAATACCGTTTTTAGCGCCGGCTTCGATAGCCATATTGGAGATGCACAGGCGGTCGTCAATGGAAAGATATTGCAGCCCGTCCCCCGTAAACTCCATGGAGCGGTAGAGGGCGCCGTCCACGCCGATCATGCCGATGATATGCAAAATAACATCCTTGCCGCTGACCCATTTGGAGGGTTTTCCGGTCAGCACAAATTTGATAGCGGAGGGAACCTTAAACCAGGCTTTTCCGGTAATCATACCGGCGGCCATATCGGTGGAGCCTACGCCGGTAGAGAACGCTCCCAGAGCGCCGTATGTACAGGTGTGGCTGTCTGCTCCAATCACCAGGGAACCAGGGCCTACTAAGCCTTTTTCCGGCAATAAGGCGTGTTCAATGCCCATCTCCCCAACGTCAAAATAATTCTTGATGTCGTATTTGCCCGCAAACGTGCGCACCTGCTTGCACTGGGTAGCGGCCTTGATATCTTTGTTGGGGGTAAAGTGATCCATGACTAGGGCGATTTTTTCCCGGTCAAAAACGGAAGTGGCGCCGCATTTGTTAAACTCATTGATAGCTACCGGAGAGGTGATATCATTGCCCAGCACCATATCCAGTTTTGCCTCGATTAGCTGGCCGGCAGTCACGCTTTCCAAGCCCGCATGGGCGGCTAAAATCTTTTGGGACATTGTCATACCCATAGGGATTCCTCCTTCTGATATACGCCGCTCATCATCCATCCAAAAAGCAGGCGGCGTTTTGTTTCCTTTGTTTTATCATTTTGTGTCTCCTATTATGCCATAGTTATTGCAGGAAGAATGTAAAGTATGATACAATTAGAAAAAATCCGGGACCGGGAATGTCTCCCAATCCATTGAACAGGAGGAGAAACAAGCATGGGACAGAATAAAGATGGAAAAAAGACCTTATGGCCTCTCTTTGAACGGGAAAAAGGGAAAAGTTACGGTAAAGATCAGATGGTATATCTGCAAGGGGAACAAGCGGATAGTTTCTTTTATCTCAAGCAAGGCCGAATTAAGATTTTCCTTACCTCGGAAAACGGCATGGAGAAAACCCTCTCTTTGCTGGAACCGGGCAACATCTTTGGGGAGGCCGCCTTTTTTGATGGGATGCCCCGTGTCTCGTCGGCGAAAACCATTTGCCCCTCAGAGATTGTCCGGGTGACTAGAAGGGATTTGCTGCGGGATTTTACTAAGGAGCCGGAACTCGCTATAAGCTTATTGACCTTATTATCCCATACGGTGCGCATGCTCTCTAACCAAGTGGACAACATGACCTTTTTACAGGCGGATCAGCGCATTGCCCTGCAACTTCTAAAGCTGCAAGGGGAATCGGATCGGAAGGGAAAGGAAATCTATTGTACCCATGAAGACTTAGGAAATCTTGCGGGGACTTCCCGGGTGACGGTCAGCAAGATCCTCAACCGGTTTGCTAAAAACAACTGGATTTCCACCCATTACCGTTCCATTATCATTCA
>CAJFUH010000003.1 GCA_904420155.1 uncultured Clostridia bacterium
AAAAAGGTATACACACGCACGAATCCGTCGTATAATATTATCGTCATATTTAGGTATTTTCAACGATAATATTCCAGCCAAACCCCTCTATCTTCGAATATTAGGATTTGGATCAAAAGGAAAGGATATCTTAAAAACGCTCAAACAATCTTCTGTTCTTCCTATTATTACCCGCGCCAGAGATGCACGAAACCTATCAAAAGAAGCCTATCACCTGTGGCAGTTAGAATGTAAGGCATCGGATTTATTTGGTCTTGCGACCCCTATGATACAGCCCTGTGGTACCAATCAACAAACAGAAATTATACAGGCAGAAAAAATCTAAGGATGTGTTGATTCTTGTCTATTGAAGTAAAAGAAATTACCTATAAAAATTTTGGAAAATGTGTTTCTATCAGCAATGGCCTCATTCAAACGTTGGTTACTGTGGACGTGGGTCCTCGAATTATTTCTTTCCAAGCGATCCATGGGACGGAAATGCTGTTTCAGGATTTAGAGCGCCAATTTCTGTGGGATAACAAAGAAATTAAAGAAAAATACGGGGAAGATTCTTCCTTTTGGCTTTATGGAGGGCACCGTTTGCGTATCGCGCCAGAAAAGATGCCGGACAGTTATCAACCGGATAACGAACCTGTTGTTTATACTTTGTTATCGGATGGCGTGCGCTTTTCTGCTTATCAAAAGGAAAATAAGATTCAGCTTAGTTTTGAAATTATTATGAGCGGAGATTCTCAAAATATGATGGTGGTGCATTGCGCTCAAAATTGTACCCAAGAATCACAAAGAATCTCCTTATGGGGGATTACCGCTTTACAGGCTGGGGGGCTCTTAATCGTTCCTCAAAATGAAAAACACGACCTTTTTTCCGGTCCTAACCGTACTTTTTCTTTGTGGCCATACAGCGATTTAAAAGATTCCCGCCTCTGGATTGGCAATCGATATATGACTTGGGAGGAAAGAGAACCCAGTAAAAATCCTTTTAAAATAGGAATGAATAATCAATCAGGATGGGCCGCTTATTTGTTAAATCAATATGCTTTTGTCAAACGATTTGTTTATAACCAGCAAGCTGTTTACCCGGATAGCGGGTCTTCTTTGGAAATTTTTTCTCGCAATGGTTTACTAGAACTGGAATCCCTAAGTCCATTTTATCAATTAGCTCCTAATGAAGAGGTTCGTCATGTAGAGAATTGGTCGGTTTTTCCTGTTGAATCTTTTTCCGGCAGGTGCAACGAGATGGCCTTAGAACAATTTGTAAACACCAATTTATAAAAAAGCGAGTTGCAAGATGGAGGTCTTACAACTCGCTTTTTCTCATTTTTTCTTGTTACTCTTTACTCTGCCATAAATTCTCGAGAATAAATTTCCTCTCCTGTTTTATCTAAGTAAGTAACAACAACACAGGGATTATCAACATTAACTACCGATTTTAAAGTATTAGCCGTAGATGTAAATGTCTCTTTTTGTGCTTCGAGACTGGATTCCAGTGTGCTTACCAATGCATCTGTTTTAGTAATATCATTACTAGTATAAGTATAAATCAGCTTGTTTCCTTCCCCAGTAACAGAAAGCTCCAGACCCATATTGGCCATTGTATCCTCCAAGGAAGCAATCTGTTGCTGCACCGCATCAGATTTTACATAATCTTCCATGGTGGCATATTTTCCGTTTGAACAGGCAGAAAATACCATAGACATCGCCAAAAACATCGCACACACGACACATAGAATACTTTTTTTCATTTTTTATACCCCTTTCCAAATCAAAAAGATTATCTTTCTGATCTTATTATAAAGAGTATAACAAATATACAAAAAATACGCAAGTATTGTTTGCACAATTCTACAAATACACTTAAAACAGTTCTTTGTTTTAGAAAAAATGCATAAATAAAATCTATATTTCTACTAATTTTTTAAGGAAAGCAGTTTTTGTTTTAACTCTTCTTCAATGCGTTCCAATTCTTCTTCCGCTTCTTTCCTCTTCTGGCGACCTTCTTCCTGGATTTTCATCACTTCATCCAGTGTCGAAATTAAAGATTGATTGGTATACTGCAATGTTTCAATGTCCACAATACCTCGTTCTGATTCTTTAGCTGTCTCTAACGTACCCATTTTAAGGGCGTCTGCATTTTGACGAAGCAACTGATTGGTCATATCAGTCACATCTCTCTGTGCCTGAATGGCCTGTTGAGAATGTGCAAGTCCTAACGCAAGCACCATCTGGCTTTTCCATAGAGGAATGGTATTTACCAAAGTTGACTGTATTTTTTCTGTCATCATGGAATCATTATTCTGCACCAGCCGGATTTGAGGGGCCATTTGAATGGACACCATACGGGTAAGTTCCAAATCATGGATCTTTTTTTCAAAACGGTCACACATAGAAGAAAGATCATTGGCCGCCTGTGCATCTTCCGGTAGACCGGAAAGATTGGCTTTAGACAACAAAGCCGGTAGCTCTGTATTTCTCACTTGCTCTAATTTTTGCTTTCCGGCCAGTATGTACATAGAAAGCTCTTTAAAATACGTCAAATTCATATCATACATTTTATCCAGCATTGCAATATCCTTGAGTAATTGGACTTGATGGCCTTCTAATACTGTACAGATTTTTTCTACACTGGCTTCTGCGGTATCATACTTAGCTTTCACATTGGATATTTTATTGGCTGTCTTCTTAAAAAAGCCCAAAAATCCTTTCTGTTCTTCCTCTATCTGAAAATTTTTCAGTTCCGTTACCAAACCAGACAGCAGATCTCCAACTTCTCCTAAGTCCTTTGTCTTGACATTCTGTAAGGCACTTTCAGAAAAATCAGCAATTTTTTTCTGAGTCGCGGAGCCGAACTGTAAAACAATATTGGAATTCCGAATATCAATCTTGTCTGCAAAATCATCTACCATCTTTTGTTCCTCTGGAGATAAACGATCCTTTTCCAGATTCACCTGTGTAATAGTAGAATCATCTGCAGAGGCCTTTTCTTCTGAAGCCACCTCTGTTAGATCTAATGTTAAACTGGGAACTTTGGTTTTCTGAAGATCCTGTTCCAGTTGGTTCTGATCAAATTCTTTTTCCATGTCACACATTTCTCCTTATTTTTTTGAAGTTTTTTGTTTTGCCTTCTCTTCATCTAAAAGTCCCTCTTGCGCCAGCATACCTTCCAAAACGGTAATATCAGTAGCAATATCCATAGCCTCATCTTGAAAGAGGTGATCCAATTGTTTCTCAAATGCTAGAACAATGGTATGCATAATCCCTTCGATGTTGTGCATGGTACTGGAAATATTCTCCCCCTCAATCTCCTGGTCACTCAACCGATCATAGGTGTTCAATAATTTCAAAGTAGTAGGGAGATAATAATTCATAAATTTCCGGATTTGAGAGGCTTTTTGGGGATGTTCCACCACATATTCAAATATTTTTTCAGTGGTTTTTTCTAATTGGGATATCTGTTGAGAGATTTCCTCATTCTCAATCGCTACATTGGCCTGCCTCATCTGATCTAAAATGTGATATCCTTGTTTCATCATCTGATCAATTTCTCGATTTCCCGTAGACTTTATGCTCTCTTTTCCGGCTGCTTCCGATTCCCCCTTCTTGTTTCTGGGGAGAAAGCAAAAAATTAACAAACAGACAATAAGCGCCATCATACCCATGATAACAAAATCGTACCATTGGCGTAGGGGTAGAAATAAGATATATAAAATGATACAAATCAGTGCGGCAAGAAAAGGAATACTATAAATCCATCTGTTGGGCCTGCTTGATTCCTTTGTTTTTGCCTGCGGCTTCGTATCCACAGAAGATTTTCTTTTAACCTCTTGTGTTTGTGGTTGGGTATGGACTTTTCTATAAGAATAGTGATACGTTCCATCTTCCTGGACGGATTGCCCAGTCGTTTCCGATTTAGAACTCTTCTCACTGTTGCTATGATTGTCGGTTCCAGTGGGCCCCGAACAGGGAGAATTCTGACTATTGGGCCGGTACCCGCCATGATAGGACTGATAAGGATATTTCCTCTGATAATAGCGATAAGAACTATTGGGATCCTCTGTTCTATTTTGTGCAGTATCAGTACTTTGATAAGGAGGGACATCTCTCCTTGTATAAGGAGCGTTTCCTCGGGACCAACTCATACGAAACAGCCAGGCGCGAAAAGTATCGATTAAGAAAGTTAGAATACGATATAGGGCAGAAGAATTAAAATCCCAGTTATTTTTTCCTGAGTAATACATATATTACCTACCTTTTTTCAAAACATATAGGAAAATGTCGTCTCTTTTCATAATAAAAAGTTTTTCTCCCGGTGTCAAGCAACATATCTGTAAACAATTTTCCAAGTCATTTTCCCATTACTGTTTTACTATCTCTACTCCCCAATTTCTTCCTGCCCGCATAAGTTTAAAAATTCGTCTTCAGACAAAATAGGAATTCCTAATTTCTCCGCTTTAGCTAACTTGCTGCCAGCTTCTTCCCCAGCTAATACATAGGATGTTTTCTTGGAAACACTGCTGGATACCTTCCCTCCTAATTTTTCAATCAATTGAGAAGCTTGTTGCCTCGTATAATGGGGAAGCGTACCCGTCAGTACAAAGGTTTTACCTTCTAATCGATGGTCTGTTTTTTCTTCTACCTTTAAGTCCCTCATCTGGACTCCAGCATCCCGCAATTTCTGGATTAGCTCTGTTGTCTGGGGTAACGCAAAATAACAAGCCGCACTTTGCGCCATAATATGCCCAAATCCATCGATCTCTTCCATTTCTTCCGCTGTCGCTGTTAAAAGCTGATCTATGGAAGGGAATTCTTTTGCCAATAATTTTGCAGCTTTCTGCCCAATATGACGGATACCCAATGCATAAATTAATCGATATAATTCATTGGATTTGGATTTTTCGATAGCTGCCGCCATATTTTCCACTGATTTCTTCCCCATCCGTTCCAATTGCTCTACCCGCTCTTTATCCAATTGATAGAGATCAGCGGGAGAATGAACCAGATCGTTCTGGACCAATTGTTCCAATAATGCTGGCCCCATACCATCTATATCCATAGCGTCTCGGGAAACAAAATGAATCAAGTGGCGTAATAGCTGCGCCGGGCAATCAGTATTATCGCACCGCAGGGCTGCTTCTCCCTCTTCTCTCACAACAGGAGAGCCGCAAGAAGGGCAACGAACAGGCATTTCATATGGTTTAGACTGGGGGGCGTGCCGCTTAACCGCCACTACTTCCGGAATAATTTCCCCTGCTTTTCTTAAAACTACCGTATCTCCAATCCGAACGTCTTTCTCTTTGATAAAATCCTCATTATGCAACGTTGCCCGGCTTACTGTTGTACCTGCAAGAAGGACTGGCTCAAAAATACCCGTAGGGGTCAATACGCCTGTTCTTCCTACATTGACCTGGATATCTAAAAGGACAGTCTCTTTTTCCTCTGGAGGGTATTTGAACGCTTCTGCCCATTTGGGAAACTTGGAAGTACTCCCAATGAGATTTCTTTGTGCAAAATCATTAATTTTAATAACGGCGCCGTCCAGTGGAAAAGAAAATGTACCACGTAATTCTCCTATACGCCGGATTTCTGACAGCACATCTTCTATATTTTCGTATACATGATAAAAAGGGGGCGTGCGGAAACCTAAATCGGTCAAATAATCCAGTGATTCCTTGTGATTGTGAAGCTCTATCCCTTCTATTTGCTGGATATTAAAGACATAAATATCAAGATTTCTTTGCGCAGTGATGGAACTATCTTTCTGCCGTAAAGAGCCAGCAGCCGCATTCCTAGGATTTTTAAAAGGTCTTTCCTCGTTTAGCTCCTGTTTCTCTACCAGTTTAAGAAAGTTTTCATTAGACATATAAATTTCCCCGCGGACCTCTAAAAAAGGGATTGATTTCTTCAATTGTAGGGGAACTGTACGGATGGTTCTGATATTCTCTGTAACATCTTCCCCAACTACCCCGTCTCCCCTGGTTGATCCTCGGATTAGAATACCGTTTCGATACTCTAAAGATACGGATAGCCCATCAAATTTAGGCTCTACCACATAAGCGGGCGTACCTACTGCCGCTTTCATTTTTCGGTCAAATTCTCTTATCTCTTCTTCTGAAAAAGAATCATGTAAGCTTTCCATGGGTACAGAATGGGTGACAGGTTCAAATTTACTTGAAGCCGCGCCGCCTACATGCTGTGTAGGCGAGTCCGGAGTGACCAGTTCCGGAAACGCCAATTCTATCCCTTCCAACTCCCGCAGCATCATATCATAGTCATAATCGGAAATTTCGGGATTATCTTCCACATAATATTTTTGTCCATGATATTCGATTTGCTGCCTTAGTTTTTCTGCTGCTTTTCTAGCCTGTTCAATATCCATAATGAACCTCTTTCATACTTCACCTTTTGTAATTTTTATAATAGGTCTATTATATCCAAAGCCTAAGGAGATATCAACCATCCCCCTGATCCTGAAGCTGTGCCAAATCCGCTATATTTGTGGCGTTTTCTTCCTGAAGCCCTGCATAGACTTCCGGAACATCTCCTACAATAACAGTCTCCGCTATCATAACGCTGGTCACAACTTCCGTAGAAGCCTGATAATATCCCGGGATAACCCCAAAAAGATTGCTATGTACAGTTAGGTAAATCTGATGTCGTGTCTGATTAATTCCAGCAGATGCAAATTGACTGGTGAATTCTGTTTGTACATTGCCTGCTAAAGATAAATGAAGGGGTATTTTAGGACCTCTTCCTCTTGTAAATTCACTGTCAATGATGGTACCTATAGGAATTTGTATGGTTTTGTCTATCATATCCCCCATCTGTTCCTGGGAATGCAGGCTAATCGCCGCCTTTAGTTCGTTCATTTTAACCGCATTGGCCCCGATCGCTAAAATTTGTCCGTCTGCTCCCCTCTCTATGCGAACCAAATCATCATATTGGACCCCCGCTTCTTCCATCTCTTCTAAAACCACCCGGTTTACAACATTGTTAGAGATCACTTTAGCTTGATTAATCACCATAGCATGAACAAGAGGCCTCAATTGGCAATCAATAAAGAACAGCAATCCAACCAGTACAACTAAAATAAGCAAAAACTTATATCTGATTTTTAGATGTCGTTTTCCAATTCTCCTGCGAATTCTCACAAAATCGCCCCCATATCTTTGCTCTATTCCAGTATATCCGCAAAAAATAAAAGGGTGAGAGAAAAACTTTACTTTTTCTAAAACGAACTTATTTCGACTGTTTTTTCCTAGAAAAGAGAACCTCCCCGGACCATGTCTTCAAAATCGCTTTGACGCAAAGATACATAATCGTCATCAGCTACAATAATATGATCGATAAGCTTGACACCGATCAAGGCGAGTGCATCCCTGACCGAAGCTGTAGCGATTAGATCCTCTTTAGAAGGCAATGCAATTCCACTGGGATGATTGTGGGCAATAACAGCCAAACTGGCATTATATCTCATAGAGAGCTCTACGATCCGCCTAATATAAATTTCCGCTCCGCTCAAACTCCCTTCACTGACTACACCGCAGAAAAGTTGTTTTCTCTTGCCATCCATTAATAACAGTATCACTGTTTCGTTGGTCCTGCCGACAAACTTGTGGGTCAATAGATCCCCAATAATGTCATCAGACAGCAGTTTATTACTGTATTTATGTTTGTTTTCCAAGTACATACGGGATAACTGAGGAATCATTTTAATGAGAATAGCTGTCCGTTCACTAATCTTTCCCATTCTCATTAATGTATCTATGGGAGCGTCAAACACAGCGGATAAAGAACCAAACTCCTGTATTAATCGATGGGCAATCTCATTGGTATCTTTTCGAGGAATAGCGTAATATAACAGCATTTCTAATGCTTCGTGGGATTCAAAACTATCCAAACCGTCTTGCAGGAACTTTTGTCTCATACGGTCTCGATGCCCCTCATGCATAAAAATCCTCCTTTTTAGTGTCGTGTGAATATAATTCACTTTTAAGCAGAAAAACACCTGATTGTGATTCTTATTATACCGTATCTGGAAATATTTGAAAAGTAATTCTGTCCGGTCTTGGCATTTCATGTTATAATACCTAAAGGAGTGATCAGAAATATGAAAACCGTAACTATTGGAAAAAACGACAGTGGACAAAGAATTGATAAATTTATAACAAAATCTTTCCCTTTGATCCCGCAATCCCTTTTATATAAATACATACGTACAAAACATATTAAGCTAAACGGGAAGCGTTGCCAGATCTCCACGAGACTTACGGAAGGGGATATTGTATCCCTTTATATAAAGGAGGAATTCTTTGAACAACTTCCTGACCAATACGACTTTCTAAAGGCCCCAAAAACGATTTCCATTCTTTATGAAGACGACCACATCCTATTGGTAGATAAAAAACCAGGCCTTATTGTCCATCCGGATGAAAATTATCATTTTGATTCCCTCATTGCCCGTATTCAACATTACCTCTATGACAAAGGAGAATATAACCCCAAAGAGGAACATTCATTTGCTCCCGCTTTGGTAAATCGCATTGATCGGAATACTGGCGGGATCGTAATTGCTGCCAAAAGTGCTGAAGCATTGCGAATTCTAAATTTAAAAATGCGCGACCGGGAATTAGAAAAATATTATTTATGTATTGTTCATGGACGGCTGCCCAAAAAAGAGGCATTGCTGACAGGATATTTAGAAAAAAATGAAGCGCAAAACCGCGTTTATATTTCTCAGAAACCAAATGCCAATACCAGAACAATAAAAACAAAGTACAAAGTTTTGGAGGAACGAGGGGCATACTCTCTTTTAGAAATAGAGCTTTTGACGGGACGGACGCATCAGATCCGTGCACATTTAGCTTCTATTGGACATCCCTTGGTAGGGGACGGGAAGTATGGGACAAATGCCCAAAATAAAGCGACTGGTTATAAAAAACAGGCTTTATATTCCTATAAACTAATTTTTCGTTTTACAACAGATGCAGGAATTTTGCAATATCTCAATGGTAGAGAGTTTATTGTGCCTTCCGTATGGTTTGTGGACGATTTTCATACGTGGAAAAAATAAGTTTTAAAAACAGGGATCCCCTTTTCTTTTTAACTCATCGAAAAAGGGATCCCTGATGTTTTCTTTAATCTATCAGTGAATTTACGATTTTATCCGCCCACTTCACAACCGATTCAATATCTTCTTCCGTCACTTTGCCAGAACGGAAGAGCCCACTTTTGACTTCACAAATATAAACGTCGTCCAAAACATTTACCCCATTCCCTTTCAATGTGGATGTTAAGTCATCCAATCCTGACACATTTCCAGTCACAAAAAAGGCTACGTTTTTGGTGCGTTCCGGTTTTAAGTCACTGATAAAATCTTTTACCTGCTTATCAGCGGAACCTTTGCCTAGTTCCAAACCCACTAAAATAAGCTTCTGCCCTTCTACCGGATAAGCCGGCGGGATCTTATCACTCTTGGCCTTTTGCGCCCTACCGATCGCCTGCGCCATTTTCTCCGTATTCCCCGCCTTCGAAGAATACAGTACTTGCATCTTATACTTCATGTACTCTGTAACTCCTTCTTTTTGTATTTATTGAGAATATTTTATCATATAAATATGAACAAATTTATAATGATTACACAGACTAAAAAATCTTTTTTTCTCATATCCCACTTTGGGCTTTTGTTTCATCATTACTGGGGATTCTCTTTCCAAACGTAAGCCCTAGTTCCTAAATGGCGTTTCCCTGACTTCATGTCCAAATCTAAAGAATGCAGAAAGTTTCAAGAAATAGCCGAGCCTTCACACATCTTTGTAAATACATTGGGTATCCTCCGAAAGTGGATACCACTTTTTATCCTTGCCACAGAGCTTTTGATCTCTCAAAAAATCAACAATTTTTATATGAGCAAAAAATTTTATATTTGAAAATGGCTTACCTTTCTTCTCTCTCCACAGAAACCAATTGGGCCTCGCTATTTTGTTCCACATAACGGATAATATGATCTAAAATACTATCCGCCAAAGAATGATGAGCCGCTATCACTGCAATTCCCAACACGATGGTCTGATGGACATCCTGTTCCTCGATTTCTGCCACTGAGACATGAAATTGATTTCCTATTTTCTGAATCAAACTTTTTGTTATCATCCGTTTTTCTTTTAAAGAGTGGACATAAGGTGCATAAAAGCGAAGTCTCAGGACAGAAACAATCATTTTCTACTACCCTCCAAACCTCATAAACAAAGAAAAAGGGATCAAAACCCTTAAAAAAGTCCGATCCCTTTATTTCTACTCTTTACCTTTTATTCAGCAGATTCAGTCTCCGTAGAAGCTACTACTTCATCTTCCTGCTCAGCTGCCTCCTTGGCTTCCTCCGCTTCCTGCTCTTCCAGCAACTTACGGATTGACAAACTGATGCGCTTTTTATCAAAGTCAATGTCAGTAATCATCACTTTGACGGTCTCCCCGATGGAGAGTACATCCTGAGGTTTCTCAATTCTACGGTTAGCAATTTGAGAAATATGAATCAGGCCATCAATTCCCGGTAAAATACGAGCAAAAGCGCCAAATGTAGTCATCCCAACAATCTGGGCTTCTACTACGCTGCCAACCGGATAGTCTCTCTTGAGAATTTCCCAAGGATTATCCTCGC
Source organism: uncultured Clostridia bacterium (assembly GCA_904420155.1). Taxonomy (GTDB): domain Bacteria; phylum Bacillota; class Clostridia; order Oscillospirales; family Acutalibacteraceae; genus CAJFUH01. Next base: position 10,652 of record CAJFUH010000003.1, read on the forward strand.
TCTTCTTATAGCCAAGAGAAATCTTGCCTTTTTCCCTATCCAGATCCTTAATGTAAACCTCTACGGTATCACCGACATTTACAACCTCAGAAGGATGCTTGATGCGGCTCCAGGACAGTTCAGAGATATGAATCATTCCATCAATTCCGCCCAGATCAACAAAGGCGCCGTAGGAAGTAAGGGATTTCACAACACCAGTATAAGTCTTGCCAATTTCAGCAGTCTCCCAGAACTTCTCTGCCAGTTTTTTTCTCTCATCTTTCAGAACAGAACGGATAGAACCCACAGCGCGTCTACGGCCGCGGTTGACTTCAATAATACGGAAGTTTACTTCTTTTTTCAGCAAATCTTCTAAGGGTTCTCCACGGGAAGCGGTTGCTTGAGACGCGGGAATGAAGACACGAATACCGTTGGTAACGGCAATCACACCGCCCTTAATGACCTCGGTCACTACGCCGGTAACTACCGTCTCTTCTTCACAAGCCTTTACAATTTCTTCCCAACCCTTAATGGCGTCCAAACGACGCTTAGACAACATAATAGTGCCTTCCTGATCGTTGGTGCGCATAATGAGCAGATCCATCTCGTCCCCAATTTTTACCAGATCTTCCGGCTTGGCATTGGGGTCGGCAGACAACTCAGAAGCAGGAATAAAACCTGCCTGTTTTCTTCCCACATCAACAAACACCTCATTGGGGGCAATACCGACGACTACACCGTGAACCTTCTCGTCTGTATTAAAATTTTTGAGGGATTCTTCCAGCATCTCCTCAAAGTTGTCAGTGCTCATTTCTTCATTGTTGTCCTTGTTGTTTTCTAGAATGTCCGTCATGGTTTCTAGTACCTCCTTTATAATGCTGGCGGGCGTGGATGCACCTGCCGTAACTCCGATGTTATTAGCTTGCTGTAACGCTTGGATGGGCAGCTCGTCCGCAGTCTCAATCAAAAAAGTTTTGCAGTTAGGCTGACATACATCTCTGAGTTTAGCGGTATTGGAACTATGTTTTCCCCCGATAATCAGCATCAGATCCGATTGTTTGGACAATTGAATAGCCTCTGCTTGCCTTTCTGACGTAGCATTACATATTGTATCAAAAATTGATGGATTTGTATATACCCTTTTTACTATTTTCAAACAATTTTCCCATTCTGACACGCTAAAGGTAGTCTGTGCGACAACACAAAGACCTTTTTCCGGCCTCAAGGAAAGATTTTTGCTTATATTTTCCAATTCTTCCTGATTTCGGAATACATAACTCTCTCCCTGGCAATGTCCCTGTATTCCCTGTACTTCCGGATGAGAAGGATCACCAGCAATAAATACCACTTTCCCTTCTTCAGAAGCCTTTTTGACAATACGATGAATCTTTGCAACAAAAGGACACGTGGCATCTGAATAAGATATATGCTGAGCTTGTATTTTCTCCCAAATATCCATAGGGATTCCATGAGAACGAATCACCAAAATATATCCAGGGGGAACTTCATCTGGGTGTGAAATAGTACGAACTCCGCGCTCTTCCAACTGGGCTACCATCTGGGGATTATGAATAATAGGGCCTAACGTGCACACTTTTTTTCCGGCATCCAATAATTCTAAAATCATTTGGATAGCTCGGTTTACTCCAAAGCAGAATCCTGCGGTTTCTGCAACTGTGATTTTCAATATCTTTCCTCCAATAGACGGCATATTTCATCCGCTACCTTTTTTGCGCCTATGCGGCATTCCCGGGAACTTGTACCAGTGATAGCAAGAGAAGAAAAAGGAATCATTTTTCCATATCGTATGGTTACCCGATGAAAAGGCCGGATTCTCCCTTGGCTGTAAATACAGGCAGGAAGGATATCAGCTTTTGCCTTTGCTGCAATCAGTACTGCTCCTGCTTTCGGCTGGAATGAAGTATCTTTATTTCTGACACAGCCTCCTTGGGGAAAAATCCCCACTAAAGCATTATTTTCTAATAACTGTAATGCGTTATGCACCGATTCCGCATCTCCCGTCCCTCTATGAACTGGGAAAGCCCCCATTTTATAGAGAAACCACTTAGCGATTCTTCCATGGTCTGTAAATAATTCTGACTTGGCCATATAATGGATATGACGAGGACATCTCATAGCCAGAAAGAAAGGGTCTAACACCGATTTATGATTGCTGCATAAAATAACCTTTCCTTGACTAGGAATATGTTCTGTCCCATAAATTCGGATCGGAAAAATCAAACATACGATGGGACGCAATATGCGAATCAAAAAGAAATACAATCTCCTCACCTGCAATCAATTGGTTTCCTGTATATCTTTCTCTCGCATTGTACGGATTATGTCCATAATCTTTCGGCTGGCATTACGGAATTCCAGTGCTGTTCCTTCTTTTAATCCTAATTCTTCTGGGGAAATAGGATCGCTGTAAGAAATGGTTACTTTGCGAAAAAGTTTTGGCATCTTTCCACCTTTACATGAAATACAAGCCGGCACAACGGGTTTCTGGGTTTGAAAAGCCAACATGGCCGCCCCTGACTTGGGACGCAATAATTCTCCCGTTTTAGAACGGGTGCCTTCAATAAAAATCCCTAATACGTTCTCATTTTGCAGCAGAACTTCCGCATTATTGATAGCTTGGGTATCCCCGCTGCCTCGATGCACAGGGAAAGCTCCCAATGAACGAATCACAGCCGATACAAATTTATTATGAAACAACTCTTCTTTCGCCATAAAAAAGATCTGCCTTTTCTGTCCCAAAGCTAAAAAGACAGGGTCTTTCAGCGAAATATGATTACAACATATTATGTATCCGCCTTCCCCAGGAAGGCTGTTTTTGTGATTCACATGATATCTAAATAAAAGTTTAAAAATGGGCGGAACCAAAATTTTTCCTATATTATAAAGCGGGGATCTCTTCATGGCAACCGCTCCTTTATAAGGGCAATCACCCGATCCACAGACTGTTGCAGGGATAGCCCCGTCGTATCCATTTCTATGGCATCCTCCGCAGGACGAAGGGGGGCAATTTCCCGATGAGAATCCTGATAGTCCCGTTCTTTTAAGTCTTTCAAAACCTCTTCATAAGAATCCGTGGCACCGTTCTGCCTAAGCTCCTCGTATCTTCTTCTCGCCCGTTCCTCTGGAGATGCCGTCAGAAAAATCTTAAGTTGAGCGTCAGGCAATACCACCGTGCCAATATCCCGTCCATCCATGATAACAGAATGTTTTTTAGCGATATTCCTCTGAAGATCAAATAGAAAAGTTCTTATAGCAGGTACAGCAGATACCCGGGAAGCAGCCATGGATACTTCCGGCGTCCGAATTTCCTGGGAAACATCTTTCCCGCAAAGGAAAACATGTTGTTCCCCCTCAAAAAAAGCAAGCTCTATCTCCATTTTGGAAAGCATACCTTCCACCTGATCTTGCTGCGTTACATCCACATGATTTTCTAAGGTAAATAAACCAATAGCCCGATAAAGAGCTCCTGTATCCACATAAATATATCCCATTATTTTCGCTGCTTGACGCGCAATGGTGCTTTTTCCCGCTCCGGCGGGACCATCAATGGCAATTGATACCATGATTCAATATCCTCCCGATGCTGAATTTCCGGCAACCCAACCGGTAGAAAAGGCGATTTGCAGATTAAAACCGCCTGTATAGGCATCTACATCTATGACTTCTCCTGCAAAATACAGCCCTTGTATCTTTTTAGATTCCATAGTTTTGGGATTAATCTCCGAAGCCGCTACGCCTCCAGAAGTAACAATCGCTTCAGCTATTGGCCGGAACCCCTGGACGGTTACTGCCAAATGTTTTAACAAATGGACAAATCTGAGTCGCTCTTCTTTAGAAATCTGATTGCACTTCGTATTTGGGGCTATTTGCGACAACTCTACCGCCACAGGAATAAGCTTTCTTGGAAGCAATTCCCCCAACGCATTGGAAAAGTCCCGATTGGAAAATTGGCCAAAATCCCTTTGTAATCTTTTATCTAACTGTTCCATAGAAAGTGCCGGTTTTAAATCGATTTCTATTTCAAAACATCCGCTCTCCATAGGACGCATATGTGCGCTGGCGCTTAAAATCACTGGGCCAGATAGTCCAAAATGAGTAAATAGCAGTTCTCCAAAATCTTGATACACCACTTTTTGTTGTTTACGATTTCTTACTTTTATGGAAATATTACGCAAGGAAAGCCCTTGTAATTTTTTACACCATGTTTCCTGTACAACCACAGGTACAAGGGAGGGCGTGGGATCTATAATAGTATGCCCCGCCTGCCTAGCCAATTCATATCCATCTCCAGTGGAACCTGTTCCCGGATAAGACAGCCCGCCACAAGCAATCACCACCGAATCTGCTAGAATTGTTTTCCCTGCTTCTGTAATAACCCCTTGTATTCTATTTTCTTCTATTATAAGGGATTTTGCGCGCTCATGCAACAATTTTACCCCTGTTTTTTTCACAAAACGGTACATGGCATCCACCACATCTACGGCTTTATCTGAGCAGGGAAACACACGGTTCCCCCTTTCTATCTTTATGGGAACGCCTTGTTCTTCAAAAAAACACATGGTATCCTGGGAGGAAAAATGATGAAAAGCACTATAAAGGAAACGGCCATTGGATGGGATATGGGCAATCAATTCCGGGATTTCACAGTCGTTGGTAATGTTACATCTGCCTTTTCCGGTAATCAAAAGTTTTCTTCCCACCCGGGAATTTCTCTCCAACAGGACAGTCGTTGCTCCCGCCTTTGCGGCAGTACCTGCCGCCATCATTCCGGCCGGACCTGCACCTATCACCAAAACAGAAACTGGATTACTCAATCATATTCTCCTCTACTTTTTCATAAACCTCGTATTCATCCCAAATTTGCTCTAATTGGTCAAAAGTAGCGATCACTTCTTGTTTTTTACGCAAAGCAATTGCAACAATCAGGGCATTTACCACACTTAAAGGGGCAACCAGAGAATCTACGATAGAAGCCATATCGCTGCGGGCCAACAGAACATGATTGGAAGGGGGAACCAATGGGGAATCCATACTATCGGTCAAAGCGATTACCTTCGCGCCCCTATCCGATGCGAAGCGCAACGCTTTTACTGCCATTTTAGAATAACGCGGAAAGCTGATTCCAATAACAGCATCCTCTTTGCCAATGCGCATCATCTGTTCATAAATTTCGGTTTCACTAGTAGTATTCACCAGGGATACCCCTTCAAAAATTAAATTAAAATAATATTCCAAAAAACCACCGATAGCAGCCGAGCTTCTCGTTGCAAGAATATAAATTTTTCTTGCGTTTACAATGGAATCCACTGCATTATAAAATTCTTCATGAGAGATTTCTTCCATGGTACGGCGTATTTTATCAATATCCTGATTCAATACACTGTCTAATACATCTGCATTCCCTATGCGATTACTGGTAACTTCCATCCTCTGGACTGACGTCAATTTGCTGCGGATCATCTCCTGCATTGCTTTTTGCAGCTCTGGATACCCTTCATAGCCAACTTCTGTGGCAAAACGCACAACAGTAGATTCGCTGACGCCAACGGTTGCTCCTAATTTTGAAGCAGTCATGAAAGCTGCCTTATCATAATGTTCTTCAATATATTTCGCAATTGCCCTTTGACCTTTGGAAAAAGTAGGCATGAAAGATTCCATTCGGGCTAATAGATATTTTTTCATTTTTCATTCAACTCCTACATATTCATATTAATTCTTAACCCTTTAAAAAGCAAGAAAAAATTAAAAAAACGCAGGGTAGCTCATAAAAAATTTCATTTTACTGCTAATAATCTCTTGAAATATAAAAGAAGATCTACAATATTCTTTCAGTATTGCAGATCTTCTTTTTAACTTTGAGTTAAAATCACATCAGCGCAAAGGAATCCTTGGGAATAAAAATTTATAAAAATATTTATTTTGTTCTGCCAATATCTTTTCGATAATGGGCGCCTTCAAAATGAATCTTTTCCACAGCCGTATAAGCTTTTTGGAGTGCCTCTTCCAAATGGTCCGCCAAAGCCGTTACTCCCAATACACGGCCTCCAGCAGTACGAAATACGCCATCTTCATAGGAGGTTCCCGCATGATAGACGGTAGCCCCTTCCACTTGCCCTTGATCGTCCAGCCCTTGAATCTCTATCCCTTTCGCATAACTTCCCGGATAGCCACCAGAGGCCATAACCACACAAGCGGTCGCACAATCCCTCCATTTTATTTCCAGATCTGTTAGCTTTCCATCAATGACGGCATCAATGATATCCATCAAATCGGTATCTAGACGCGGCAGTACCACCTGTGCCTCCGGATCTCCAAAACGGGCGTTATATTCGATAACCTTCGGCCCTTTGGGGGTAAGCATCAAGCCAAAATATAAGCACCCCTGGAAAGGACGCCCCTCTGCCCTCATCGCCTCCACTGTGGGTTGGAAAATCGTGCGCATGCATTCTTCCGCAATCTCTTCCGTATAGTAAGGATTTGGGCTGATAGTTCCCATGCCGCCTGTATTTTTCCCCTGATCTCCATCATAAGCACGCTTATGGTCTTTAGAGGATACCATAGGCTTTACACAAGTTCCATCAGTAAAAGCCAAAACGGACACCTCTGGGCCTGTGAGAAATTCCTCTATTACCACTTTATTGCCAGAAGCTCCAAATACCTTTTCCTCCATAATAGAATGGACTGCCTCTTTCGCCTCTTCCAGATCCTTTGCGATTACTACACCCTTTCCAAGAGCCAATCCATCCGCCTTGACGACTACCGGATATTGATTTTGGGACTGAATATAGGCAATCGCCTTTTGAGGATTATCAAATACCTCATAAGCGGCAGTGGGGATCTGGTACTTTTTCATCAATTCTTTGGAAAACACTTTGCTGCTTTCAATAATAGCCGCATTGGCACGAGGCCCAAAAGCACGGATTCCCTCTTTTTCCAGTGCATCTACCATACCCGCTGCAAGCGGATCATCCGGCGCTACAAATACCAAATCCATCTTTTGCTCTTTGGAAAAGGAAACTACTTTGTCAATATCCATAGCAGAAATATTGACGCACTCTGCGTCCCGGGAAATTCCTCCATTGCCTGGCGCACAATAAAGTTTGCTTACTCGCGGACTTTCTTTCAACTTGCGGACGATTGCATGTTCCCGTCCGCCGCCGCCAACTACTAAAACCTTCATGATTTTATAATTCCTCTCTCTTGATCATAGTATCCCAAATAAGGGCAGCCGCTTTCGCCCTGCCCTTATTTTCGCTATGGATTTTATTAATGATGGAATAAACGGATGCCTGTAAAGGCCATCGCCATATGATACTTATTACAGGTATCTATCACATTATCATCCCGGATAGAACCTCCCGGCTGGGCAATATACTGCACGCCACTGCGATGTGCCCGTTCAATATTATCACCAAAGGGGAAGAATGCGTCCGAGCCCAAAGATACCCCTGTTAGAGTGCTTATCCATGCACGCTTTTCCTCTCTGCTCAGAGGCTCCGGCTTCTCTTCAAAAAACTGTTCCCAAATACCGTCCGCCAAAACATCCATATAATCGTCTGAGATATATACATCGATGGTATTGTCTCTATCCGGACGGCGGATCCCTTCCTTAAATTTTAAGCCTAAAACCTTCGGATGTTGACGCAAGTACCAGATATCCGCTTTGTTACCTGCCAGCCGAGTACAATGTATTCTGGACTGTTGTCCGGCTCCGACGCCGATAGCCTGACCGTCCTTGGTATAGCAGACAGAATTAGACTGGGTATATTTTAATGTGATCAGCGCAAGCACCAGATCCCGTTTTGCACTTTCCGGCAACTCTTTGTTTTCTGTTACTATATTTTGAAGCAGATCCTTATCAATCCGTAAATCGTTTCTGCCCTGCTCAAAAGTCACGCCATAAACCTGTTTATGTTCTACAGGATCGGGGACATAACTCTCATCAATTGCTACAATATTATAATTTCCTTTGCGTTTTCCTTTCAAAATGGACAATGCCTCTTTGGTATAGCCGGGAGCGATAATGCCATCAGAAACTTCTCGGGCAATTAACGTAGCTGTAGATGCATCACATGTATCGGAAAGCGCAATCCAGTCCCCATAAGAAGACATACGATCCGCCCCCCTTGCTTTTGCATAAGCACAAGCCAAAGGAGAAAGCTCCAAGTCATCTACAAAATAGATTTTTTTCAGTGTTTCAGACAGCTCCGTCCCCACAGCAGCCCCTGCTGGACTTACATGTTTAAACGAAGTAGCACACGGTAATTGAGTAGCTTCTTTCAATTCCTTTACCAATTGCCAGCTATTAAAGGCATCCAAAAAATTGATATAACCAGGCTTGCCGTTGAGAACTTGGATTGGAAGTTCTTTTCCATCCTGCATAAAAATACGAGATGGGACTTGATTCGGATTACATCCATATTTTAACAAAAGTTCCTTTGCCATAACACTATTCCCTTTCCCTAATTTTTATTTATAATCCGTGTTTCGCTTTCTCCGGTTCTGATATCGATGAAACGGACAAAAAGAGAAACCTTATTGTCTTTATGGAGGCTGTTCCACACGCTATCGGTAAAGGTATCAATATCTCCCTCTACAGCCACCAACTCCGGTTCCCCTTCAAAAGAAGGAATTGGATCCCCATCACAGCGATAAGTATGAATAAAATGGCCTTCCCCGGCTACAGGAGCAGAATATTCATAGAAAAAGCGCTGTACAGAATCCGGATTTCCCCCCGCACTTTTTAAAATGGATAGCTTATAACGAAATTCTCCATCTAATTCCACAACGCCGGAAATGCGAGGAGTATAATTAGGGGCGTCCGGTTCAAAGGTTCGAGTACGTAGCGCCTCTTCAAAACTCTTTCCTTGCTGTAGAAAATCATAAATGGTATCGGTTTGATCTCCATTGGTCACTATAGTAGTCTTTCCCCATACACGCACAGGTGAATAAATAATCAAAGAAGGATCAACCAATTTGGCGGGATCAAACGCCTGGGTCTTCAGACCGGCCCCATCCTCTACGAATACCCGATTTCTGCTGTTCTCGCTGCGTCCCATAATGAAATAAGCAATCACCGCATGATTTCCATCCCTGCTTTTTCCCAGCAGAATCCCTCTTCCCGGATAAGCATTTTGATTTAACTCTTGTTCTATATTCTTGATCTGCATGGTTCCGTTACTCCTTTATCATGGCTTTCCCATTTTGTACCTGAATCTTTCCTTGGCAAAACAGGGAGACCGCTCGAGGCAATAAACGCCATTCGGCTTGTTCCATCACGCGTCTCTGTAGCGTTTCCGGCGTGTCATCAGGCTGGACCTCTACCGCCTTTTGTAAGAGAATCGGCCCGCCGTCGCATACCTCATTGACAAAATGCACGGTAGCGCCCGTTACCTTAACCCCTGCGTCCAATACCGCCTGATGCACACGCAATCCATAATACCCTTTTCCGCAAAAAGAAGGGATCAAAGCGGGATGTACATTGATAATCCGGTTTGGATAGGCTTCCACCACAGATTTCCCAATAATGGTCATAAATCCGGCCAACACAATCAGATCTGTGTTATGTTTTTTCAGTAATTGCACTAAGGCTTTATCATACTCTTCCGCCGTGGCATAGTCCTTACGGATAATGATCTCTGTATCTATCCCAGCGTTTCGGGCACGCTGCAACGCATAGGCATCCGGCCTACTAGAAATAACGCAATGGATACGCCCTCCTTTGATCTCCCCTCTGGACTGGGCATCCAGCAAAGCTTGTAGGTTCGTACCCCCTCCGGATACCAGAACGGTCACATTTAGCATAACACGACTCCCTCATCTCCAGTGACGACTTCCCCTAAAACCACGGCGCCTTCTCCAGAAGCGCGCACTGCTTCTACCGCTTGATCCACCTGTTCCGAAGGAATCACAACACACATTCCCACGCCCATATTAAACGTATTGAACATATCATGTTCCGAAATATTTCCTTCTTTTTGCATGACTTGGAATATGGGCAGCACTGGTACCGCCGTCTTATTGATCTTAGCCGTCAATCCCGCAGACATCATACGCGGAATATTTTCATAGAAACCACCGCCGGTGATGTGTGAAACTGCTTTGACGTCACATTTGCTGGTCAAAGATTTCATAGCTTTCACATAGATCTTAGTGGGAGTAAGCAGTTCTTCTCCCAAGGTCTTTCCAAACTCTGCAATGTATTTCTTAGAATTTTGCTCATTGATATCAAAAATACGGCGTACCAAAGAAAATCCATTGGAGTGGACACCGGAGGATTTAATGCCAATAATAGCATCTCCCGCTTGCAGCCGAGTACCGTCAATCATTTTTTTACGATCCACGATCCCCACAGAAAAGCCGGCTACATCATAATCCCCGACAGGATAAAAACCTGGCATTTCGGCAGTCTCCCCTCCTATCAGAGCACAACCGGACTGCACGCAACCTTCCGCAATACCGGATACAATGCAAGCCACTTGTTCTGGGATATTTTTGCCCAGGGCGATATAATCCAGGAAGAAGAGCGGCTGAGCTCCTACCGTGATGATATCGTTGACACACATGGCCACACAGTCAATACCAATGGTATCGTGCTTGTCCATCAAAAAGGCAATCTTTAGTTTCGTCCCTACGCCATCGGTACCGGAGACGAGGATAGGCTCTTCCATCCCCGCTAAATCTGGTTGAAACAAACCGCCAAAACCACCAATACTGGAAATCGCTCCGGGAATTTTGGTACGGGCTACATGCTGTTTCATCAATTCTACTGCTTTATAGCCTGCTGTTACATCTACACCCGCTGCCTTATAGCTATCGCTAAAACTTTTCATAATTTCCTCCGCAACTCTGTATTCATGGTGAAATCAATCGTTTCTGACAATTGGCCGACTGCCTAGCGAAAAGGATTTTGTTTCACCTATCATTTTATATTGATTTTTATTTTTTAATCTTTTGAGAAAACTTATCGACCGGTTTTTCCTCTGGTACTTCAATGGGATAGTTTCCAGTAAAGCAAGCATCACAGAAATCAATGTTAGCCTCTTTTGCAATCCCATGGATTCCTTCGATACTTAAATACCCTAGAGAATCCGCGCCAATGGTTTTGCATACTTCATCCAATGGCATCCTGCATGCAATCAACTTATCGCGGGAATCAATATCGGTTCCAAAATAACAAGGGTTTAGGAATGGCGGAGAAGAAATCCGCATATGTACTTCCTTAGCGCCGGCTTCCCTCAGCATCTGCACAATGTGGGCGCAAGTGGTACCGCGCACAATAGAATCATCAATTAATACAATCCTTTTCCCTGAAATAGCGGCAGATAGAGCATTGAGCTTAATCCTCACCGCACGCTCTCTTTTCTTCTGGGTATCTTGGATAAAGGTACGGCCAATGTACTTATTTTTGATCAAAGCGATTCCATAAGGGATCCCGGATTCTAAAGAATAGCCTAACGCCGCGTCCAGGCCAGAATCCGGTACGCCGCATACCAAATCCGCTTCTACCGGATGTTCTTTGGCCAAAGCCATACCTGCTCTCTGCCGGGCCAGATGAACGCTGACCCCCTCCACGGTGGAATCCGGACGGGCAAAATAAACATATTCAAATATACAAAAAGACGTTTTTTCCTGGCATTTTTCCGTATAGCTATGCAGTCCATCCTGATCGATCACCACAACTTCTCCCGGTTTGACATCCCGGACAAACTCCGCCCCCAAACTATCAAAAGCGCAGGTTTCTGAGGAAAGCATATAACTGTTTCCTCGCTTTCCTATGGACAACGGACGGAATCCATGTGGATCTCTCGCACCAATCAGCTTTCTAGGGGACATCAGGACCAAAGAATAGGCCCCTTTTACCTTATCCATCATGGCCTGTACCGCACGTTCAATCGATCTCTGTTTCAGCCGTTCCCGAGCAATGACATAGGCGATCAATTCCGCGTCACAGTTCGTTTGAAAAATGGCCCCATCTTTTTCCAAATCCTGACGGATCTCGTCAAAATTAGAAATAGCGCCATTGTGTCCAATAGCAATGGTGCCCTTCACATAACGCATGACCAAAGGCTGGGCGCTGGCCCTCTCTTGCTTGTTACCGGGAGCGTAGCGCACGTGGCCCACCGCCATAGTGCCGTCTCCCAAGTCTTTAAGGGTCCTCTCTGTAAAAACTTCCGGAACCAAACCTACGTCTTTATGGAACGAGATAACCCCGTCGTCATTAACGGCGATACCTGCGCTTTCTTGGCCTCTATGCTGCAAAGCATACAGCGCCAAATAGGTCTCGTCCACTACTCCTTGACGATCTGGATCGTATACACCGAACAGACCACATTCCTCATGGGGCTTTTCTGTCATTCTGAGTGCCTCCTTCTTTATTCTTTCTTATGCTTATACAATTGTTGAATCTTTTTGCATGTTAAAGCGCTTCTATCTTTGCCTGTAACTCCGCATCTTTCTTAGCAACGCCTTCTGCCATTTCTTTTTTCATCTGTGCGAGACGAGAGGCTAATCTATCATCTGATAGAGAAAGCATCTGGGCCGCTAACAATGCCGCGTTATTGGCTCCGTCAATCGCCACGGTGGCTACAGGGATCCCGCTAGGCATCTGTACCGTTGCCAACAATGCGTCCAACCCATCTAATGTGGAAGATTTCACAGGAATCCCAATAACAGGCAACGTTGTATGGGCCGCTAATACACCTGCCAAGTGTGCGGCCTTTCCTGCGGCAGCAATGATGACGCCGAACCCATTTTCCCGGGCCGCAGAAGAAAACTGGGCAGCCTGTTCCGGGGTGCGATGCGCAGACATCACATGTACTTCTACCGGAATTTCCAGGGACTTTAAAGTCTTCACTGCGCCGGAAACCACAGGAAAATCACTATCGCTCCCCATAATCACTGCGACTTTTTTACAATCGGCCATATTCTATTACTCCTTATTATATTTTTCCCGATCTAGGAGGTAAATCGTTCTTTACGCAAAAAATTCAGGCTGCGGCATCTAAATAAATACCACAGCCTGATTTCTCATGCTGACTCTGAGTTGTGCGCAATTTCCCCATGGTACACAAAACGCCAAGTAAAAAGCTTTCCTATGAAGAAACCATTCATGCACACTACCTCCCAGATACACTCCTCTTTCATTTTATTGCATCATGCATATAAATTCAAGAGCTTATGTCCACAACTTCACAAATTTGTATCTATATGGTGAGGAAGCCTTTGTTTTCTTTACTATTTTGTTAAATTTGACTTGTTTCTACTTAATTCCCCTTTGGGGCATCGCTTACTACCAGCTCTTTCAAGGATGTTGCCAAACTGGCCATAGACTGGATCTCAGACGGAATGATAATTTTCGTCGCCTTACCATCCGCCGCTTTCTCAAACGCTTCCAAGCTCTTCAAGGCGATAACGCGGTCCGAGGGATTGGCCTCGTTGAGCATTTGCAGACTGTCTGCATAAGCTTTTTGCACAGAAAGGATCGCTTCCGCCTCGCCTTGCGCTTCACGGATCTTGGTTTCCTTAATGGCATCAGCCTTTAAAATAGCAGCTTCCTTATGACCCTCTGCTACCAAAATTTCACTGCGTTTTTCACCTTCCGCATCCAGGATCTTAGCGCGGCGTTCACGCTCTGCTTTCATCTGTTTTTCCATGGCGTCCTGGATTTCACGAGGCGGAAGGATATTCTTTAGTTCGACACGGTTTACTTTTATCCCCCAGGGGTCCGTGGCTTCATCCAAGATCACACGAATTTTGGAATTGATGATATCACGGGAAGTTAAGGTGTGATCCAGTTCCATCTCGCCAATAATATTTCTTAATGTAGTTGCGCTCAGGTTTTCAATGGCAGAAATGGGACTTTCTACCCCATAAGCGTAAAGTTTGGGGTCTGTAATCTGGAAATATACCACGGTATCAATCTGCATCGTAACGTTATCTTTGGTAATAACCGGCTGAGGCGGAAAATCCACCACTTGTTCTTTCAAAGATACTTTTTTGGCGATACGGTCTGCAAAAGGAATTTTGACATGCAATCCGGTACCCCAGGCGGAATGGAAAGCGCCTAAGCGCTCTACTACATAAGCATGCGCTTGCGGAACCACCTTGACATTAGCAATTAAAATCAGCAAAATAACGATAACCAATGCGATGACTACATAAACAATAGGTTCCATAAACGTGATACCTCCTCAATTTTATTCATAACTGGAGATGGAAAAGATTTGTACTTTTGAAATGAAACGAATTTCCCATTAAGAAATTACTTTTACCAATAATTTAACTCCTTCAATCGATTCCACTTCTACATTGGCGCCCTTGGGAATGACAGCGCCATCTGCAGCTCGTGCGGTCCAGACGCTTCCAGACACATTGACTTGACCTACACCCAGTTCGTTGTTGATTTCCATCGTAACCAGACCAGTCTTGCCGATATAACGGCCAGCGTTGGTATCCTCCTTTTTAAAGCGCATCATCTTTTTAACCAAAGGACGCGTAAGGATCAGCATTACTGTGGAAACTGCCGCAAACACGATCAGCTGAACCGGAAGAGACACTCCAAACAAACTGACAATGAAAGCGACAAGTGCACCGAAGACGAACCAGATAGATACCATCTGTGTGGTAAGCCCCTCAACAATAGCCATGACTACTATGACACCCAACCATACATAAGGCATAGGATCCATTTTTTTCACCTCCTGAAGGGAAAAGCGCTAAAGAATCACACTTTTTTATCCCCTTTGTTGTTGGCCTTATCATAGCATAAACCTATGCAGAAAGCAAAGCCGGTAGAAGCCGATTTCTATTGAATTTAAATAAACTTTTAAAACCTACTCTCCCAATCTTTCTCCCTTACATTCCAGCGAACCCAATCGGCTTCCCTCGCATTTTTTATGTTTTTATACAAGCCATATCTTTTATTTTTATAATTATTTTTTATTTTCAGAAAAAATCCTTATTTTTATAAGGCAAAACAAAGAAAATGTGAAAATTTTTCTCAATTTTATCGGATATAGAAACAGGGACCCAGTCCTTTGGACCAGGTCCCTGTAAATATGATCTATTTTCGGAAATCGCTGGTAGATTAATACATACCGCCCATACCGTCAGCAGGCATAGCCGGAGCAGCCGGAGCCGGCTCTTTTTTATCCGCGACCAGAGATTCTGTTGTGAGAACCATACTGGCAACAGAAGCGGCGTTCTGCAACGCGGAACGGGTAACCTTGGTCGGGTCTACAATTCCAGCAGAGAGCATATCTACATACTCTTCCGTTAAAGCATTGTAGCCATATCCAACTTTGTCAGCCTTCTTCAGGTTCTCCACGATGACAGAACCTTCGACGCCAGCATTGGCGGCGATTTGACGGACAGGTTCTTCCAAAGCCTTCAATACAATAGAAACACCGGTCTTCTCGTCGCCCTCTGTATTCTTCATCAACTCTTCTACCGCTGGGATCGCGTTAATCAAAGCCGTTCCGCCACCCGCAACGATACCCTCTTCTACGGCAGCTTTGGTAGCGGCCAGAGCATCTTCAATGCGCAGCTTTTTCTCCTTCATCTCAACCTCGGTAGCGGCGCCCACTTTGATGACGGCAACACCGCCAGCCAGCTTAGCCAGACGTTCCTGGAGTTTCTCTTTATCAAACTCAGAAGTTGTGGTTTCGATCTGAGCACGAATCTGATGGACGCGAGCCTTGATAGCTTCCGGATCGCCGGCGCCGTCAACAATGATGGTATTCTCTTTTTCTACCTTTACCTGGCGAGCGCGGCCCAACTGATCAATGGTAGTATTCTTCAGTTCCAGTCCAACCTCTTCGGAGATTACCTGGCCGCCGGTCAAAATTGCGATATCTTGCAGCATTTCCTTTCTTCTGTCGCCAAAGCCAGGGGCCTTTACAGCAACACAATTGAATGTTCCACGCAATTTATTCAGGATCAAAGTGGTCAAAGCTTCGCCTTCTACATCTTCTGCAATGATCACCAGTTTCTTGCCGGACTGGACGATCTGCTCCAATAAAGGCAGGATTTCTTGGATATTAGAAATCTTTTTATCTGTGATCAGGATATACGCATCGTCCATCACAGCGACCATCTTATCTGTATCAGTTGCCATATAAGGAGTGATATAACCCCGGTCAAACATCATGCCTTCTACCACTTCAGAATAAGTCTCGGCGGTCTTAGATTCTTCTACAGTAATCACGCCATCAGCACTTACTTTTTCCATAGCTTCCGCAATCAACTTGCCGATGAAAGGATCAGCAGCGGAAATGGTCGCAACACGGGAAATATCGTCTGTGCAGGTTACTTTCTTGGAGTTGCCAATAACAGCCTTTACCGCTGCCTCTACCGCCTTCTGGATACCGCCTTTCAGCACCATAGGATTAGCGCCTGCGGTGACGTTTTTCATGCCTTCGCGGATCAGGGCTTGAGCCAGCAGGGTTGCTGTGGTGGTACCGTCGCCTGCAATATCATTGGTTTTTGTAGCGACTTCCTTAACCAACTGGGCGCCCATATTCTCAAAGGCATCATCCAGCTCTACTTCCTTCGCAATGGTAACGCCATCGTTAGTAATTAACGGAGCGCCGAACTTTTTATCCAGAACTACATTGCGTCCTTTGGGGCCCAAGGTAATCTTTACGGTATCTGCCAATTGGTTAACACCGCTCATGAGAGCCTTTCTCGCTTCTTCTCCATAAATAATCTGTTTTGCCATGATGTATTTTCCTCCTAACGAGTTTCGTTATGATAAAGTCTAAGATTTATGCTTATTCTACAATCGCCAAGACGTCAGACTGGCGGGTGATGGTGTACTCTTCCCCATCAATTTTGACCTCGGTCCCAGCATATTTACTGGTAATGACCTTGTCTCCTACCTTGAGGTACATAGTAACTTCTTTCCCATCTACCATTCCACCGGGTCCCACCGCAATAACGGTTGCGATCTGAGGCTTTTCCTTAGCGGCGCTGGCCAACACAATACCACTCTTGGTGGTTTCCTCAGCTTCTTCCATCTTAATGACCACTCTGTCTGCAAGGGGTTTAATAGTCATAATAGATTGCCTCCTTAAGCAATATAAAATTTACCAAATTGTTGTTTTAGCACTCTCTGTTCCTGAGTGCTAAAACTATTTTAACCACAATAAGGGGAAAAATCAAGTAGTATTTACCAGTTTCATAAATTATTTACAATTGGGCGTTACTCCATTTTGGTTTTTCCAGTGGCCGGCAACTATTTTTATCAAAAAACCAATTAGCAAAAGGAGCTCTATTCTGCCAAAGTACGACAGAAAAGAGCTCCGCTTGTTTTATTATTCCTTTGATATCTCCGATACTTTTACTTCTTTTCTACTGCATCCGTTTCCTGCGTATCATCCATATCGTTAAGCAGATGGAAGCGATCAAAAAGATAAAACAGCAATCCCAAAACCATACCCACTATGCAGGCGAGAACCATTCCCTTCAGCTCCACATTTCCCAACTGAAGGGTTACGCCGGATAACCCTGTGATAAAAATTACCGAAGTCAAAATTAAATTGCGGGATTTTCCAAAGTCCACTTTGGAATCTACCAAAATACGGATACCAGATGCGCCAATCATACCATAAAGGAGAAAAGAAATCCCTCCGATCACCGGTCCCGGAATGGTATTGATTAACGCCGAAAATTTGCCGATAAAGGAGCCTGCAATAGATAGGACGGCAGCTCCTGCAATTACTCGGACGCTATATACCCGGGTAATGGCCATAACCCCGATATTTTCTCCATAAGTGGTGGTAGGAACAGAACCAATTAAACCGGAAAGCATAGAGGAAAAGTTGTCCGCAAATAAGGAACGGTGCAATCCTGGATCTTTCAGTAGATCCCTTCCTACAATTTTGCTGGTAACCACCTGATGACCGATATGTTCCGAAGTGATGACCAACAAAACTGGCAGCAGGGTCCAAATGGCCTCTAAGTTAAATTTAGGCATGCTGAAATTTGGCAGTGAAAAAATTTGCGCTTGCTGTACAGGGGTAAAATCTACCAATCCGCAGCAGGCCGCTGTGATATACCCTGCAATAATGGCAATTAAAATTGGAATTACAGAAAGGAACTTTCGAAACAGCACGGAACCGAATACCGCAACTCCTAATGTTACCAAAAAAACGATGACATTTTTGGGATCAATAGGGGCTCCTTCAACATGCAAAATTTTAGCGTTTTCTGCCGCGTTTCCCGCCAGCTCCAAGCCAATAAGCGCTACTACAGGCCCCATCGCGGCAGGGGGAAGCACGACGTCAATCCATTTAGAACCAAATTTCCATACAACCAAAGCCAATAAACAACCGCATAGCCCAACTATCACGAAACCGCCCAATGCATACTCATATCCAAACTTGCTGATGACCAATCCGCCAGGTCCCAAAAACGCAAAGCTAGACCCCAGGTATGCGGGCGCTTTCCCCTTGGTAATCAAGATAAACAACAGTGTTCCAATTCCATTCATAAATAAAACAATTGCCGGATTGATACCAAATACAGTCGGTACCAGGACGGATGCGCCAAACATGGCAAACATATGCTGCACACTGAGCGGCGCTAGTAAGGAGAATGGTACTTTCTCCTCTACTTGAATAACTCTACCCTTTTGCACAATATAACCTCCTGTCAAATATTTTTAACCATTATACCATAAAAACAAAAATTATCCTACAACATCATAGTTTTCATAATTTTTTGAACCTATCTTCGATTTATCGACAAACCTTCTTGTTGTTCCCCATCTTATATGATAAGATGCTAAGAGTAATCGATACCAAGGAGGAGACCTCATGAAAAAACATTCATTTAAAAAGATACGATGGAATGTGCAGGGGATCATTGCAACGATCGTTTTTCTCTCTTTGATTCTCTCTATCCTTTTTTTGGTCATTCATCTTTTTATCGCTCCAGGATCAGAAGAATCCCCCCAACCCTTTGAACGAACCAAAAGTGATTACGTTTTGATGCTACTTCAATGCTCCCTGGGTATTTTAGCTATGATATTGCCCAGCTTGATTTCCCGAAAACTGCGCATTGAAATTCCTTCTGTGATGTATGTATTATTCCTTGTTTTTCTTTATTGTGCCATTTATTTAGGAGAAGTTCGGAATTTCTATTACGATATCCCCAATTGGGATACTATACTGCATGGATTTAGCGGGGCCATGCTGGGAGCTTTGGGTTTTTCCTTTGTGACGCTGCTCAACAGAGAAGATCGTGTTCCTATCAATCTTAGCCCCCTTTTTGTTGTGGTTTTTGCATTCTGTTTTGCCATCACATTAGGAGTCTTTTGGGAAATTTACGAATTTTCCTTTGACGGGTTATTGGGCCTCAACATGCAAAAAGCTTATTTAGAGGACGGCACCCCACTGGTAGGCCGTACAGCTCTCATGGATACCATGAAAGATTTAATTTTAGATGCCTCCGGCGCTTTGGTCGCCTGTATCATCGGCTATATTTCCTTGAAATATAAAAAGGGCTGGATTGAAAAACTACAAATTAGAAGAAAACATTGAATTCCCTTTATAAAGGATTTTGGGAAAAATCGCACGGATATGGTTGAATTTTGTTAGGGATCGCGTTACAATGGAGACGGTCAAATCAATTATATTAGGAGCTGTTGCACTTTGAAAATTATGGTTGAAACTTCTGCACGTCATGTCCATGTTACCAAGGAGGATCTCGCCACCCTGTTTGGTCCGGACGCCAAATTGACAAACAAAAAGGATTTATCCCAACCAGGGCAGTTTGCCTGTTATGAACGGGTAACTGTTGTCGGTCCCAAAGGGGAGCTTCC
Source organism: uncultured Clostridia bacterium (assembly GCA_904420155.1). Classification (GTDB taxonomy): domain Bacteria; phylum Bacillota; class Clostridia; order Oscillospirales; family Acutalibacteraceae; genus CAJFUH01. The sequence continues at coordinate 30,477 of CAJFUH010000003.1, forward strand.
CAACGTTTCTATCTTAGGCCCGGAACGCAAACAAACACAGGTAGAGCTCTCTTTGACGGATGCCAGAAAAATTGGCATTGTTCCTCCTATTCGGGAATCCGGCGACCTCGAAGGAACCCCTGGCTGCAAGTTGATCGGTCCCGCAGGAGAAGTAGAAATTTCCTGTGGAGTAATCGCTGCAAAACGCCATATCCATATGAGCTTAGAATCTGCTAAAGAATACAATTTACAGGATAAGCAGGTTGTTTCCGTAAAAGTCGGAGCCAACGAACGCGAGTTAACCTTTGGAGACGTCGTGGTTCGCGTGCGTGCAGATTTTGCGCCTGCAATGCATATCGATACCGATGAAGCCAATGCAGCTGGTCTGCCAGGCACAGTAGATGGGGAAATTATTGCATAACGAATATCGTTTCTATGCATAATAAAAACTAGACATCTTTTGGAAAGAAGGTTTTTTTCAATGCTTCAGCAGGAAATGGCCGATATGTTAAATAAGCAGTTGAATCGAGAATTTTTCTCGGCCTATCTTTATTTGGAAATTGCCAATTACTATTCTGATCAAGGCTTGGACGGTTTTGCCAATTGGTTTACCATCCAAACCCAAGAAGAACGGGATCATGCCATGCTATTTCGCATATATCTTTTAAATAATGATACTCATGTGCAATTGATGGAAATTCCCGCGCCAAATCAGTCGTTCTCGAATCCTAAAATGCCTTTGGAAGCTGCTTTAGAACATGAACGTTATATTACTTCACACATTCACGAATTATACGCGGAGGCTCATCGCCTGAAAGACTTCCGTACCGTGCAGTTTTTAGATTGGTTCGTAAAAGAACAAGGGGAAGAAGAAAAGAACACCAATGATCTCGTTAAGCGATTTGAATTGTTTGGGGAGGATCCAAAAGGACTATACCTTTTGGATTCCGAATTGGCATCGCGCGTTTATACAGCCCCTTCACTGGTGTTAGACTAAGGATTGAAAAAAGGATGTGCCGCAGAAAAAGAATTCTGCGGCACATCCTTTTTTGTATGGTGCTTATCTGAGCACTATTTTGATTGATTCTTAAAATATTGGTAAATCTGGCAAGGAATCATACCATTATAGAGTTTTCGACGTTTATCTGCTTTTCTTCCATAACATCTCTCAAAATCTGTATCCGGGCTGATGACAGTGTAGCTCCATCCTCTCTTTTGAATAAAAACCTTTCCCATTACTTCATAAAGTTCTTCTGCGCGGTTCACGTCCAAAAGCCTCTCCCCATAAGGGGGGTTGCATACCACTGTTCCCCGTTCCCCTTCACAGGCAAATTCCCGTATATCTTGTTGCTTCCCTGTAATCCTCGCAGATACCCCCGCCTTCTTCGCATTCTTTAAAGCGAGTGACAGCGCCTCCTGATCGATATCATACACATAAGCCTGAAAAAATGCGTCCCGGCGAATTTGTTCTTGTGCCCGTTCTCTCTCCCTACTCCATACCTGGGGATTACTGCTCTCCCATCGTTCCACTGCAAAGGAACGTTTTAGCCCTGGCGCGATATTCAAAGCCAACAGAGCTCCTTCGATTGCTATCGTTCCAGAACCGCAAAAAGGATCGATGAGAACAGAATCGGAACGCACTCGAGACAGGAAACACATAGCAGCCGCCAACGTTTCCTTGATCGGGGCCTGTGTAGCAATGGCCCGATAGCCTCGTTTATGTAAACCAGGCCCAGAAGTATCCAACATGATCTGAACCTGATCTTTCATAATTAAAAATTGGATTTGATGCAGGGGGCCCGACTCTTCAAACCAAGGAAGTCGATAGCACATCTTTAAGTGCTCTACAACAGCTTTTTTGATAATAGCCTGACAATCTGGGATGCTGGTCAATTTGGAATTGAGAGAACGTCCTTTTACCGGGAAAGCGTCTTTTTTCCCGATCCATTGTTCCCAAGGAAGGCCTTTCACCCCTTCAAATAACTCTTCAAAACTACGAGCTGGAAAGCTTCCCACCAAAATCTGTACTCGTTCCGCATATCGAGACCCTAAATTAACACGAGCTAAGATATCTTCTCCTCCACGAAAGAGTACTCTCCCATTTTGTGCTTCCACATGGGGAACCTCCATAGCCCGCAATTCACCTGCTACCAGTCCTTCCAACCCTAATAGGCAAGGACAAACATAATTCTGTTCCATTTTGTTCGCTCCTATCCCTCTTTATATAGTACATAGAAAAACAGGACGGAGGCTTTGCTCCGCCCTGTTTTTCTCTCTATTCACCAATTAAACAAAAATCTGTTATACTTCGGGTTCCAATAAACCATAAGTACCGTCTTTCCGCCGGTATACTACGTTGATTTCCCCTGTTTCCGCATTACGGTACATGTAAAATTGATGTCCTACCATGTTCATCTGTAAAATCGCTTCTTCTACGTCCAGAGGCTTTACCGGAAAACGTTTGGAACGCACTACCTGATATTCTTGTTCTTCTACATCGTCCGTCTCATCCGAAACATCTTCATGAGCCAAAAAATCGTCCAAAACAGCGGCGCGCATCTTTTTCTCCAGGCGACATTTATTTTTCCGAATCTGCCTACCCAATACATCTACCACTGCATCTAAGGCATCGTTCATCTCTTCTGCGGTCTGTTCCGCACGGTATACCATGCCATTCTGCCGAATGGTTACCTCTACGGTCTGCCGGTTCTTCTCCAGTGTAACGGTAACATTTGCCTGTGCGTCCTCACCAAAGATACGATTGAATTTCGATAGTTTCTTCTCTACACGTTCCTTAAAATTATCTCTCAAATTAACCTTTCTACTGGTAATGGCAATTTTCATGGTACTGTCCTCCTTAGATAAAAATGTAGGCTGGAATGTTGCATCAGATATTCCTCTATCTGAGAACAAAGACCCTCTTTTGGGACATCCTTTTCTTTGCTCTGTCTATATTATACTACATTACACAAAAAATAGAAAGAGATTGCGAAAGATTTTCATAAAAACTTTAAAATATTTTCTTATTTCCTGTTCTATTTTATTTCAAAAACAAGACAATACCTTCCATGACGAAATTTTCTGCTTTCATTTTAAGCTATCTTACCCTTTTCCCATTGCAGAATACCATATCCGGCTTGACGGGTAATTGCAAGGGATCCCCAGAAAACACAGAAAAGTCGGCATCTTTCCCTTTTTTTAAAGAGCCTACTCGATGGTCGAGTCCACAAATTTGAGCGGGAACAATAGTAATAGCGCGCAGTGCCTGTCCTGGATCCATACCTTCCCGCACAGCTAACGCAGCGCATACAGGCAAATATTGGATAGGAATAACGGGATGGTCAGTGATAATCGCAGTAGGGACTCCCGCTTTATTTAAAATCCCAGGATTTTTAGGAGTCAATTCCCTCAGCTCCGGCTTAGAGCGGTCACATAAAATAGGTCCTGCCAGTACCCGGGCCCTTTCTTGTACCAAATCCTCTTCTATCAAATGTCCCTCTGTTCCATGTACGATAACATAGTCAATGTTAAATTCTTTGGCTATGCGAATAGCTGTAAAAATATCATCTGCACGGTGGGCATGAAAATGGGCCTCTATTTTCCGTTCCAATAAAGGAAGGAGGGCTTCGCATTTGGCATCGTATTCCGGCGGGTCATAGGAATCGCTATCTTCCTCTGCTTTACGCTTTTCTTCCTGGTACCGAACCGTTTTATACAACTGTTCCCGAATCACGGCAGCTGTGGCCATACGGGTGGAGGGCATCTGGTTTTTTCCATGATAAACCGATTTTGGGTTTTCTCCCAATGCAAATTTGATCGCTACAGGATCTTTTAAAATCATGGAATCAACCCGATGTCCACTGATTTTTAGGGCTACCATTTGACCTGCAATGGCATTTGCGCTGCCCGGACCTGTGACAACTGTGGTAACGCCCGCATCCAACGCCTCTGAAAAACAACGATCCATGGGATTTACTGCATCTATTCCCCGAAGATGTGGGGTAATGGGATCTGTTTCCTCATTGCCGTCGTCTCCCTCAAAAGTCAAGCCGTCTTCAAACATTCCTAAATGGGTATGGGCATCTATAAAACCTGGATAAATGTGTTTCCCTTTTAGGTCCAGGGTTTCTTGATCCTTATCAGTAAGCTGATCCATGGATCCTATTTCAGCAATTTTATCTTCCTGAATCCAAAGATATCCCTGATCGATCGGATCTCCTTCCATCGTATGGATTGTCGCATTCACTAGTAACATAAGAACTCCTTTTCCTATTTCCTGACAAAAAGAGCGGAGCGCTCTACACACTCCGCTCTTTTCTTTCCGTTATCGGGACTGATTTCCCCCACGGCGGGAAAATCCTCCCCGTTTATTTTCGGTCACTCGCTTCAAATCAGACATTTTCTCATCACTTGTCTGTTTAAAACGGGACATCATATCCTCAAAGCTGGCTGGTTCGCTGTTGTTTCTCCGTGACTGCCACTCAAAATTGCCCGGTCTCGCCGGACGAGGGGCACGATGATTAGACGTGCGTTCCATTTCCATTGCCTTTTTCATGGAAAGGCTGACTTTACCATCCTCTCCAATATTGAGAATCTTTACCTTGACTGTCTGGTTTTCCGTTACAAAATCCCGGATTTCTTTTACAAACGTCGGTGCAACCTCCGAAATATGTACCATTCCCGTTTTTCCTCCGGGAAGCTCGACAAATGCGCCAAACTTGGTAATTCCAGTCACTTTGCCTTCCAGAACCATTCCTACCTCAAGCTGCATACAGTAACAATTTCCTCCTTAGCTCCTGAAGCTTTTAGTTGCCAGCTATATTAATAAAAACACGTTCGCCGGGATATGTCAAATTCAGATTTCCCTCGCGCGCTGCGCGCTCGATATAATCTTTCACTTCTTCATCATCCGAATCCAATACGCGTTTTATATCTGTGTTTTTGATTTCCACAATTTCAATCTGTTGATTAAGAGCTTCCAACTCTTGCTCTTTTGCGCGGATCTGTACCTGCTGGTTGACCAATGACACCGCAACATACGCCACAAGGGCCAATACTGCTAAACGAAAGAAGATATGCTTTTTTGATTTTTTACGTTTAATAACTCTCATGCTCTCTTCTTCCTTTTTGTTTTTTTCTGATTTTTCCCAGCCACACGCTTATCTGCATTATACACTACTTTGCCCCGTTGTTTCAAGCGTATTTTTGATTTCGCTACACTTTTTTTTATAAAACAAAAAAAAGAACATACCGGACGTCCCATTAGGCCCGCTACTTTTTGAGAGATCCGAAAAGCTGGCCCAAAAAAATGGACGTTCAAAAAGGCTATACTTTTTTCTAAAAGGGATACGATCCACTTGATCAAACGAAGCGTCACTGCTCCCACTGTCAAATGATACACACACCACCCGATGATCTCGCCCGCTAAGATATAGAATCGGAACTCCCCTTTGTTAGCAGCAAACGTAAACAAAAAGGTTAACACGCCGCAGCTACCTAAATAGAAAACATCTTGAAAAAAAATATGGCGGCGTTCGCTGGCCGTAAGAATCCTGATAATCCGGAAGATATCGTAATATGCTCCCAATAGAATTCCAAACAAGCAGGCATACCCAAAAATAATAGGCTGACTGGATAGAGATTGTTCCAAAAGCTCACTTCCTATCGGAACAGTTTGGACAAAAAGCCCCCGCTGCTTGCTTGATTCTCTGTGTAGCTCATCGATACAATCTCTCCTTCCAGGGAGAGTTCCCCTGTCTCTACGCTTAATTTATTGATATGGAGATTTCTTCCTTTGACCGTTAGTTCCCCTAGGTCTGTATAAGCCACTACCGCCTGTTCATCAAAACTGTCTACATCGGAAACTCCTGTGATGGTCATATTCTTTCTATTTTCTAATATCAAACTATGCGGCATTTTTACCGTCTTTTTTTCCTCTGTCAAAATTGCTTCCCTCCCAAACAAGATCATAGTTCATATGTATGACTTGTCTGTCGGTAATATGACATAAGGGAGTATCCGATAAAACAGAATTCTATCCTTCTAACACTTGATATAAATCGCCGGCCTCTTCTTTTTTAGCGTATTCGTTTACTGCTAGTACCTTTACTCTCATAGTACGGCTGCCCAGTTGTAATTCTAAAATATCTCCCACTTTTACGTCATAAGAAGCGCGGGCTGGTTTGCCGTTTACCAGTACTCTTCCCGCATCACATGCCTCATTGGCAATGGTTCTCCGTTTAATGATTCGGGAAATTTTTAAATATTTATCTAAACGCATATAGGTCCTCCTAAAAAACAAAAAAATAAATCATGAAGAAAATCCTTGCTACCAGGAAAAAAGAGAGCACAGCGAAGAAACTCCCTTCGCCGCGCTCTCAAAACATATGTCAACACAAAACGATTAGTCTTCCACCGCGTTTTTGAACGCCTTACCAACTTTAAAAGCAGGTACCTTTGACGCCGGAATGGTGATCGGAGAGTTGGTTCTGGGATCGCGTCCCTGTCTCTCGCTGCGGTTGCGTATCTCGAATGTTCCAAAACCAACAATCTGTACCTTCTCTTCCAGAGCCACTGTCTCCATAATGGTATCAAGCATTGCATTAACAGCCTTATCAGCGTCCTTTTTGGAAAGCTCTGCCTTTTCAGCAACAGCCATAATCAATTCTGTTTTGTTCATGTTAATAAACCTCCGTTATTTTATATTACACGTGGTACTACCTAGATACAGAATTCCTCTATATCTATTTCTTATATTCCACAGCAGTTCTACTTTCTTTTTAAAAATAAGACCCGCTGAGAATGTCAATTCTGTTTTTTCGCCTTCTCCCAGAGACCATCCAGTTCCTCCAAGGAGGCTTCTTTCATATCCAATCCCTTTTCTTTTGCCATTTCTTCTACCATAGAAAACCGTTGCACAAATTTATCGCAAGCCTTTGACAATGCATGTTCACTATCTACTTTTAAAAATCTTGCCACATTCACAACAGAAAATAACACATCCCCCAGTTCTTCATCCTGGTGTTGAGCATCCTTTTCTCTGATAGCCTCTTTCAGTTCCTCCAATTCTTCTGAAACTTTGTCTAAGGCACCATCCACATCCGGCCAATCAAAACCTACTTTTGCAGCCTTTTGCTGAATTTTTGTGCTTCTCATCAAAGAGGGCAGCGCTTTCGATACGCTATCCATGGCTTGGCTCTGCATACGTTGAGACTTGGTACGCATCTTAATGGCATCCCAATTTTTGAGAACCTCATCACTAGTATGCGCCGTAACATCGGAAAAAATATGGGGATGGCGGATAATTAATTTTTTGCAGATACCGTCTACCACATCTGCATACGTAAAGGATTGCTTTTCTTCTTCCATTTGCGCATGGAAAACTACCTGGAGCAGGACGTCTCCCAGCTCTTCCTGAAGAAGTTCCCGGTTTTCCGTATCAATCGCTTCAATCGCTTCATACGTTTCTTCAATGAAATTGGAACGGATGCTCTGATGGGTCTGCTCGCGGTCCCAAGGACATCCCTCCGGGGAACGAAGTATTTTCATAATATCCAGCAAGTCCTGCATTTCATAGCGGTCTTTTTGATGAAATTCCACAACGCTACTTCCTTTACCTAAAAATACAAAAGCTGGTTTTTATTTTAACCTATCCATCTATGCTTTTCAAGTATTTTCGCAATTTTTTGTCCTTTGGGCAACATCATCACATCATCTTTGGAGATTGCTCTCAGACAAAACAGCGCTATTACATACACGAGCACTGCAATGCAGAGGGAAATAATGGTGGAAATCCTTCCTCCCAGCACAAATTTGCTCAATAAAGAGTAGGAAACATAGGCAGATGCTGCGCAAAGCCCTGCGGCAATGAGAGGTTTCACAAATACAGAAATAAAATTCGGCAGGATATGCGTTTCTTTACATAGGAAATACAGCGCTGAGATGGAAATAAAAGCATAACACACCAAAGTACCGGTTCCCGCCCCCTGGATATTGATCTCTGGAATACCCACCATCGTATAATTCAGCACCACTTTTATGATAACGCCAATGGACATCAGTTTTACAGGCAGATCTACTCGCCCAATGGCCTGCAGCATACTACAAATAGGGGTGTTAATAGCAACAAAAATCCCTGCAAAACCCAACAAGGACAACACATTTCCTACCACAGTGATATCTGCCTGATTATCGGATTTTAAATAAAGCAACTCTGCGATAGGGTGAGCCATAACGGCTATTCCCAGCCCCGCGGGAATGGTGATGAGGGTAGTAATCCGAAGGACTGATTCAATACTCTTTTTTATTTTCCGACGGCTTCCCTCTGTCCAGGCTGCGGTAACAGAAGGCAATGCACTAATGCCAAATACCTGCGTAATAGCGGGAATCAGCATCATCAATGTCATGGCCATAGAATAGCAGCCGTATAAAGTCGTCTGCGCTTTATCCACTTTATCCGGTGTAATCACCTCTGGATAAAGTCCTAATAAGATATCTGGCTGAGAACTCATAATATCCGCAATTCTGCGTTGGATCAAAGCGGAATCAATAAAGGTTGCAATATTGATTACCAAAGCTCCCAACGCCACGGGAATCGCAATACGGATCAGTGCTTTTACAGTAGCGCGGTTGCTTCTGGGACGGGGGGAAGTGATCAATTCCTGCCTGGTGATCCCGTCTCCCTTTCTCTTATAACGGAGAAATAAGAATAAGAAACCAAATATGGATCCAACCGTAATGCCTAGGATAGCACCGGCAGCGGCAAAGGGAAGCACAGCGTTACTGGCGGCTTCTTCTGATTCGCAGGCGATACCAAACACGGTTTGCGTAGCGGCGTATTGGCTCATGCCGATTTGGATGACCGCATAGGAAGCAGTCAAACCCACAATCAATTTGCTGACCGCCTCAATAATCTCGGAAACCGCGATGGGGGTCATGTTGCGCATACCTTCATAATACCCGCGGTAAATCGACATCAAACAGGCAAAAAGAATGGTAGGCGCCAGCACCCAAATTGGATATTTTACGCCGGGAGAGGAAACAAAGTTGGCGTAAAAGGTAGATCCTATCATCATCAGCAGAAATCCGACGACGCCCAGCAAAGCAAACGTAGGAATCGATACCCGATGAATTTTTCTAACATCCCGAAATCTCTTGCGGGTTACGCTCTCTGAAACCATCCGGGCAATTGCTACGGGGAATCCTGCCGTTGCTAAAGTAAACAGCGGATTATACAAGTCATACGCCGCTGTAAAGTACCCCATACCTGTAGTGCCCAAGATACTTGCCAATGGTATTTTAAATAGCGCGCCGATCAGTTTGACGACCGCCATTCCTATGGTTAAAATCAAAGCCCCCTGCAGAAAAGAATGATTAACCCTTTTCTCACTTCTTCCGGCCTTTGCTCTTACCTCCATTGCAACACATCCCATCCATTTTTTCGATTGCGTCTGGTTTATTATATTACTCTATTCCCATTCATATGTACAGGTTTTCCGTCACTTTTTCCTGAAAATGTTATGATTCCACGAAGTTTATCAAAAATCTTCGGAACATTCTTGGTGATATTTCTATTGGGGAATCTCAATTATTTTGTATAACAAAGAAGAGGGGCCTTTTCTCCCCTCTTCCTCTTTCATGGCTACCAAATTAGGATTTATCCTCCTGCTCTTCCGTTTCATCCTCTTGGGCAGAAGAAACCGGTTCCTGCACCGGCTCGTCAGCCTCTTGAGACGCAGATGACTGTGCAGGCTCCTCGTGGGCTGGTTCCGCCTTGGTTTCTTCTATCAGTTTTGCCCCGCAACGGCTACAATAGACCGCCTCTTGGGTATTCTCATATCCACAGCTTTTACATTTAATTCGGTTTCTAGCAATAGCGATCTGATCGTTAACTTCGTCCAGCTGCTGATACAGGTCGTCAATTGCAGCGACACATTCCTCTACCAAATCCGCAGAAGAATTTTCTGTCTTCTGTGCATCGTAGACAATCCGCCCCAATGATTCAAAGCGCTTGGAAATCTCATTGTTGAGATCTGCCGCATTGAGCCTCAGTTTGGAAATATCCACAATCTGGCCTGCTTTTTGGCCCACAGCATTTACCGCCGCTCTGGCGTTGTAAACAACGTCCTCCAACAATCCCATGAAAAATCACTCCTATCTTAAATAGATCCCTATTACCAACTTTATTCTCAAAATATCCTATCTCTGGGATATTTTGATTATAACACGTCTCCAAAAGACATACAACCAAAAGGCTGTGACCCAATTATAAAATCTTTGTTAACAAGACTTTTTCCCTCAATCTTCTCAATCCTTCCCGATAAATTCCCGCAAAAGAGAGGTAGAAGGAACTCGTTCCGGGGCAATGGGGACAAAAGAATTTAATCCTCTAATCAAACGCTGCGCATAAGGGAACTCCTTATGGTCCTCAGGAATCTCTTTTAACAACGGCAATGCAACCGAAAGAAAAACACAAGGTTCGTAGATGTGGATGGAATTGATCGTGTAATCGCTGGAATGCTGGAAAGGATGGATATATAAATCTTCTCCCCGACATACATTGTCCCACATAGAAATCATACGTACCGGATCCACGCCACGATATCGATAATCCCTTGTCAACCGCCGGATAAACCGCAGATCCCTTGGTTCCAATATCGTTTGATGTTGTCCTGCCTCAATGCCCTGTTTTACGCTCAAATATAACTTTACCAATCCTTGAGAGGGTAGATTCTGTGCAATCGCTGGATTCAGGGCATGGATTCCCTCTACAATGGCGATTCCATTTTTCCCTAACTCTACTTTCGTTCGATGAGGAAAAGGCTTGCCTGTGACAAAATCAAAATTGGGTTTTTCACAGCTTCCTTGCTGGAGCAACCCCAAAAGGCAACGATGGATCTCCTCCAGATCCAAAGCATGGACGGATTCATAGTCATATTCGCCATTAGGCAACCGTGGCGTCTGTGGAATTCCTAAATAAAAATCATCCAAGGAAACAATGGTGGTATCTGTCCCCCATTTCTGTAACTGATCCCTCAGCATGTGGGCAGTCGTTGTCTTCCCACTGCCCGAAGGACCCGCCAACAGAACTACCTTGCAATGACCTTGTAATTCTCCTGCAATCCCCTGGATCTGTTCTTGATAACAAGCTTCCATTTTATCCACAAAGTCCTGCGGGTTTTTCTGAGCGCTCTCATTGATTTGTTCTAAATGATAAGAAAATTTATAATACATATTTCCCAGGTAAGTCATAAACAATCACCTGCTTTCTTTCAGTGTAAAATCAATTTCCTTTACAAAGGAAAACATTCCTTACCTATATATTCCTTATTTGCGTTTTCTATTCCTGGTAATATAATAACATATTTCTCACGGATAAACCATCCGGAAAAAACAAGAGATCCTTGGATTTGGTTTTAGTTTAAATCTATCTGTTATCATTGTCAAATGCTCCCTGCTTAATCATAGTGATCAAAAATCTCTTATTAAGGATTGATTTTCAATTTTTCATAATGTTATGATAAGAGGAAAAATAGGGTACAGGTTTAGCGTGTCCCTTTTGGAAATTTAAAATCTTGTTTAAAAATGGAGGAAACCGGCACTATGATTTATACAGTGACTTTCAACCCTTCTTTAGATCATACGATTTGGGTAGATCCGTTAACCTTAGGAGAAGTCAACCGAACGCAGAAAGAACAGATCTATCCGGGAGGCAAGGGAATCAATGTCTCTATAGTTCTCCAAAACTTAGGGATGGAAAGCACAATGTTAGGCTTTCAGGCCGGATTTACCGGAGCTGCATTAGAAACCATGCTGCAAGAATACGGATGTCAAGCCCATTTCATCCCTGTCGCAGGATATACGCGCATCAACGTAAAAATCAAAAGCCAATCCGAAACCGATATCAACGGCCAAGGGCCGGAAATCCCTGAAGATGCCCAACGGCAGCTTTTTTCTCAATTGGACGGCCTCCGGCAAGGGGATATTTTGGTATTGGCTGGATCCATCCCTCATACGCTACCAGAAGATATCTATGAGCGGATTTGTAGGCAGTTACAGGGGCGGGGCGTCCTTTTTGTCGTAGATGCTACGGGGAGACTTTTATGGAATGTCCTTCCTTACCATCCTTTTCTCATAAAGCCAAATCACATGGAGCTTGGCGAATTATTTGGAAAACAATTGCAAACCCCAGAGCAAATCATCCATTATGCCAAGCTGCTGCAAAAAGAAGGGGCGCAAAATGTCTTGGTTTCCCGGGGAGGAGAAGGGGCTATTTTGTTAACGGACGATGGATCTATTTTTCAAAGCCCTTCTCCAAAGGGAACGCTAGTCAATGCGGTAGGCGCCGGAGACAGCATGGTTGCCGGGTTCCTATATGGCTATTTGCGCCAGGGCAGTTATGCGCAGGGATTCCATATGGGATTATGCGCGGGCAGCGCCACTGCATTTCATCCTTGGCTTGCCACAAAAGAACAGATAGAAGAGGTTGCCGGCCGCTTTCCTCTGGCCTGGTAGCCCTTTGAAAACAAAAATTGACTAAGAAAGAGATGACGGCCCTCAACGGGCTGTCATCTCTTTCTTGCATTTCATCACGATACATCTGAATTTTTAAAGGAGCCCATAATACATCAAAATTCCATTATAAATACCGCGGGCAAATCCTTCAGGATCATGGGTTAGTAAATAGACGTCATTGAGATTGGTAAGAAATCCCATCTCCACTAGTACGGCGGGCATCTTAGTCGCCCGTAACACATATAGGCTTGGGCGGGCGAATACCCCTCTGTTTTCCATTCCCATCCGATAGTTTAAACCATCTAGAATCAGTTCCCCCATCCGATAAGCTGGACTGGAAAGGCTATATACATAAGCCTCGCTGCCGCTGGCCTCCGTATTGCTGCTAGCATTGCAGTGTAAACTGATAAAGTAATCCGCTCCCCAATCATTTGCCATAGTAGCCCGGGCTTGCAGACTGGTGGCATTGCTGGTGCCCAACTGCTCCGTAGGGCTATTGCGGGAAAGCCTTACCTCAAAATTAGGATTTGCTCTTAATAGGTTTCCCAGGCGCACTCCCACATCATATGTGACATCCTGTTCCCTTACTCCATTAGCCTCTGCACCAGAATTTGGGTTCTGTGGGTTATGCCCCTGATCTATAAAGATTTTGATTGCCATACCATTCCCTCCTTTTCTGAAATATTCCATTATATGAAAAGGAAGAGAAGATGGGGACAAAATTTAGCTTTCGAGATCCGGCATCTAATAATAAAAACTTGTCTTTACGAAATGATCTTTTAAGAGGAATAGAAATATCAGCGGATCTCTGCCTCTCCTTTCCTCGAAAAGGAGAGACCTAACATAAGATTTCACTGAAAAGTTAAATAGCTTTACAAAGGTTAACGAAAATTATTTCTGACATAACGGTACCTGTCCAAACTGTTGATAAAATGCCGAAATTGCTTTTTTACGTTCCAACATTTCTGCAAATCGAGAATTATATTCATACGGATATTTAAAATTGAACACTCTCTGCAAATATTCCCCGCCGGGCTCTTTTAACTTCGTCACAGAACCCGCTCCACATGCCAATATAGTGTGGGTTTCGTCCATCACATATACATTATATAGCCCTTCATATCCCGCTTTCGCCCATCCGACATTTTCTAAATTACCTACCATACGGCTCTGGCGGTATAAATAATAAGGGAAATATTCCTTTTGAGGCAAAACTTTTCCGGCAAATTCCAACATATCGGCGGTTTCCTGACACTCGTCTCTGTAAAGTTTTCTCCCTTGACAGGTTAGCTGGGAGGATTTTTTCATAGAAAGGGTATGAATTGTGATGCTTTCCGGATGTAACGCACAGACTTGCTCTAACGTTTGGCAAAAACTATCGTAATGATCCTCTGGTAATCCTGCAATTAAGTCCATATTGATATGAGAAAATCCCATCTCTCGGGCCAAAGAAAAAGCGGTCCGGGTTTGTTCCGTGGTATGCTTCCTGCCGATCACTTGGAGTACATGATCGTTGAATGTCTGAGGATTGATACTGATACGGTCTACCCTAAAGTCTTTTAAGGCGGCTAGCCTTTCCCGCGTAATGGTGTCCGGTCTGCCCGCCTCTACAGTAAATTCCCGGCAATGGGAGAGATCAAAACTCCTATGGATTGTTTGTAATACCTGATGCAGTTGATCCGGGCTCAGGGTAGTAGGCGTTCCTCCCCCGATATATACGGTTTCCAACCTCAGCCCAATGTCTCTGGCAATCCGGGCGGTCTCATCCAATTCTTGGCATAACAGAGTAACATACTCCGGTATCAGGCGTTTGGCTTTCTCTACGGACTGGGATACAAAAGAACAGTACGCGCAGCGGGTCGGGCAAAAAGGGATGGAAACATATAAGCTATAAGAATCTGGACGGGATAGCGAAAGCAGTTTTTGTTCCGCCTTCATAGTAGTTATGGCCAGTTGTGTTTTTTGGGAGGATACTAGCAGGCGGTCTTGAAAATAATTCCTCGCTCCCTCTTCCCCTCCTTCCGATTCCATCAATCGGCGCATCAATTTGATAGGGCGCACCCCCGTCAAAATCCCCCAGCTAGGATGAATCCCTGTTATTTCTACCAAAATATCATAAAGCAATACTGCTAACGCCCGTTCGCATTCCTCTTCCAGATCGGGCTGAAAGGAGGAGATACGGCAAGACTTTTCTTTGATCTGTCCCTCCTCCTTCACGCGGACTGTCAACAGTTCCTGCTCTTCTTCTTGCATGCGGCCCGTATAGACGATGGTTGTCCCTTCTTCTGTTTGTTTGTGAACGGTACAAATTTTTTCGTTGGGATAAAAAACGCGGCACAGGTTTTCCAATTCATAGTGGAAATCGTGGTTATCAATGATAAGTGATATCATAACATCATTCCTAAATATGGATTTCTTTTTCGTTCCTCGTCTAAGGTGGAAGGACTGCCATGTCCGGGATAGATAATATAGTCCCCCGGCAACAAAGCCAATTGTTGTAACGACTTCATCAGTTGGGGCATACTCCCTGTGGGAAAATCTGTACGTCCTACGCTTTCTTTCATCAAGGTATCCCCGGTAAACAGTGCGTTCCCGGCTATATAGCAGCAGCTTCCCTGGGTATGCCCCGGTGTGTGAATCACTGTAAAGACGGTCTCGCCCAGAGAAAAAGTTTCTCCATCCTTGAGCAGCCGATCCACGGAAAAATTTGGCACTTCTCCGCCGATAGCCATCCGTGAAAGATTCAAGGAGCTTTCCCCTGGAAAGTCCCGATCTGCTTCATGCAGGAATATTTTGGCTCCTGTTTTTTTCTGTAAAGCAGCCACTCCGCCAATATGATCAAAGTGTCCATGGGTCAGCAATATCTGTTCCACATTGCTTTCTCCTGCTTTTTGAATGGCCGCTTCCAATTGGGGAGTAAGCCCGCCGGGATCTAAAACCGCGGCCTTTCCTGTGGACTCATCCACAATTAAATAGCAATTTACATCCAATGGTCCTGTCAGAAAACGTTGTATATTCAATGAATTCCCTCCTGATCTGCCTCTAGTACAATAGTAACCGGTCCATCATTTACAAGCGAAACTTGCATATCCGCCCCGAATTGGCCGGTTTGCACATAGGATATCCCTTGCTCTTTCAGCAAGCGACAAAAATTTTGGTAATGTGCATCAGCCTGTTGGGGATCCGCCGCATTGGTAAAGGACGGCCGTGTCCCCTTGCGGCAATCGGCACATAAAGTAAAATTGGAAACCACCAAAGCTCCCCCTCCAATATCCAGAAGAGAACGGTTTAATTTTCCATTTTCATCCTCAAAAATACGCATCACTGCAATTTTAGCGGCCAGCTTTTGGGCTTGCTCTATGGTATCCCCCTGTTCCACTCCTAATAGGATAAGCAGTCCCTCTCCTATCGTACCAACCTCTTTTTCCCCCACTGTCACGCTAGCACAGCGTACTCTTTGTAATACTGCTCTCATAAAGTTCCTTTCTTTTCATAAACAATTTTACGATCTGCCAATGGATAAGATACCGTTGATTTGGGAAAGCTTCGACATAACCGTTTTTAAGTGGTCTAATCCATTGACCGTGATGGTGGCATAGATAATCGCGTGATTATCTTTCGTCTCTCTTGAATTTAATGTATGGATAAACAAATGCATATTGGAAAGCTGAATGGTTATATCCGCCAACAATCCGGCGCGGTTGGTAGCCACGATTTCCAAGGTGGATTTGAATTCCTCTTTCACTTCCCCCGCCCAGTGAGCCTTGACCCAGCGAGCCGGTTCTGCGCAGGATGCTATATCCTTGGGAACATTGGTGCACTCCCTTTTATGGATAGAAACCCCGTATCCACGGGTGATAAAACCTATGATTTCATCGCCTGGCAACGGGTTGCAGCATTTGGAAAACTTGATCAGGCAGTTGTCAATTCCCTCGATGATCACCCCGCTGGAAGCTTTACTGTGCGTGGTACTACTTTGGGATTTCTGTTCCAAAATGATTGGTTCCAGCGGTTTTTTCAGCTTATTAAATTCCTCTTTGATCCGGGGGATAATTCGCCAAAGCTGAACCCCGCCATATCCAATGGCGGCAAAAAGATCTTCCACCGTACTACAATGCTGCCGCTTGGCAATCGATTCTAAAAACTCCTTCATCTCTGGTTCCGGTAAAATAATATTATTTCGGCGGAATTCCCTCTCTAGTTCCCCGCGGCCTTCTACAATATTTTCTTCCCGCTTTTCTTTTTTGAACCACTGTCGGATCTTGTTGCGGGCTTCGCTGGTTTTGACAATTTTTAACCAGTCACGGCTGGGGCCGTGCCCCACTTCCTTGGTGGTGAGAACCTCAATGATCTCGCCTGTTTTTACTTTATAATCAATGGGAACAATCCGTTTATCCACTTTAGCCCCAACCATCCGGTTTCCTACCGCGCTATGGATGGCATAAGCGAAATCAATAACTGTAGCGCCCGAAGGCAAACTAATCACATCCCCTTTCGGGGTAAAGACAAATACTTCTTCCGGCGCCAAATCCGATTTTATAGTGCGCACCAAATCCGTGGCATCCTCGTTATCCTGTTGGTTCTCCAGCATTTGGCGAATCCAAACCAAGCGCTGCTCAAACGCGTCGCTTTTTGTCAAGCCCAATTTATACTTCCAATGGGCGGCGATACCGTATTCCGCCGTATAATGCATCTCCCAGGTACGTATCTGCACTTCAAAGGGAATGCCTTCTTTGGCAATGACGGTAGTATGCAAGGACTGGTAAAGATTAGGTTTTGGTGTGGATATATAATCCTTAAATCGGTTGGGCAACGGCTGAAACATATCATGGATGACGCCCAATACGTTGTAGCAGTCGTTTACTGTATCTACAATCACGCGCACCGCAAAAATGTCATAAATTTCATCCATGGACTTGCCCTGAATAAACATTTTTCGGTAAATACCATTGATACTTTTTACCCGGCCCTCTAAATACACATTGGGAATGCTGGGGGACACCCTCTTGATAATTCTTTCTTTTATCGAACGGATAAATTCTTCCCGGTCCGCCGCTTTGAGCGCCAATGCGCTTTCAATCTCATGATAAGCAACGGGATCTAGGCAACGGAGCGACCGGTCTTCCAACTCTTCCTTAACGGCCCGAATACCCAGCCGATGGGCAATCGGCGCATATACCTCCATGGTCTCCAGAGCCTTATCCCGGCGTTTCTGTTCCGGCATAAACTCTATCGTGCGCATATTATGCAATCGATCGGCCAGTTTGATAATGATGACGCGGATATCATCCGCCATCGCAATCAACATTTTTCGGAGATTTTCAGCCTGCTGTTCTTCTCTGGAGGAGTAGGGAATTTTCCCTAATTTAGTCACCCCGTCGGTCAGGTTCGCCACATCTTGGCCAAATAGTTTCTTAATGGTATCCAATTCAGTGGGTGTATCCTCCACGACATCATGGAGCAAGGCAGCTACAATACTCTCTGTATCCATCCCCAACTCCACCAAAATATAAGCGACGGATATCGGATGTACAATATAAGGGGCTCCAGACCGCCGTTTCTGGTCTTTATGGGCGCTCAAGGCAAAATGATAAGCCTTGTCGATCAGCTCCATATCAAAGTCCCGCTCCGTAGATTTCAGGATTTCTACCAGCTCTTCATAAGAGCGATCCGTCTTATATTCACTTAAAGTCTTATTAAGCATACTGTTCACCGCACCTTTTTTTACGTAATCCGGATAGTATACGGGAGGAATTCAAATCTACTTTTCCCGATACCTCAAGCATAGCGGCCTTACATTGGTCCCCATCCAATTGCACTTCCATTAATTTTAACTCATCCATAATACAAAGGATGATACATAGCTTTCCACAACCTATTTTTTCCTTTTGCAGCCGGCTACAAAGGACATCCAATCCGTATCTCCATCCCCGATTTGCTCGTAAAAACCGGTAGACAACGGCAAATTCCTGACGATTGGGAATAAGCTGCGCCAGTATCTCGTCCGGTAAGTCTTCCCCACAAAGAGCCGCTTCATACCAGCATTTTTCCTGAAGATACGCTTTTTCATCAAAATCAGAAAGTTTGCTGTCCCGAATATAAATAGAGAGACTTTCCTCGCCTCGAAATTCCGATTTCTCTAAGGTAACTGCTAAATCAAGCACATCCCCAAGCTGATAGGGAAATTCTTCTACGTTCATGCGAAAACGCATCGCGGTGATTCTCCGGTTTTCTCTTTCCAGGGTAAGCCGCAAATGTTTACCGCCCCCTACCGGCGTGATGCCAACCAGCTTCATCCGATACAATCCAAATAAAGGAGTAGGATTTCCCGCTCCAAAGGGTTCCATTGCGGAAATCTGGGAAACCATATCGACAGAAAGCGCCGCAGGGTTCAGCTTACAGTCGATATGTAAAACCGGGGAAGGCATTTTATCCAGCAAAGAAGCCGCATAATGATTGATCTCTTCCTGAAAAGCAAAAATTTCTTTCGTCGGCAGGGTAAGCCCCGCCGCCATTGGATGGCCTCCAAAACGGGTTAACCGCTCTCGGCAAGCATAAATAGCGTCACATAACGAAAACCCTTCCACACTTCGTCCAGAGCCTTTGGCCTCTTCCCCTTGAATGGTCAGGATAATACAAGGCTTTCCATACTTTTCAACCACCCGGGAAGCTACGATTCCAATGACCCCTTCATGCCATCCTTCCCCTTCCACTACAATCACACGCTGCGCTTTCCGAAGGGAATCTTTTTCTAACACTTCATAGACCTGTTGCAGGATTTCTGCCTCCTTTACCTGCCGTTCCTGGTTTTGTTCCCCCATCTTTCCCGCTAACAGGTCTGCTTCCTCTGGGTCATCCGATAATAACAATCGCACTGCTTGTTCCGAAGATCCCAAACGCCCCAAGGCATTGATGCGGGGGACTATACTATATGCCACATTGCCGGCAGATAAAGGTTTCCCTCCTAATCCTGCCTCTTCCAATAAGGCCCGCAGACCAATACGGTCGGTACAGGATAACCGGGAAAGCCCTTGCCTTACCAGCATTCGATTATCCCCTTCTAATGGTACGATATCCCCAATAGTCCCTACCGCCACCAGTTCGGCATAGTTATCCAGTAAGCTTTCCTGATCTCCTTCTTCTCCTTCCAATGCAGAAATTAATTGGAAAGCTACGCCCACGCCTGCATAATCTTTAAATACACTGGAGCAATCCTCCCGATGGGGATCTACCACTGCTATGGCGGGCGGCAGCTTTGCCTGCGGCATATGGTGATCTGTAATCACCACCTGTATGCCCAACTGATTGGCATATTCTACTTCAGCAACCGAAGCAATCCCATTATCCACAGTAATCAGTAAAGAGACCCCTTGTCTTTTTAACTGATCAATTGCTTCTATATTCAAGCCATATCCTTCTGTTTCTCTTTTAGGAATATAATACATCACATTGGCGGCACAAGATTCCAAATAGGAATACAAGATCGTGGTGGACGTCACACCGTCCGCATCGTAATCCCCATAGATACAAATTTTTTCATAGCTGTCAATAGCCAGCCGGATTCTAGAAACCGCTTTTTCCATATCTATTAGAGAAAAAGGATCGGCTACTTTTTGTGTACTTTGCAAGTAATCCGCAATCTCTTTTTGTCCTATCACACCGCGGATTTCCAACATCATCGCCAAGAAAAAGGGAATCCCCCACTGTTCCGCAATTTGAGTTGCTCGTTCTTTATTTAAAGGGGATACCACCCATTCCTTTACGCTCATTTGTTCTTCCCACCTATCCCATGATATTTTATTGTACCATTTTCCATAAGAGGATTCAACTAAAAAGAGAGAGGACAAGCCCTCCTTTAAGGGCCCATCCTCTCTAGGAACCTGCCATGTTGGAACATAACGGGCCGGCAATCTGATCCGCAGATCGCTCCCAACAAGCTTTTTATCCGCTTGTGCTTTCCATATTGACAGAAACCTTATAATCTTCTCCGTTAGGCTTATAGATCCAGCAATTGCTATTCCCCTTCACCCCTATCGTGATGGCTAATTCTTTATGTCCATCAAAGGGTTCCTTGTCTTTTAGGCTGATATCCGCTGTGAAGTTTTCTTCCGTCAAAGTATCTAAATCCTGCGTAGGCCCTACTACTTGAACAGTGACCGATTTAGAAACCGGGGTCACCGAATAACCGTCTGGCACGCTGGTGACAGTAAATACACTGTCCGGAATTTGAAATTCCTTCATAGAATACCCGGATAAATTTAGAGTCACCGTGGCGTTGTCCGCATTGCTCAGGTTCTTGCATCCGCTGGGTAATTTGATTTTGCAATTTACGGTCGCTTGATCTGGGGAGATACTGGTAAAGTCAATGGGATCCAATTCCACTTGCTGCAAAACGTCCACATATCTCTCCGGAAGCCCTACTTCCAACGTGGCGGGGTTAACGGTGACGAGAGTACTATCATTAAATCCGGCAGGCTTATTAGAGAAAGTGGCTTTAACCGGGATCTCCGCTTTCTTTAAGATATTGATATCAACCTGCACGGTCTCCTCGCTGAGAGTTACATATTCCATATCCGATTTTGGAATCTCATCCCCGTTGTCGTCGTAAAACACCAAATCGGCCGTAATCGTTTGAGATTCGCTGATGATATCATCGGTACGGTACTCCGCCACAATACGCGCTATCTTCTCTACATCGCTTTCAGGTCCCGATACAGTAACTTTGGCGGGCGTAAAATTTTCTTGTACTCCGATATAGCCTTCCGGTTTATTATAATTGATATTATCCTCTACCGTAAATTCCTCTTCCTTCAATCGATCCACCTTGACGGTGATCATCTGCGGATCCAGGGAATCCTGTACAATCTCATAGTTGGTTCGCATACTCTGAGATCTCGCTGTCAACTGCAAGGGATATGTCCCCGGCTGGTCAATGCTACTGCTTTGCCTGGCCGTCACTTGAATATCATCCTTGGTGATTTCCGACACCGTGAGCCAGTTTCCCCGAACCGTCACAGAAGCTTTCTCTCCGCTTTTGTCAAAGATTTTGAGGCCATCCTGCTGGGCGCTGTCGGATAACGTGATCTGAATAGGGATATCAGAAATGGTCTTCCCCGTATCGCTTTCCGTATCGGAGGCTGCAATCACAAACCACAGCACTACAGCGGCCACCACAGAAAATAACATGACAAACCGGTCGTTATAAAAAAGGCCGCTCAGGTTCTTCCTTTGTTTCTTTTTCCCGTTATTTTTTCTCATTCTTTTTCCCCTTCCTCAAGGAGGGAATGATTTGTCTGCGTTCTCCCGGCTCCATTTCTTCCGGAAGCAGGTCTCTTTCCAACTCCGCTGTCAGAGAATCATGGGTATAATTTCGGGTCAAAATACCGTTTTTAGCAACGGAAATCGTTCCTGTCTCTTCCGATACCACCACTACGACCGCATCGGAATTTTCACTCATGCCAATCGCTGCACGGTGGCGGGTTCCCAAATCAATGCTGACCGCATCGCTTTTGGTCAGCGGCAAAATACATCCCGCCGCATAGATCATCCCGTCACGGATCACCATAGCGCCGTCATGCAGGGGCGCCTTATTCCAAAAGATGTTCCCAATAATAGGAACCGACGGAATGGCGTTGACTATTGTTCCGGTATTGATGATATCTCCCAATTTCGTCTGCCTTTCAATCACCATCAAAGCGCCTGTTTTGCTTTTTTGAAGGGAAAGCGCTGAATCTACTACCGCTTGGATACACCGTTTGATATCCTTACGGTATATTTCTTCATCCTTCGTAGCTCCGCCAAAAGACCAATATTTTCCCAACCGGCTTCGCCCAATCTGCTCCAAGGCCCGGCGCAGCTCCGGCTGGAATACCATCAACATAGCCAATACGCTGAACTGGAAGAAATTGCTCAGCAAACTGCTGAGCATTTTTAATTGCAGCTGCCAAGACACCACATAAGCTACCACCAAGATCAGAATACCCTTAACCAGCTGTTCCGCCCGGGTCTCCCGCACTAGTTTAATCAGGTTATATATAATAAAAGATACCACAACGATATCCAGAACATCCGAAACTCGAAATGTTTTGATCAGGTTGCCGATTACATGAAAGGTTTCACTGAAAAAACTTTCCATCCCTTTTCTTCCTTTCCACAGCCTGTATCCTTTGAAACTGCTGATTTCATTTTATCACATCTACGAGGTTATGCAATCCCTTTCCCCGCTATTTTCGGATTATTTTTCCAAGGGTCATAATAAAGTAATCAATTTCAGCCCGTCGGGTAAATACCGAGGGGCATACCCGGACAGCTCCGGTTTCCAACGTGCCGCATACCTGATGAGCCGCTGGAGCGCAATGCAGGCCGGCCCGCACTGCTATCCCATTCTTGCTGAGCATCTGTCCTACTGTTTCGCTATTTTTCCCTTCCACATTGAAGGAAAGCAAAGGCGCAAAGTAGCGGGATTCCGGCCTAGGCATATATAAAGTAACTCCATGCATTCTGGAAAGACAATCATATAGATAAAGGATAAGCTGGCTCTCATGGCGAAAAATCTCTTCCGTACCTTTTCGACTGACGAACTCTACGCCAGCCCGCAGTCCGGCAATCCCTGGCATATTTGGGGTTCCGCTTTCAAAACGGTCCGGTAAAGAAGGGGGCTGGTCATAGGAAGCGGAGTTGGTTCCCGTTCCCCCTTCCATCAAAGTGTCCAGTTCTTCACCCTTCGCGGTGATGAGAACGCCGGTTCCCATAGGGCCATATAAGCCCTTGTGACCAGCTAGGCAAAGATAATCAATGCCGCTGTCTTGTAGATTGATGGGAAGCACGCCCGCTGATTGGGCGGCATCCACCATAATGGGAATCCCATACTCATGGCCTAACGCGGCAATCCGTTCTACCGGCAGGCGGATGCCCCATACATTGGACGCATGTATGCAAACAATTAAGCGGGTTTTGGCATTGATCGCATTGCGGAAGGCGTGTACTGTGGCGTCATTATCCCCCGGATAAACTTGGGCCTGGGTATAAGTTACCCCCCTACTAACCAGCGCTTGTAGCGGGCGCATCACCGCGTTGTGTTCCATAGAGGATACCACAACATGGTCCCCTGGTTTCAGCAGCCCCTTGAGTACAATATTGGTGGACTGCGTGCAATTTAATGTGAAAACCACGCACTCTTCGCCGGAAGCATGAAACAGTTTCGTAATAGCGCTGCGGCAACGGAACACCTCGTCCGCCGCCTCCATAGACATTCTATGTCCGCTTCTTCCTGGATTTGCCCCATATTTTTGCAGGGCTAGTTGTACAGCCTGGTTAACCTGCATCGGTTTAGGAAAGGTAGTGGCCGCATTATCTAAATAAATCACTATGCTTCCTCCCCATCCATCCTGCCCAATACCCGGATTCCCGCCTGTTGCAGAATCGTTTCCGCTTCCTCTATATGGTGGGGCACATGCAGAGCATATCCACAGCCGCCCGTCCGTTCCATTTTAGGAACGCGTTCCAAATAAGCGGAAATTCCTTGACGGCCCAGCAAATCCCTGCCTTTCATGGCATAGGTAATGGAACTCACCAGAATCAAAGGCTTGCCCATAAATAAGATCACCTCTTTGTTTTTTTATCAGTATATGCAAAGAGGGGACCTCTTGTCTGCTTATTTTTCGATGAGGCACACGGCATGCGCAGCGATACCTTCCCCAGAGCCGGTAAATCCCAGCCCTTCCTCCGTAGTGGCCTTCACATTGATCTGGTCCATTGAGATTTCACAGGCCGCCGACAGCCGCTCTCTCATTGGGAGAATATACGGTTTCATTTTAGGAGCCTGCGCCAATATCGTAGCGTCAATGTTATTAATATGATACCCATTTTCTTTCAATTTGGAACATACTACTTGTAACAATTGGATACTGTCCGCCCCCTGGTACGCAGGATCATGATCCGGAAACCACCCGCCGATATCGCCCAAAGCCGCGGCTCCCAACAGCGCGTCCATGATGGCGTGGGTTAGCACATCCGCATCTGAATGTCCCAAAAGTCCCTTCTCATAAGGAATAGACACCCCCCCTATCATGCATAGACGATTTTCTGCCAGGCGGTGTACATCGTAACCATGTCCAATTCGTATCATTTGGATTCCTCCCTTTTTTGCAGAATAATCTCGGCTACCGCCAGATCGTCTGCGGTTGTAATCTTGTTGTTTTCATAGGAGCCCATGCACAAATGGACATTTCGCCCACAGTGCTCCATCAGCTGACAATCGTCGGTATAATCCGCTCCCTCTTTCCGGGCTTGCTGCATAGCCTGTTGATACCCTATTTTTTCAAATACCTGAGGGGTCTGAATACTCCATAAAGAGGATCTATTTGGCGTCTCTATGACCCATCCCCGCTGATTCGCTATTTTAATGGTATCCTTGACCGGAACCGCCAGCGTAGAACATCCCCACTGGAACGCGTCTTCGATCACTCGGTCAATTTCAACCGGGCGGATCAATGCCCTGGCCCCATCATGAATAGCCAAATATCCTATATCAGGAGAGGACGCTTGCACTCCCCGCCAGACTGATTGCTGACGGGTCGCCCCTCCTTCTACCAACGCCTTGACTTTCTGTATGCCATAATCCTGTATCACTAATTGTATGGCCGGCTTTTCCTGCACCCGGCATACCACCACGATCTCGTCTACCTTTCTCGCATGATCAAAAGCCTGTAATGTGTGGGCAATTACCGGTTTTCCGCAAAGGGGAAGAAGCTGTTTGTTGATCGTCCCCCCCATCCGGGTGGAGTTGCCTGCCGCTACCACCACAGCGCAAACAGAACGATTAGAAAAGGATATCATAACTCTCTCCTTTCAGCGTAGGAAAATACATCACCAAAGGGTAAAAATGAAAGGAACCCGGCGCTTTCCGCATTCCGGGTTCTTTTTAACGTTTAAATATTCCCTAACCAGCCTTTCATTGGAAATTATCCCTCATATTCCATACCAATGCGAATGGCCTTTCGGTTGTTATCCAGCAAATGCATCTTGGACGGCGGAATACATTTCTGAAGCGCTTGATCCAAAATTTCCTCCGAACAGAACTGGCATTCCCGGAAAAGCTTTCCAAGAAGGATAATATTGGCGCCTCCCTTTAACCCATTTTCTTCCGCTAAACGGGACGCTGGGATATAGAAAGCCTTTACGTCATCCCGTTCTACTTTTTTGGAAATCAAATAGCTGTCTACCAGAACCGTACCTCCCGGCTGGACATCATTGATGAAACGGTCAAACGACGGCAAATTCATAGCTATAAAGACATTGGGCGTGACCACTAAAGGAGATCCGATGGGTTTGTCGGAAATACAGACACTACAGTTGGCGGTACCGCCACGCATCTCCGGCCCATAGGAAGGCAACCAAGAAATCTCTTTCCCCTCCAGCAAACCGCTGTATGCAATCACCTTGCCAGCAAACAACACGCCTTGTCCGCCAAATCCCGCCAGCAGTAAATTGAGATCCTTATTCATGCTTCAGTCTCGCCCCTTTCTCAGAGTCCTTATATACCCCCAAAGGATAATAAGGGATCATATTTTCCCGCAGCCAATCCAACGCTTCCACAGGCGTCATCCCCCAGTTAGTGGGACAAGTGGATAGGACCTCTACAATGGAAAATCCCTTTTTGGCGATCTGATTTTCAAACGCCTTTTTGATAGCTTTTTTTGCAATAACCACATTTTTCACGCAGTCCACCGTAACGCGCTGCGCCAAGGCTACGCCGTCCAAAGTAGACAGCATCTCGCAAATGCGGATGGGATAACCCGCCATATTGACGTCGCGTCCATAAGGGGTGGTCTGGGTCACCTGTCCAGGCAGGGAAGTCGGGGCCATTTGCCCGCCAGTCATGCCATAAATAGCATTATTAATAAAGATTACCGTAATATTCTCACCACGGGTCGCCGCATGTACTGTTTCCGCAGTACCAATAGCAGCCAAGTCTCCGTCCCCCTGATAGGTAAAAATCACATTATCCGGGCAAGCGCGCTTGAGGCCCGTCGCTACAGCCGGCGCACGACCGTGAGGGGCTTCTACCATATCGCAAGAGAAATAATCATAATTCATCACCGCGCAGCCAACCGGGGCCACGCCGACAGCTTTTCCTTCTACCCCCAGCTCATCCATTACTTCTGCAACCAGCCGATGTACAATGCCATGGGTACATCCAGGGCAGTAATGGAAGGGCACATCCGTGAGGGCGTGCGGCTTATCAAACACAACAGCCATTATTTGGCACCTCCCATCAGATTTTCAATGGCCCCCAACACTTCGGCCGGGGTAGGGATGACGCCGCCGGTACGTCCATAAAATTCCACCGGCTTTACGCCATTGACCGCCAGGCGAACGTCGTCCACCATTTGTCCCATGCTCATTTCCACTGTCAAAAATCCTTTGACGTGTTGGGTCGCCCGTTTGATGGCATCCTGTGGGAACGGCCACAGGGTGATGGGACGGATCAGACCGGCCTTGATACCTTTTTCCCTGGCCGCATTGACCGCACTGCGGGATACACGGGCGGACGCCCCATAGGCAACTACTACATAATCGGCGTCTTCCACCAAATATTCTTCGGCCCGCTGCTGTGTTTTTTTGATCTCTTCATAACGCTGGAAACGCTCTCTCACCAACGCCTCCAGATCCGGAGCTTTTAAGTACAGGGAATTAACAACATTATGTTTGCGTTTTCCCTGGTGCCCGTTGGTGGCCCACGGCTTCTCAATAGGTTTCCGATCGGAAGAAGAACGGATCTCCACCGGTTCCATCATCTGTCCCAGCATACCGTCCGCCAAAATCATAGCCGGCATACGGTATTGATCCGCCAAATCAAACGCGTCCGCTACCAGATCCACCATTTCCTGTACAGTAGACGGCGCAAACACCAGCAGCTGGAAATCTCCATGCCCCGTGGCCTTAGTAGCCTGCCAATAATCCGCCTGGGAGGGCTGAATGCCGCCTAAACCTGGGCCGCCGCGCTGTACGTTGATAATCAACGCCGGTAAGTCGGAACCTGCTATGTAAGAAATTCCCTCTGTTTTTAAACTGATGCCTGGGGAAGAAGAGGACGTCATGGCCCGCATCCCAGCCGATGCCGCACCCAAAACCATATTGATGGCGGCAATTTCTGATTCCGCCTGTAAATAGGTTCCCCCTATTTTCGGCATCCTTTTCGACATGTATGCAGCCAGTTCGGTCTGCGGGGTGATGGGATATCCAAAGAAATGGCGGCATCCTGCCTGGATAGCAGCTTCCGCCAGCGCTTCATTTCCCTTCATTAATACTCGTTCTGACACTAGCTTTCACTTACCTTTCTACTATAATCGCCACATCCGGGCACATCATGGCACAGGAAGCGCATCCTGTACATTTTTCCGGATCGATCAACTGGGCCGGATGATATCCTTTGCTATTGATCTTATCCTTGGAAAGTGCAATAATCTTTCGGGGACAGGAATTAGCGCAAAGCCCGCAGCCCTTACAGATCTCCTCTTTCACAATAATTCTCGGCATACTCTATCACCTCTTCTTTTTTCTACTCGCCGGCTTCCCAAGGGGGCCGGACATATCTATCAACTGGGTACAAAGGGGTTACCTTTGCGGATAAATCAGGATACAGAGCCCTCGGGCAGGTATTGGTCACTAACGGAAGGCCCAAAAGTTCCGCGGTCTTTTTTGCATAATCCACGGAGCGGAGGATATCTTCTCCCGTGGTGAGATCCTGCATATGGGAATTATTAACAACTCCCGTTGCCTTAAGGCGGCAAGCGGCTTCAATTTCCCTTAATAAGGCCGCCGCTTCTTCCGGTTGTGTCGTAAGCGCCCGGTAGCGGTTCACCACATAATGCATGGAAAATCGTCCCATTTGACGAATGGTATGCGCATACCTTCCCAGCGCCACGGCTCCCGCATCGTCTCCTCCGACATCAATGATAACCATACGGTCCCGCATGGAAAAAATAGATTCCAGTTCTGCAGGCAGCGCCGGCATATCCACATTGGTATGGGCAAAAATAGGCGCGATTAACTGAATACCTTTCTCTTCCAGAAGTTCTTCATAATCAGAGGAACGAAAATACGGATTGACAATATCTAAGTCTACCAGTGTGACCTTTTTTCCTTCCCGTACCAGATCCATGGCTAGGTTCAAAGCCAGGTTGGTTTTTCCACAACCATAATGGCCACAGATAATATGAAATGATTCCAGTAAATCCAAATTTTTTCTCCATTCTTTCTAAAAAATTTGCCGATTGAGTTTCATTATACCACCTTTTTACTCTATACACAATGGCAGAAAAAGAGAATATACAAAAAGAATGTTGGAAAAGATGGTTCCAACATCAGGAATACACAGAAAAAGAGAATACGCTATTAAACAAAATAAATCTTTTGTATAGTTAGTATTTATAATGTAATACATAAAATGGATGGGAACTGCCTGTCCCATCCATTTTGGAATGCTTTTTACCCTTCAAACAGCCTATTTTGAGCATAGGACGAAAAAGTTTCCCCTAATACTTTTTGGCCTTGTTCATTGAGGTGGATCCCGTCCAAGCATAGATAATCCCGGTAATTACGCAAGGTAAGAAACCGATCCCGCACGTCAATGAGAGGTAAGCCCTCTGTATAGGCCAGCCGGTCTATTGCCAAGGAATAACGTTCTTGCTGGCGGTATATGATGTCCTTTTGCTTGAGCCATTGTAACACCTTTTCCCCATTGACCCCTTTCAATTGACTGATCCAATTGAAATAACGCCCTGCGTCAATGGGCGGCAAATTCATCAATATCGGACGAATATGATGTTCCAGCAACGTATCCACCATCTGTTTCATCGTAGCAGTGAATTCTTCAAAGGGGGTATGGGGCTGATGCTCCTGCTCCGGATGCTCTGAAACCTCTACCCAATTATAATCGCAGTCATTGCCGCCAAACTCCAATAGAACCGCATCCGCCTGAAACCCTTTGTTCAAGGCCCGTTCCAGATTATCCAAGGCCTTAGGCGCAGTACAGCCAAAACGGGAATTATTTTTGATGCTCAAGGGGAATACCTTGCTAAAAAGGTTGACGGAGCACTGCTTGAGCGGACGATATTTTCCATCGGTTTCATCCAGTACAATACCTTTAAGCAGTGAATCTCCCCATATCCCTAAATTTTGAATCGTTGGTGTCTTCACTATACTCACGCTCCCCACAGTCTTTCTATGTTACCTTTCTCAGACTGTGCTCATATTATACCGGACACATATGAATGTTATGTTAAGATTTCGTTACATTTATGATTTATTGTGGTTTTAAAAACAAGATAAACTGTTCTCAAAGTTTCGACTGTTTCTTTTGTGTAACATTTCGGCGGCGTTGGGTCTCCTGCTGGTCAATAGTGAGTTGGCCTTCCTCGGAGATCCGCAAAACATCCCCTTCTTTCGCCCCTGCGGGAAGCTCCGTTTTTTCAATTGCGAACATATGCTTTTCCTTGTCCTCACAAAGGGCAAAATTCTGCTCAAAACGATCAATAATCAATTGTTTCATCATAAGTTCCCCTTTCTGTAATCCATGTCAATCCCTGGCCGTAGGAAGCCGCGATCACCGTGCCGTCCTGATCCGTCCTCCAGATCCAGACACCCAGATCCTGCAAGCGCTGTAACACCTCTTGTTTGGGCAGATTATTCCTATCTTCTCCCACGGAAATCACCGCTACGCGGGGCTGTACGGATTCCAGTAGTTCGGGAGTGGTGGAAGTATCGCTGCCATGGTGCCCTACTTTGAGTACATCCGCATGGAGATCATAACCGGCGCTTAGCAGGTCGTTCTCCGCCTCCCCTTCTGCATCTCCCATAAACAGGAAACTGTCTTCCTGATAGGAAAGCTTGAGGATAATAGAGTTGTTGTTGCTATCCTCATATACTTTTTGCGGTCCTAAAATCTGAATTTGCACCTCTCCAATGGCAAAAGACGTTCCGGGCGTGGGAGAAATCTGGGCGATCTGTTTCGCTTCCAACGCATATACCATTTTCTGAAAGCTTAAAGAATTCGATATCGTCTCTTCCGGGACATAAGGCATCAAGAATTGTTCCACCTCAAAGTCCAACAATACATTGGCCATGCCTCCAATATGATCCTGGTCCGGATGGGTAGCCACCACCAGATCCAACCTGCTTACCCCCTGCTTCTCCAGATATTCGGCCGTGCGGGCATACAGGTCCACATCCCCCGCGTCAATCAAAATGTTCTTTCCCTTACAGGTGATAAAAATACTGTCCGCTTTCCCCACATCGATAAAATGGACAGAAAAATCGTAATCTTGGGAGGAAATCGTATGATCCGATAAGCCAAAAAAAGAAAAAATTTCCCGCCATCCAACCATTCCAAAAGGGCGAAAGGTAAATAACGCAGATAACACGATTACCAACGTCAATGCAATCCCGATCCACCAAGCCCGTTTTATCTTGGCTTTTTGGTTTGATTCCATACACGACTCCTTTTTCCTTTCTTTGGATTAGCAGGCGGCTGATTTCTTGATTTTTGCTTTCTATTTTGGGCAAGCGCCCCCTTCGCTTTTGGGGCAGTCTGTGGATCCCCTTTTACGAGGCAATGGGGACCATTTCCAATCAAATCAGTCCTTCCCGCAAGACGGAGCGCTTCTAGGACCAGCGGCCGGTTCTTGGGGTTAAAATATTGCAGCAAGGCCCTCTGCATGGCTTTTTCCTTATCCGTACGGGGTACAAACACCGGCTCTAGCGTATAAGGATCCAGCCCTGTATAAAACATACAGGTGGAAATGGTCCCCGGCGTGGGATAAAAATCCTGTACCTGTTCCGGACGAATATGTTCTTCCTTTAAAAATAACGCAAGCTCAATGGCATCCTTGAGGGTAGAACCGGGATGGGAAGACATCAGATAAGGGACCAGATATTGTTCCTTGCCTATCTCTTTGGTCAGCCCATAAAAACGGCGGGCAAATTTTTTGTAGGTTTCTATATGTGGTTTCCCCATCCGGTCCAAAACAGCGGCGGAACAATGTTCCGGCGCAACTTTGAGCTGTCCGCTGATGTGATGTTCCACCAATTCCCGGAAAAAGGAATCGTCTTTGTCCTCCATCAAATAATCAAATCGGATCCCTGAACGGATAAATACTTTTTTTACCTTGGGAATCGCACGGAGCTTTCTCAGTAACTGCAAATATTCCACATGATCCGCTTCCAATGCCCGGCATGGGGTCGGAGCTAAACATTTTTTTCCTTTACACAAGCCCAAAGTTTCCTGTTTTCGACAAGATGGATGACGGAAATCCGCCGTAGGGCCGCCTACATCATGAATGTACCCTTTAAACCTGGGATTATGCGTGAAACGTTCCGCCTCCTGTAGCACCGACCTTTCACTGCGGGCAGTAATCGCCCTGCCTTGATGATAGGCAATCGAGCAGAAATTACAAGCGCCAAAACAGCCCCGGTTATGAGTGATGGAAAATTCCACCTCTTCGATTGCGGGCACCCCGCCTTCCTTCTCATAGCAGGGGTGATACATACGTTCATAGGGCAACGCGTATACCGCATCCAATTCCTCCTGCTGGAGAGGAGGCATGGGAGGATTTTGAATCACCAACATTTTCCCATGCTTTTGCAAAACGGTACGCCCCCGTACCGCATCATGCTCGTCCTGCTGTTTCCGGCAGGAGATGGCATATTCCCTTTTGGAGGCCTTCACCTGTTCCAGGCTGGGACAGTCCACCGCCGGGCCCGGCGTATAATCTGCGGTGGGGATCACATAACAGGTCCCGCGGATGTCCCGCATCTGTCCAGGAAGTTCCCCCTGCCGCCACCGATGGGCAATCTGTCGGATCTGATTTTCCCCCATACCGTAGATTAATAAATCCGCTCCGGAATCCAGTAAGATAGAAGGGCGAATTGCATCGTCCCAGTAGTCATAATGGGCAAACCGGCGCAAAGAAGCTTCCAGACCTCCGATAACGACCGGCATGTCCGGATAGATTTGCTTGATCTTTTGGGTGTATACAATAACCGCCCGGTCAGGACGTTTTCCCGCTTTCCTTCCCGGGGAGTAAGCGTCGTCGCTCCTTTTGCGGCGGGCGGCGGTATAGTGTGCTACCATGGAATCAATATTGCCGGACGTCACTAAAAATCCAAGCTTCGGCCTCCCGAACCGGGTAAAATCCCGATCTGTTTTCCAATCCGGTTGTGCCAATATGGCTACATGAAAGCCCTCGTCTTCCAGTACACGGGAGATGATCGCCGGACCAAAACTGGGATGATCCACATAGGCATCCCCTGTCACCAATACAAAATCCGGGGCGTCCCACCCCCTTTTCAATACTTCTTCTTTTGTGATCGGTAAAAATGCCATAACATGCAATCCTTTTCTATTGTCAAAATATATCAGCAAACATACTTCTAAAGAGGATTTCCCCTCTTATTTTGTCGAAAATCTCCTCTGTAAAACTCCACGGTGAAACAGAGCCTATCGCCCTCCCACAGCAGAAATCTATCCTATTTCTCTTTCCATTAAAGCTATCGTTCATTGCTCCTGCTGATCGGCCTGTTGTAAATTGCGTTCCAGCCATTGCTGATAGGTAATCAGCACCTGCCGGGGTTTAGAGCCTTCATGAGGCCCTACGATCCCCATCTGCTCCATTTCATCAATTAAACGGCCGGCACGGGCATACCCCATATGCAGCCTGCGCTGCAATAAGGATGTAGAAGCTTGTCCCGCTTCTACCACACAGCGGATAGCTTCCTTCATCATGGGATCCCCTTCTTCCCCATCGTCTCCATTTTTGGAACCTTTTCCCTGTTCGGATACTGCGTTTTTCTCTATCTGCTCAATCACCGCCTGGTCATAGCCTGCATTCTGAGCGCTCTTAACATAATTCACCACGGATTCGATTTCAGAATCGGTGACAAAACATCCCTGCACCCGCAAAGGTTTGGAAGAGCCGACAGGAGAAAAAAGCATATCGCCCCGTCCCAGTAATTTTTCCGCCCCTCCCATATCCAAAATAGTGCGCGAATCCACCATGGAAGAAACTGCAAAAGCGATCCTGCTGGGGATGTTGGCTTTAATAATACCGGTAATGACATCCACCGAAGGACGCTGAGTAGCGATAACCAGGTGCATTCCCGCTGCACGGGCCATCTGAGCCAATCGGCAAATGGAATCTTCTACTTCATTGGGCGCCGCCATCATCAGATCCGCCAGCTCGTCGATAATGATAACGATCTGGGGCATCTTTTCCAGACGGACAGAACCGTCCTCGTTGCGGTTCTCCTCTTCCGGCAGATTGTCTACCATACGGTTGTAGGCATGCAGATCCCGGACGTTGTGTTCCGCAAAAGTTTTATAGCGGTCCAGCATCTCATGGACCGCCCAATTGAGCGCCCCCGCCGCTTTGCGGGGATCGGTAACCACTGGAACCAGCAAATGGGGAATTCCATTGTAAATACCCAGTTCTACCACTTTGGGGTCTACCATCAAAAATCGTACTTCATCCGGGGTAGACTTATATAATAGGCTGATGATCAGGGAATTGATACATACCGATTTACCGGAACCAGTGGAACCAGCGATCAGCACGTGGGGCATTTTGGCCAGATCCGCCAACGTAATATTGCCGGCAATGTCGCGCCCCAACGCCACTGTCAGTCTACTTTTTGCGTGCTCAAATTTAGAGGAATCCACTAATTCCCGCATTTTAACAACATTTACCGTCTGGTTGGGGACTTCAATTCCCACCGCTGCTTTTCCCGGGATCGGCGCTTCAATACGAACACCGGAAGCCGCCAGATTAAGAGCAATATCATCTGCCAAATTGGTAATCCTGCTAATTTTCACCCCTGCCGCCGGCTGTAATTCATAACGGGTTACAGCGGGGCCTCTGCTGATGTCCACAATTTTTGTTTGTACCCCAAAACTCTTTAAGGTATCCACCAACATCTGCCCGTTAATTTTCAGCTCTTCGGTGATGTCCTCCTCGTCTATCTGCGGAGAAGGCTCCAGGAGGGAAATAGGCGGGAAGTGATAGCCCGCTCCTTCTACCGGCTCTATCTTGATAGATTCCATAGCAGTTTCCGGTTCGCTATCCACCGGCTTCAATGGAGAAGTTTTTCTTTGGGTCCGCTTGACAAATGCGGCGGCGGCAGCCGCAGCTCCGCTCTCTTCCTGCGGTGTCTCCTCAGGAACGGACCGACGCGACGGCGACTTGCGTTCCAGCACAGGCTCCGGCGCGCTCACCGCCTGTTCCAATTGTTCCAACTTTTCATTGCGCTGGGGAAGTTCGTTCCTTCGTTCTATCTCTCCTTCGGCCTTCCTGGGACGGCCTTCATCCAACGCAATATCGATATTTGGGTTCATTCTCTGGCGCAGCCGGCGTTGTTCCCGCCGCTGGTCCCTGCGTTCTTCCCGTTCTTCCTTTGTCCCCATAGTCTCTCTGACTACTTCTACCGGTTTGGATACCGCCCGGAACAACTGGATCAAACTTGTCCCTGTCAAAATCATGATAAAAACAAAAAGCAAAAGGATAATGACAATCTTAGCCCCTATGCTTCCCAATGCAGCTACAAAAGGGATTCCCAATAAGCCGCCAAACATCCCTGCTCCTTTGCGTTCCACTCCATCTAAATATTGCCCAATCATCTGCTGCCAATAGGACTGGTCTCGGGGAAGCTCTGGAACGCTAAAAATATAGACCGCCGCGCAAAACAGTACGATGATTATGATGGATAGGGCGATTTTACTGCTGATGGTATGGATAGGCCGTTCCAAAGCGGTGACCACTGCCACATAGGTGAGCAAAATAGGCCACAGGATCGAACAGGTGCCAAACATTCCCAACAGCACCGTATGTAAGCTGTTCCAAATGTTTTCTCCGGATATCAGTACCAGAAAAAACAAAAAGATCGAAAACGCAAACATAATAATCGCAAAGGTCTGATTGCGGGATTTCAGCTGAGCTTCTCTGCGCTGTTGGGCCGCGCGGGCATTTCTTGCAGCGGGCCTGGCGCTGGAACGGCTGTCGGGCCTTTTGGATGCTTTGCCTCCCGTTGTTCTTGATTTAGCAGCGGATGTGGATCTCTTCTGAGGGGAGCTCGCCGTTTTTTTCCCGGCGGGAGGGCGTTTGCTCCCGGTCGTTCTGGTTTTCTGTGCTGGCACAAGCATTCCTTCTTTATATGTAAGATTTCGCACGCAATAAGCGTGCGAAGAATAGCAATAGCTGTTTGTTTCTTTTCCTTTTTCCGCTAAAACACTTGTAAGGGTGTCTTAAACTGGCGCTAAAGCAACGCGCCTTATCGGTACATCAAGCGATCCAGGAAATTGTCCAGAGGGCTTCAGAGGGCACAGAAAATTACGCCTTCTCAGCCGTTTTCTTTTTCCCTTTTTTAGCGGCAGCCTTTTTATTTTTCGCTTTCGCTTTATCGATCATCTGGTAAAGGCAGCTCATGGCGTCCGATAAACTTCCCAAAGAATCAATCAGCCCTTCTTCCACGGCGTCCACCCCATCTAGGATAGTCCCTACATCCATCACCAGCTCTTTGGTATTCATAGCCAACTCGTAGAATCTTTCTGGTGAAATTTTGGAATTCTCCGATACAAAACGGGTAATTCGTTCCTGCATTCTCTGGAAATATTCTAAAGTCTGCGGCACCCCTACCATGAGCCCACTCATGCGAACCGGATGGATGGTCATGGTAGCGGACGGGGCAATAAAGGATTTTTTAGCAGCCACAGCTAACGGCACCCCAATGGAATGCCCTCCTCCTAGTACCATAGAAACCGTGGGCTTTTTCATGCCGGCCACCAATTCTGCAATCGCCAAACCCGCCTCCACATCGCCGCCCACTGTATTGAGCAAAATAAGCAACCCATCGATGGTTGGTTCCTCTTCGATGGCTACCAGTTGGGGAATCACATGCTCATATTTTGTGGTTTTATTTTGAGGGGACAAAATATAGTGCCCCTCTATCTGTCCGATGATGGTTAAACAATGGATCGTGTGTTTGCCGTCTCCAGTGATTACCGATCCGGTTTCAATAATTTGATCGGTTTGATGTTCACTTCCCACCCCTTGATCTGCATGGGAATCCGTGTCTTTTTCTGTGGTCCGGTGCTCGTGCGGGTTTTCCAGGTATTGACCGGAATAAGGGCTCAGATATCGATACGATTTCATATTATCACGCTCCTAACCTTTAGTTTGTCGGTTTTCATGCGTGATCATACGTATTGATTATAGCATTTTTCCAAGCTATCAGCAAGGAATTTAAATTTTCGTTAACTTCCCCGCCTTTTCTCGTGAAAAGATTGACAATCTGGCGTGGATATTAGATAATAGAAAGTACAATTTTATAGCATCCTTAGCGGCAGTCTTTCGCAGTACTCTTTTTTTCAGAGTAGTCTTTCTCTGAATTTTACATGGATTTTTCATAAGGGAAGCACGGAGATCTTTAAAAAAGCAAGTCCTGCCGTACCAAGGGGAAAAGATAGATTGTAACCGCTTTTATGCGGATGAAAGAAAGGGGAACTCAAATTGGGTTACACGTTAGCACAAAAAATCATAAAATCTCATTTGCTCAGCGGCGAAATGACAGTGGGCAGTGAGATAGGCCTGAGGATTGATCAGACTTTGACACAGGACGCTACCGGCACCATGGCTTATCTGGAATTTGAAGCAATGGGCGTGCCTAGGGTAAAAACCGAACGTTCCGTAGCCTATATCGATCACAACACCTTACAGACCGGCTTTGAAAACGCTGACGACCATCGATTCATCCAAACGGTGGCCAAAAAACATGGTATTTATTATTCCCGTCCCGGCAATGGCATTTGCCACCAGGTTCACTTGGAGCGCTTCGGCATCCCTGGCAAAACCTTGATTGGTTCGGACAGCCATACCCCTACCGGCGGCGGTATCGGTATGCTGGCTATGGGCGCAGGCGGATTGGATGTGGCGGTAGCCATGGGCGGCGGAGCTTATTATATTTCTATGCCTAAAATGGTGCGCATCAACCTCACCGGCAAACTGCGTCCCTGGGTATCCGCCAAAGATATTATTCTGGAAGTATTGCGCCGCATGACCGTAAAAGGCGGCGTAGGCAAAATCATTGAATATGGCGGAGAAGGCGTAAAGACCTTAAGTGTCCCGGAACGCGCCACTATCACTAACATGGGCGCTGAGTTGGGCGCTACCACCTCTATCTTCCCTTCCGATGAGATCACCCGTTCCTTCCTGCAAGCCCAGGGACGTGAACAGGATTGGGTGGAGCTCCTCCCGGATGCCGATGCCCAATACGACGAGATTCTGGAAATCGACCTCTCCTCTTTGAAACCCATGGCCGCTTGTCCTCACAGCCCGGACGCCGTCAAAACCATCCAAGAGATTGGCCCTCAAAAGGTAGATCAGGTATGTATTGGTTCCTGCACCAACTCCTCTTACCTGGATCTCATGCGTGTAGCCGCTATCTTGAAAGGGAAAACAGTCTGTGAAACCGTCAGCTTATCCATTGCTCCCGGTTCCAAACAAGTATACAATATGTTGGCCCAAAACGGCGCTTTGGCTGACCTGATCGCTGCCGGCGCCCGTATTTTGGAATGCGCTTGCGGTCCCTGCATCGGCATGGGGCAATCCCCCAACTCTAAGGGTGTTTCTCTACGCACCTTCAACCGCAACTTCGAAGGCCGTTCCGGTACCGCTGACGCGCAGGTTTATTTGGTCAGCCCGGAAACCGCCGCGGCCTCTGCTTTGACCGGCGTGTTTACCGATCCCACTACACTGGGTGATCCCGTGGATATCGAACTGCCCAGCCATTTCCTTATCAACGACAATATGGTCGTGCCTCCGGCACCGGTGGAAGAGATGGATCAAGTAGAAATCCTGCGGGGTCCAAACATTAAGCCTTTCCCCACCACGGAGCCGATGGAAGACGTTGTTTCTGCCAAAACCCTGTTGAAAGTTGGAGACAACATCACAACAGACCATATCATGCCCGCAGGCGCTAAAATCCTCCCGTATCGTTCCAACATTCCTTACTTGTCCAACTTCTGTTTCGGCGTATGCGACAAGGAATTCCCGGAGCGCTGCCGCAAGGAAGGCAAGGGAATCGTAGTAGGAGGCTCTAATTACGGACAAGGTTCTTCCCGTGAGCATGCCGCCCTGGTTCCGCTGTATCTGGGGATCAAAGCGGTTATCGCCAAATCCTTTGCCCGTATTCACTGTGCCAACTTGGCCAACGCTGGTATTCTTCCTTTGGTGTTCCTGGATGAAAGCGTATATGACCGTATTGATCAAATGGATGAACTGGAGATTGCCAACGCCCGTGAAGCCATCGCCAATGGCGGTCCGATTACCGTCGAAAATAAGACGAAGGGCTTTACTTTCCAAGTAGAGGCTATTCTGTCTCAGCGCCAGCGTGACATTGTCCTGGCGGGCGGCTTGCTGAATTATACCAGAGAGCAAAACCAATAATTTATGGCAATCACCTCCGGGACCCGTTTGGGATGGGTCCCGGATATCCTATTTTAAACGGAGGTATTCTCATGGCTGATAAAATCAAAATGACCACTCCTTTGGTGGAGATGGATGGAGATGAAATGACCCGTATCATCTGGAAAATGATTAAGGATATCCTGCTGACCCCTTATATAGATTTAAAGACAGAATATTATGATTTGGGGCTTCAGCACCGCGATGATACCAATGACCAGGTGACGTTTGATTCCGCCAATGCCACCAAAAAATATGGCGTTGCCGTCAAATGCGCCACCATCACCCCCAACGCCGACCGTGTAAAGGAATATAACCTCAAGGAGATGTGGAAATCGCCCAATGGTACTATCCGCGCTATCCTGGATGGAACGGTATTCCGTACCCCCATTGTGGTAAAAGGCATCACCCCCTTTATTTCCACTTGGAAAAAGCCCATTACCATCGCCCGTCACGCCTATGGCGACGTTTACAAGAATACTGAAATGCAGGTTTCCGCTGGCAGCAAAGCGGAATTGGTGGTGACCGACGCGCAAGGAAAAGAGACCCGTTCTCTGATCCATGATTTTACCGGCGACGGCATTGTACAAGGCTTGCATAATACCGATGCTTCCATCTCCAGCTTTGCCCGCGCCTGCTTTAACTATGCCCTGGATCTGAAACAGGATCTGTGGTTTGCCACCAAAGATACTATTTCCAAAAAATATGACCATCGGTTTAAGGATATTTTCCGTGAGATCTATGACGCAGAATATAAAGAAAAGTTCGAGGCAGCCGGTATTGAATATTTCTATACGCTGATCGACGATGCGGTAGCCCGTGTGATCCGTTCGGAAGGTGGATATATTTGGGCCTGCAAAAACTACGACGGCGACGTGATGTCCGATATGGTGGCTACCGCTTTTGGCAGCCTGGCGATGATGACTTCCGTTCTGGTTTCCCCGGACGGCACTTATGAGTATGAAGCTGCCCACGGCACGGTACAGCGCCATTATTATAAGCACCTCAAAGGGGAAAAGACCTCTACCAACTCCATGGCTACCTTATTTGCCTGGACCGGCGCCCTGCGCAAGAGAGGTGAACTGGATCATATTCCAGAACTAGTGGACTTTGCTAACAAACTGGAGCAGGCCTCCATCCAGACCATCGAGGATGGTGTAATGACCGGCGATTTGTATTTACTTTCCACTTTGGAAAATAAAACCAAGGTGGACACGGAAACTTTCCTACATGAGATTAACAACCGTCTGGTAAAATTACTGTAAACAAACCTAATTTCCCTGCGACACGTTGCCGCCCATGTGGCAACGTGTCGTTTTCTCCAAAAGGTTAGAACTCCCTAATTGAGAAACCTGAGAGGAGGTCAATCCTATATGCCAAAACGTGATAATATTTCGATGTCTGTTATCCGCAGGCTTCCCCGCTACTACCGCTTTCTGTCCGATTTGATGCAAAATCATGTATCTCGGATTTCTTCTAGGGAACTCTCGGATAAAATGGGGCTAACCGCTTCTCAGATCCGGCAAGATCTCAACTGTTTCGGCGGTTTTGGCCAGCAGGGATATGGATACATGGTAGAACAGCTCCATCGGGAAATCGGAAATATTTTGGGGCTTTCTCAAAATCATCAATGTATCTTAATCGGCGCCGGCAATTTGGGTCGAGCTGTTGCTACCCATATGTCTTTTGAAGCGCGCGGTTTTTCCCTCATTGGTATTTTTGATCAAAATCAAAAACTTATCGGCACCAGTATCCGAGGGATCCCTGTACAGGATATCAGCCATTTAGAGGATTTCTGCAAAAAAAACAAACCCAATATGGCGATCCTCTGTGTACCAAGGGATTCCGTGGCCGCACTGGCGGACCGTTTATATTCACTGGGTATCCGGAACTATTGGAATTTCAGTCATTACGACCTGGCTATCAAATTTCCGGACGTCATTGTGGAAAACGTCCATTTAAGCGATAGCCTGATGACCCTGTGCTATCGGATTTCCGAACATAACCTGGAAAAGGGATCCCCTTAATTTCCAGCAGATAAAAAGGCCGTTGTTCGCTCTTTGTAAAAAGAGTAACAGCGGCCTTTTCGGGCTTATAAAATAATGCAGATCAGGCCATTGCAACCTTCGTTGATGATGCGTTCAATGGTCTCTTTGATTTTATTGCGGGCGTCTTCCGGCATCCGGTATAGTTTATTATGCAGCCCTTCATTGACCAATTCATGCAGGGATTTGCCGAAAATATTGGATTCCCAAATTTGCGCAGGATTTTCCTCAAATTCCGTCAGCAGGTAGTGTACCAGCTCTTCCGACTGCTGTTCCGAACCCACAATCGGAGTAACTTCTGTAGTAATCTTTGTTCTCATCATGTGGATGGATGGAGCCCCTGCTTTGAGCCGGATCCCGAATTTTCCGCTTTGCTTGATAATTTCCGGTTCTTCCAGAGTCAGCTCGTCGATATCCGGCATAACAATACCGTATCCTGTCTCCATGACATCCTGATATGCCGCGCTGATCTTATCATATTTTTTCTTCATCTGGGCCAGCTCCAGCATACAATCCAGCAGCCCGCCTTCATCTTCGATTTCAATCCCAGTCTTTTCTCCCAGCACTTTATAAAACAGGTTCTGGCGAAGCTTTATGGAAATACGGGCGCATCCCACTCCCAGATCTACTGAAATGGTATTAGCTTCTGTGACATATTCGCACTGACTGATTTCTTCGGTAATCGAGGAAATCTGTCCTATTTTGGTGACTTTCTGAGCGGCAGTATGGATTGCCGCATAGACAGCACAGCGAAGCCAATGATCCCGCTCCAGGGTAGCAATCCAGTGGGGCATTTCCATACGGACTTCCTTGATGGGGAACTCAAACAGCACGCTTGCTAAAATACGTTTGATTTCCGTCTCATCTAAGTCCATGCAACTTACCGGTACAACGGGTACTCCGTATTTCTGGTTCATCTGGGCTGCCAATGCCTGTGTCTCCTCAGCCATGGGGAACACACTATTGAGCAAAACCACAAAAGGCTTTTTAATCTCCTTCAGTTCATTGATAACCCTTTCTTCCGCCTCCTCATATTCCTCCCGGGGAAGATCTGTGATACTGCCGTCTGTGGTCACAACTAGCCCAATAGTGGAGTGGTCTGTAATCACTTTTTTTGTCCCTATTTCCGCCGCCATGTTAAAGGGGATGGGATCCTCAAACCAAGGGGTCTGCACCATACGGGGCATTTCGTCTTCGATATACCCCAACGCGCTGGGGACAATATATCCCACGCAGTCGATCATACGCACCCGGAATGTGGCATGATCCCCTACATTGACCTGAACCGCCTCTTCCGGGATAAACTTAGGTTCTGTGGTCATAATAGTGCGTCCAGCAGCTGACTGGGGTAATTCATCTACAGCTCGGTTTTGCGCATTGCCATCAATATTGGGAATAACCAAGGTATCCATAAATCGTTTGATAAAGGTGGATTTTCCAGTGCGCACCGGGCCTACCACCCCTATGTAAATATCGCCGTTGGTCCGTTGGGAGATATCTTGATAAATGTTCCGTTCTTCCATCTCTTAGCCGCCCATTTCTCCACGCGAGATAAAATTTTTTATAACCAACCGTATTTGCGTGGTAAATAACGGCGGCTTTTCTTTTGATATAGAAAGGGATCTGTTCTCTTGTCAATGGATTCTTAAAAATATTGCGTTACGACACGGGAATTAAAAGCATACTTTTATTTGGAATTTCTTCTTCAGTAATATCATTTTCCTGCTGGATAGCCTCCACAGAGGTACAATAGCGGCGGGCAATGTCCCATATTTTTTCCCCTTCATCAGCATAGTATAAAATAAGGGAAGCAGAACTATCTTTAGCCCGCGGCTTACTTTCATCCGCTGAGACATAACATACGGCCCTGCAAGTCCTCCGAGAATGAATCACAGCAGATAAGCCCAATTCCGCCCTCACTTCAATGCCGTTGGCCCCTGTAATCCGGTAACTAAGGGAAACCACCGTCATAGAAGAATCACAAGTTACAGAGTCCGGTTTTCCCGTCCAATCGTGGGCATATTCAAAGTCAATCATTTTTTCGGTATAAATAGGTTCTCCGTCACTTCCAATCGCCAGGATACAGGCGTTATATTTTCCCTTGAACAAAATCTGCCCATTTTCCTGCTGCGCTGTAATAGAGCTGATTTCATTCCATACATCGATCACCCTGGTAATATTGACGCCCACATCTACTGTATTTTTATGGATATAGGAATCCTTTATGGATTCTAACAGACGGTCGAAATCCAGGTTCTGAT
Organism: uncultured Clostridia bacterium; assembly: GCA_904420155.1. Classification (GTDB taxonomy): domain Bacteria; phylum Bacillota; class Clostridia; order Oscillospirales; family Acutalibacteraceae; genus CAJFUH01. Next base: position 73,788 of record CAJFUH010000003.1, read on the forward strand.
AATCTAAGTTCAAATCATATTCTGTGGAATATGCATCGGTCACAATCTGAATTTCCGTATCCGTATAAGCAATCACACTGGCCGCCAATTTGATATCCACCGCCAATAGGGAATCTTCCCCGGAACTGTCGGTCCTTATCTGTACTTCATATCCCAGTACTTCCATTTTGGCATCACACATACTGGTTTCATCCACACCGTCTGCATCTACAATCTGGCTGACCGGTACGGAATATTCCATGGTCTCTAGTTCGCCCTCTTCCAGATTGCCCACATACAGAATCTTAAGCAGTACTTCCCCCTTGAGGATCATCTTATTTGCCACAGTTTTGGTATCCTGCACCAGCGCGGTGACATCCGTACGGATTACGCTTTCCGCCTCCGGTTTCCCCTGCCCAATTTCCAATACTTCACTCACAGAAAACACCTGTTGTGCGGTGCTCACTACCCGGCTGGCTGAAATGCTTTGCTTTTTTTGTTGAATTCCTTTTTCTGGAATATCATAAACGATTGCTTGGTTGGTTTTGCTGACTACTTTGGCACAAATGGAAAACGCCCCATGAATATCCAGCTTGCGTGGGCTGACCGCCCGACAATTGATATAATCTACTCTCGCCTTAGTAAATACCACTGGATTTTGGGGAGTATCCTTTAGATGAAAAGAAATAGAAAAAGGGTCGGAATGTTCGCAACAGCGCACTTTTCTTTTTTCTTCATCCAAATAAAGCAATTTTACATTGGATATCCCTTCTACTTCCAAGCGGTCCCCCGATATATTCCGCATGGTAATCCGTGGATATACCTGGCACTTTAAAATACGTTGGATGTCCGGACAGTAATCCGGTAAACTAAAATCCAAATCTACCGGCTGCTCCTGGCATTCCTCGAAAACGGTTTTTCCGATTGCGAGTTCCTCCTGGCTGACATTATAATCCATAAAGGTGATCTCTCCTTTTTGTTTTTCTGATTTCATGTGTATTCCAGCGCTGTCCTATTTATACCTTCTTTGAAAAAATCTATGTATGTTATCCGCAACAATTCTAAAAATTTTTTATCTTCTTGACCTCCATAAACCCTTCTTTTCCCTCCGGTCAACCTTTTTCCTTACACCCGGATAAAAAGAAGAACCGGCCGTTAACGGCCGGTTCTTCTTCTACCATCGCTCTATTGAATGACTTCTTTTTTAATTCCAAAAATTTTTCTTAGGAAAAAACCAAGCATTTTGGGGCTCTTAACAACAACAACTTTCATAACATAGGCCTCCTGTTCTAATTAACACTTAATAAGTGATATAGATAACAAGACAACAATTAGAGCGATTATTCCCAAAATAAACCGTATGGGAAAAAAGAACGAGCAAGTCAATCCCAGGCCAAATACAAGGGCATAAATTCCTTGCTGATGATAGGTAGTTTTGCTCATGAATGTCTCACCGCCATTTCGATAAGTAAGAGACCGGAGACTGTATTCTCATGTCTTTATTCCAGTATATACAAATTTCAAAAATATGTGAAAAAGAAAATCTTTTCTTTCCCAGAAACAAAAAACAGGCTATTAAACAACAGTCCTGTTGTTAATAGCCTGATCCAAAATATAAAAGCTCTGCCGTTGGAATCAACTGTCGTCCATTTTATTGCAGTCGAGAAAGGATCACTAAAACCGGCCCCTGGTGCACGGTTATTACAGCAGTATCATGTATTACCTGATTGCTCACACCTATCGGTTCTTCTGCAGAAAGGATACCGTGCTCCAAAGGATATGCAAGACCCTGATAGCTGACACAACACCGGACACAACCATAAGGAAATACAGAAACCGCTGTTCCTTTATCTGCTTTCACTTTCCACATTCCAGATACCGCCACAAATGCTTGATTTTGTGAATCTGCAAGAAGATTTTTGGCTCCTCGATTGGCTAAATAGAGCAATACCCCAAAATTTCCGTAAGTATGATCCAGCCTTCCCCCCGTCGCGCCTAGAATCAAAAAATCATCAAATCCTCGGCGAAGACCTTCTTTGACACAAAACATCAAATCTGTATCATCTTTACAAACGGGTAACCGGATCACTTGGGCCTCTTCCGGAGGCCTCCCTATACAGGAATCAAAGTCCCCCGCCACCAAATGAGGGATTACTCCCAGCCGAGCGGCTGTATCTAAGCCGCCGTCAGCACATAGGATGGTATCCCCTTCCCGCAGATACTCTTTCAGTACTTCTACGTGCTCTACCGGGGCGGAACCTATAATCACACAACGGCTCATTTCTTTTCCCACTCTTTCCGATCCTTAATCTCCTGATACATCGCCACGTAACTATTATGGCGGGACGGATGGATATCCCCTCTTTCTACCGCCGCCAAGACAGCGCACCCTTTCTCACAAATATGGGCACAGGAAGTAAATTGGCAATGGTGTAAAAAGGGAATAAATTCCGGGAAAGCATAGGGCAAGGATTCTTTTTCAATTTGTTCATATCGCTCAATATCCACTGTAGAAAAGCCAGGAGTATCCGCTACATATCCTCCCTCCGGCAATGCAAACAGCTCTACTTGCCGGGTGGTATGTCTTCCGCGTCCTAACTTTTGACTAATCTGACCCGTGGCCAATTGAAAATGAGGGGCGATACAATTGAGCAACGAGGATTTTCCCACTCCGGAATTGCCGGTAAAAGCGCTCATTTTTCCTGCTAAGGCAGAGCGGATATCTTCAATTCCTTCTCCCGTCTTAGTAGAAAACACTATGGTATCAATCCCGGATTTTTCATAAATAGAAACAAGTTCGCCGCTGTCTCTTAGATCCGCCTTGGAGATAACCAGCAAAGGATGGATCTGTTTATCCACTGCCAAGGCCAGCATCTTATCAATCACCAAAGGATTGGGGGAAGGTTCACAGGTAGAGGCTACGATCACCAGTTGATCGAGATTGGCAACAGGCGGACGGACGAATTGATTTTTTCTGGGTTTGATTTCCTCAATGGCCCCTGTCCCGTCCCCGGAAAGGGAAATCTCCACCTGATCTCCAACACAAGGGGACATGCCCCGCTTTCGAAATACTCCACGCGCTTTACATTCATACACCGCATCGGCGGCTTCCACATAATAGAAGCCGCCGATGCCTTTTATAATCATTCCTGTCATTCGATTCCCCATAATCCCTCAATCCTCTTCGCGGCCGGAAGAATTCTCTTGAGACGAGGAACTAGTAGCATTGTCTCCTCCCGAAGGAGAAGGATGAGAGGAACTAGAAGAACCACTGTCTAAATGGAAATTGGGATTTTGCCTGGAATCCACAATCTCTCCAGAATCGAAATCAACGGTATAAGACCAATATTCCTGTCCTTCAATCTTGATCACTACATTTTTTTTGCCGCTTCTTCCTGTTACTTTGACAGTTTCCACATCCTTATACTTCGGAACCAGCATTTTTGCCGGACGGGCCTCCCCGTCTACTATCACTACAAAACTCACTTCATAGTCGATTTCCGTAGGAAGCTGGACATGGATTTCTTTTTCGATTTCAGGTTTGTTCCCGCTGCTGATGGTCAGCTGTACCGTTGTTCCCTCTTCTACTTCTACAAACTCCATAGGATCACATTCCAGTACCGTGTCCTTTGGTTTATCGCTGTCTTTACGGATGGGATCATTGGCCACTTTCAAGCCTGCGGCAATAATTTTTTTCTTGGCTTCTTCGTAAGAATCATTGATAACCTGAGGTACCTTTACTGTTTTTTCCGAGGGACCCTGGCTGACATAGATAGTTACCTTGGTATTGATATTGACGGTGCTTTCTGGTTCCGGATTGGTTGTGATAACTACGCCTGCCGCTGTATTATCATTGGCGATGCGTTCCACTTCCGGTTCCAAATCTGCGTCCTTAATCATATTGACGGCCTCTTCCTCCGTCCGGGAGGTAACATCAGGCACCTGAGTGGTCACCTCGTTGCTATTTACCGTCAAAATCACCTTAGCGTTTTCCTTATACTTTTTCGTAGAGGACTGCGGATCCTGGGCAAGGATCATCCCTTCGGGTTTGGTTTCATCGTGATCCAGCTGTTTTTCAAACTGGAACTTATATTCCTCATTATTCACCACATCATCATACATTAAGCCCACAAAGTTGGGGATTTCCGTATCCCCCACAGTCTCTGTCTGACAGGAACGGGTAAATCCGATAATGAGCAGGATAATAGCTACCAAAACTACGGCAATTCCCACCCCCGCCAAAATATGCACCACTGGAGATTTCGTCGGCTTAGCCGCCGCCTCCTCTTCTTCATAGGCATAATTATCATCGTATCCAGACTCCGGCATAGGGACCATAGATTTGACATTGTCAATGGCATCGATATACTTCGTAGGTTTTTCGTCAACAAAATATTTATACTGAAAACGGATGGTAGGATTGCGGCGGAATTGTTCAATAGCGTTGAGCATCTCTGCGGCAGACTGATAGCGTTGGGATGTTTCCTTACGCATAGCCTTGAGTGTAATCTCTTCCAGTCCTTCCGGGATAGAAGGGTTGATCTCCCTGGGAGGCTTAGGTTCCGACTGCAACTGCATGATGGCTACAGAAACCGCGTTATCCGCCTCAAAAGGCAGTTTCCCAGTGAGCATTTCATAAAGCATAACGCCCACCGAATAGATATCGGCCCTTTCATCGGTAATATCGCCACGGGCCTGTTCCGGCGCAATGTAATGCACCGAGCCAATGGCTTTCTCTGTCATAGTCCGGGTCTCATTGCGAGAAAAACGGGCAATCCCAAAATCAGTCACCTTGATTGTGCCGTCCTGAAGAAGCATAATATTTTGAGGCTTGATATCCCTGTGTACAATTCCCTTTTCATGGGCGTGCTGCAAAGCCCTAAGAATCTGAACGGTAAAATGTACCGCTTCCTTCCATTTTACCACTTTTTGCTGATCCAAATATTCTTTTAAGGTAATGCCATCAATATATTCCATCACAATATATTGAATCCGGTCTCCAAAGCTTACGTCGTACACTTTAACAATATTGGGATGAGAAAGGACGGCAATTGCTTTAGATTCATTTTTAAACCGGCGGATAAACTCCTCATTGCCCAAAAACTCATCCTTTAATATTTTAATTGCAACTGTACGGTCATCAATGGTATCATAGGCGCGATAAACGACCGCCATGCCCCCCATGCCGATCATCTCGTGTATCTCATAGCGTCCATCCAGTTTTTTTCCTGTATAACGATCCATGTGACATTCCACTCCTATCTCATTCGTTGCCAATTACGACGGCTGTGATATTATCCCTGCCGCCCATCTGCTTAGAGCGCTCTACCAATTGTTCTACCAACTGCTCCAAATCCAGTTCCAACGACATGCTATAAATGGTTTTCGGGTCAAGATAATTAGAAAGGCCATCGGTACATAACAGTAAGATATCCTGCTGAGAAAACGGCAGTTCATGATAATCCACATTTACATCCGGGCCTATTCCCAGAGCACGTGTAATAATATTTTTTCTGGGATGAAATCTCGCCTGATCAGCGGTAATTTCCCCCCGATCCACCATCTCCTGTACCATGGAATGGTCTTTTGTCACCTGCATAATCCCCTGGGGAGACAAAAGATACGCTCGGCTATCTCCCACGTGGGCAATATGCAAGGTTTGATCTGCAATCATAGCTAACACCACAGTAGTCCCCATTCCGCTAAGCTGAGGTTCCTTCTGCGCATACTCATAGATGGCAGTATTTGCATTGAGCACTGCCGGTATTAAAAGGTCTTTAATCGCTTGGCTGTCAAGGCGATCCCGACAAGAAGAAGTCAGCTGATGGGTAATCTGTTCCACTGCCGTTTGACTGGCCACATTTCCCCCATTAGCACCTCCCATACCGTCACAGACCACAGCCCATGCAATATCTTTGGAATAAGAACCCTTTTGAAAGGCATCCTGATTAGAATGCCTCACCAGACCAATATCCGTCTTACCGAATATTCTCAACGATGGCTCCTCCTTTTTGTGTATGATTACGCCTGAGCTGCCCACAGGATGCATTAATATCTGCTCCCAGTGTTCTGCGAATGGTAGCGGTCAATCCCGCCCTTTCTAAAATGCTACAAAAGCGTTCCAAACGATTTCTGCCGCTTTTTTGATATTTAGTTCCCCTCACCGGGTTAACAGGGATCAAATTCACGTGGCACAGCATACCGGACAGACGTTTCGCCAATTCCCGAGCGCAGGCATCGCTGTCATTGACTCCATCAATCATCGCATATTCAAAGGAAATCCGTCGTCCTGTTTTTTTAGCATAGTAACGGCAGGCTTTTAGCAATTGCTCCATCGGCCATTTTTTATTCACTGGCATTGTCCGGCTTCGGATTTCATCATTTGGCGCATGCAGGGAAACGGAAAGCGTCAGTTGCAGCCCCTCCTCCGCCAAACGGTAAATCTGATCTACCAATCCACAGGTGGAAAGGGAGATATGGCGCATTCCGATATTCATCCCCTCTTTGGAGGAAACCAGCCGAAGGAATTTTATGACATGATCATAATTATCCAAAGGCTCCCCCATACCCATAAGCACAATATTGGAAATCCGAATATGATTATCCAATTGGGCGGCCTGCACCTGCGCCAACATCTCAGACGGCGTCAGATCCCTGGAATAGCCGCTTTTTCCGGTGGCACAAAAGGTACACCCCATTTTACAGCCCACCTGTGTAGAAATACAAATAGAGTATCCATGATGATATTGCATCAAAACGGATTCCACATATTCTCCGTCCCGGAAACGAAATAGGTATTTTATGGTATTATCATAATCAGAAACCAGCTTTTTTTCAATATTTGCTACAGATATGTAATATCTTTTTGCTAAATATTGACGCAGAGCCTTGGAAATATTGGTCATCTCGTCAAAAGACGACACCCCACGGTGCAGCCATTGATACACCTGTAAGGCTTTGTATGCAGGTTGCCCTTCCTGACGGAACTGTTCCTGAAGTTCCTCCAGGGATTCGGATTTAATATCCTCCAGGCTCAAAAAATCACCTCAGTCGTTGAAATGCTGATAAGAAAAAGCCATCCGTGCCATGTAAATGGGGCAACAGTGTCAACTGATGGGAAGGCTCCCAATCGTGGCGAATTACCCATTTCGGCAGTTTAATAGGATAGGGAACAAACTCCGGATACCCCTTTAAAAACTTGTCCGCTACTTTTCCATTTTCTTTGGGATTAAGAGTACAAGTGGAATAAAGGAGAATCCCACCTTTTTCCACAAGCTCCGAAGATTTACAAAGAATAAGGTACTGCAAATCCGGCAAACTGTCAAGTGTATTGCTATTTTTATAGCGAATTTCCGGTTTTCTCCGGATAATTCCCAACCCCGAACAAGGCGCGTCGCAAAGTACACGGTTTGCCTTTGGCACAAATTCCGGATCGTTTCTGGCATCCCGGACCGCCGCCTGGATGATCGGCAATCCCAAACGTTTGGCGCCCTCTTCAATCAATCGGACTTTTGCTGGATAAAGGTCAAAAGATAACAATTGTCCTCTATTTTCCATCATTTGAGCCATAGTAAAGGCCTTTCCACCGGGAGCTGAACAGACATCTATCACTCGTTCCCCAGGCTGCGGCCCTAACACCCAACAGGCTATCTGAGAGGCCAAGTCCTGTACATGAAATTCTCCCCGTTGGAAAGCGGAAAGTTGTTCTATGGAACCCGTCTGTTCCAAACATACCGCATGGGGAATCCCTTCCACCTCACGTACCTTGATTCCTTCTTTGCTCCATTTTTCCAATAGATCCCTGTCGTTTCCTTTACAGGTATTGATACGGGCTGCAAGAGGCGGCCTTCCCTCCAAAGACGCCAATAACCCCAGGGTATTCTCCTCCCCATATGCTTTGTTCCACATACGAATCAACCATTCCGGACAGGAATACCGGATACTGCGATATGCAAAAGGGAGTTCTCTCTCATTGGGAAGCTGGAGGTCACAATGAGACCGGGCAAAGGAACGCAACACTCCATTCACAAAGCCGGAAGCGCGTTCCTGCCCGCAAACCCTCGTGAGCTTGACTGATTCATTCACCGCGGCGGAAGGCGGGACCTTATCAAGATAGGCCAGTTGATAAATTCCCATACGCAGGATATCCCTTACCTTTGGGGAAACCTTTGATATGGGCTTGCTGCTGTATTTAGATATGACCCAATCTAACGTGATCCGGTGTTCCAATACGCCATAGAATAGAATAGAAGCTAAGGAACGATCTCTCTCATCTAGCCCGGCCTGCTTTAATGCCTGATCCAACACCAAGTTGGAGTAACCGTCGTCTTCATTGACCCGCCTCAAAGCCTCCAGTGCCGTCAACCTCGCGTTTGCCATCAATTCCTCCTCCTGCCAAAAATCAACAGTAATCTCAGCAGCGATAGCAGAGCCGTCAAGGTGGATGCTACATAAGTCATAGCGGCTGCGGATAGCACCTGTTTGGCCCCTTCCAATTCGTCCCCATAGAGAGTACCAGAATCCGACAATACCTGAATAGCACGCCGGCTAGCGTTAAACTCTACGGGTAACGTCACCACAGAAAATAATACGGCAAAACTAAAGAGGGCTATGCCAATAAAAATCAACCAATCATATTGGAAAAAGTAACCGAACAAGATAATCGGAATGGAAACCCCTGAACCAAATTGGGAAATCGGTACCAAAGCCGACCGCAGTTTAATAGGCAGGTATCCTGTCGCATATTGGGCGGCGTGCCCTGCCTCATGGGCCGCTACCCCTACGGCAGCGACTGAATCCACCCCATACACCGAAGAGGAAAGGCGGATGACATTAGAGCGGGGGTCATAATGGTCGGTAAGGTTCCCGTTGACAAATTCCACCTGTACATTGGAAATTCCATTGAGGGAAAGCACCCGGCGCGCTGCGTCTGCCCCCGTCAATCCCTGGCGATTGCGTATCTGGGAGTATTTTCGAAAGGTACTCTGTACTCTCGCCTGTGCCACAATGGATACCAGCAAGGCCGGCAACATAAATAGCAGATACTGGAAATAATACATGTTCTTTTTCTCTCGCTTTCTAAAGCGTATTGAAAGATATGGAACCTATCCTCTCTAAAAGAAGGTCATTTAAAATCTTTTCATGCCCTTATATTCCTAAGACGGTAGAAAGCTCTACTGGATGGCCCCGGAAAAAATCTTCCGCCGCCATACGTTTTTTGCCTTCCAACTGAACTTCAAGCACCTCTATGGACACCCCGTCGCCACAGCATACGATAAACGGATGTTGGGACAACACCGCCCCCGGTTGCTCCCCGGTCATTTTAGAGAGACGGCTCTTGTGAATTTTCAAGGTCTTGCCCATTAGCTTGGTTTGGGCAACTGGCCAAGGTTGTAAACCCCTAATGAGATTATGGACCTCCTGCGCCGTTTTATTCCAATCGATCCAAGAAAGCTTTTTATCCAGCATAGGCGCATAACAGGATTGGGAATCATCTTGTTTCTCCCTGGTGATCTCTCCCTTTTCCAGCTGTGCCAGCGTCCTGACAATTAATTCCGCTCCTAAGGCAGAAAGCTGGTCATGCAGTTCTCCCGCTGTCATCGTTGAATCAATCGGGCATTCCGCTTTGAGAAGCATATCGCCGGTATCCAGTCCCTCATCCATATACATTGTGGTAACCCCGCTTTTCTTTTCGCCACGGATCACGCTCCACTGGATGGGGGCCGCTCCCCGGTAACGGGGAAGCAAAGAGGCATGAACATTGATACATCCTTTTTCTGGCAGATGGATAATCTCCGGCGGCAAAATTTTCCCATAGGCCACCACCACGATGCATTCGGGATTGATTTCCCGCAATTGAGCAGCTGCCTGGCCATCTTTCATAGTAGCGGGCTGATACACCGCAATTCCATGGGAAAGCGCACACTGTTTTACTGGTGGCGGTGTCAGAGTATACCCTCTCCCTTTGGGTTTATCCGGCTGGGTATACACCGCACATACCTGATGTCCCGCTTGTAAAATATGCTCTAGGCAAGGAACTGCAAATTCTGGGGTTCCCATAAAGACCAGACGCATGGCTCGCACCTCTTTTCCCTTTTATCCTTCCAGTTCTTCTGGTTTTAACATCCGAATGGCCCGTTTTTTAAATATAATGCCATCCAGGTGGTCAATCTCATGGCAGAAGGCGCGAGCCTTCAGCTCTTCCCCTTCTATGGTAAACTTTTTCCCATACCGGTCCTGTGCTTCCACTACGACATGCATGGGGCGGGCAACAATCCCATATTCTCCCGGGCAGGACAGACAGCCTTCTGCATCCCGCTGCTCCCCACTTTCTTCGATGATCCTAGGGTTCACCAGCTCGATTACCCCTTCTCCCACATCAACAACTACCACACGGCGTAATATACCGATCTGCGGGGCAGCTAAGCCGACGCCATCCGCCATTTTCATGGTTTCCGCCATATCGTCCAACATCTGCCCCAACTTATCGTCAAATTTTTCTACAGGACGGCATACCTTGGTCAAGATATCGTCGCCTTCTTTTACAATATTACGTATTGCCATAATAGACAACCTCCTTGTCTTAGAGAATTCGATCCGGGTTGACATCGGCGAACACCGATACATCCCCGTACTCTTTCTGTTTCCCATATTCTACCAGTAATTGGGACATCATATCCCGAAATTGCTGACAATTGCGGTGCTTGATGATAATCCGATATCGGTATTTATTGCTCACTTTAGCAATAGAAGCGCTGGAAGGACCTAATACCCGCAATGGCAGCCTGGAATATTCCGTTTGTGCAAGCTCCTTCAACCTCTGGAAAAATCTCTGGGATGCCCGGCTCGTTTTTTCTTCTTGGGTTCCACTAAAGCCTAGCACACACAAATCCACAAACGGAGGATACAGCATTGATTTACGCATGACAATTTCTGACTGATAAAACGCTTCATAGTCCTGGGCGGCCGCCATGCGGATTATCGGATTCTCCGGTGTAAAAGTCTGTATAACCGCCTTTCCCGCCTGCGTCCCCCTCCCGGAGCGGCCTACCACCTGAGTAAGCAGGGAAAACGTCCGCTCATAGCTGCGAAAATCATCACTATAAAGCGACTGGTCCGCCGAAAGTACCCCCACTAAAGTTACGTTGGGAAAATCCAGTCCCTTCGCCACCATCTGGGTACCCAACATGATATCATACTCCCCTCGGGCAAATTGAGCCAATTTCGTTTTATGGGAGTCCTTTGCCATGGTAGTATCGGTATCCATTCGCAGAATACGTGCTTCTGGGAAAAAAGTTTCCAGTTCCTGCTGAGCCCGTTGGGTTCCCATACCGGTATAACGAAGTTTCTTCTGATGACACACTGGACATTCGTCCGTAAATTCCACGGAATAACCGCAATAATGGCACATTAAACGATGATTAGCGGCATGGTACGTCATAGAAATACTGCAATGGGGGCAAGTAAGCACCTCCATACAGGAGCGGCAGGACACAAATGTGTGATATCCTCTCCGATTTAACAATAAAATTGACTGCCGACCCAACCGGAGGTTTTCTTCCAAGCAGTCCAGCAATATCGAACTGAAAGAACTGGTATTGCCTTCCTCCATCTCCTGATTCATATCGGCTACCACCACTTCTGGCAGCCGCGCCTTACCGTAACGAGTAGAAAGGCGGTGTAACTGGTAGCGGCCGGAACATGCCGCGTAAAAACTTTCCAAAGAAGGTGTAGCCGAAGCGAGCAAAAGCAGGCAATGATGAAACTGGCACCGAAATTTTGCCACATCTCGGGCGTGAAAGCGGGGAGCGTTCTCCGATTTATAAGTATACTCCTGTTCCTCGTCCATGATGATTAACCCCACATTATCTAAAGGGGCAAAAATAGCAGAACGGGTACCCACAACAATAGAAGCCTTTTTCAGTTTCACCCGTTTCCACTCATCCATGCGTTCTCCCATGGATAAACCGCTGTGAAAAACCGCTACCTGATCTCCAAAACGCCTGCGGAATATAGAAACCATCTGCGGGGTAAGGGAGATCTCTGGCACCATTACAATGACGCCTTTCCCCTCACGGCTGGCCGTCTCAATTAATTTAAAAAAAACCGATGTTTTTCCACTTCCTGTCACCCCATACAATAAAGAAACTTTTTCTTTACCGCTGTGGTAGCTAGCGAGAAGTTCTTCATAAGCCTTTTGCTGTTCCGAAGTCAGGCAAATATCAGCTAGCGGAGCTTTTTGCTTCTCCTGCGCTATACCAGGCATCCGGAATCGTTCCTGATCGAAATATTCTACCAAGCCCTTTTTGACCAATCCCTGAACAACAGCCGTGGTCACGCCTGTATAATAACATATTTCTTTAACGGAAACACCGTCTTCCCTGCAAAGAATTGATAATACTTCCTGCTGTTTGGAAGTAAGCTTACCGGTATAGTCCCGTCCTTGTTCCGTCATCCGCGCCATACGTATCGCTGCATCTTTCATTCGGCGCATTGCGTCCTTTTCCTGCAATAGGATTCCCTGTTTTGTCAACTTCTCTAAAAATTCTTCCTCAGGAGAAAAATGGAATTTTTCTTGTAATTTCCGCCCGGAAACGGCTTCACGCTGACGGGACAGATATTGTACCACCTGCATTGCATCCAATGGCAGCGCTTGCAGTTGAGCAGGGGAAATATCCGGATTGATCCGATAGGAAGCCTCCACCCGATAATGAATTCCCGCTGGAAGCATCACACGAAAAATATCAAACAGGGTACAAAAATAACGCTTTTTCATCCAAAGGGCAAGCTGAATCATTTCAACGCTCAAAAGAGGTTCTGGATCCAGCAAAGAGCGAATCTTTTTTCTCTTTTTTGAGCCTTCCTCTTCTTCCAATATCGCAACTACGATTCCCTGTCGGGTACGATTTCCTCCCCCAAAAGGGACAAGCACACGGCATCCCGCCCCCACCCTGCCTTGCAATTCAGGCGGCAGCAGATAGTCGTATGCTTTGTCAAAATGGTATGCGGTTCCTTCCACTGCAACCTTTGCGACCCAGCAGGTACTCATGCTTTTTCCCTCCGGCTCGGCATAAAGGCAGGGGTTGAAAAAGAATAGGGCAGCCCTTTAGTCATTGCGATCCGGCTCATTGATGATATATTTATGATTGACAAAATCTCGGATAGCAATATTGACCGGCTTCTCCAGCAAAATCTCTTGTTTTGCTTCGGCCTCACCGGCAATCTCGCGGGCCCGTTTGGCTACTGCAATTACCAAAGCATAGCGGCTGGTTTTTCCCGCTAACATATCATCGACAGATGGTCTACTCATTGTTCAGCACCTCTTCTATTAATTTCCCAGACCGGGAAGCTTTCTTTTTTTCTGCGGAAAGGATCTCACAGATCTCTTGCACGCATTCTTCCAGGTCATCGTTGATCACAACATAATCATACTGCTCGGCTTTTTGAATTTCTTCCCTGGCCTTTGCCAGCCTCTTTTGAATAACTTCCTCGGAATCTGTCCCTCGCTTATGCAGACGCTGGGAAAGCACTCTCATAGAAGGAGGCAAAACAAAAATGCTAACCGAAGCGGGGTTCTTTTGGCGAACTTGCGCGCCCCCTTGTACTTCAATTTCCAGGATAACATCCCGCCCCTGACGAATGCCTTCTTCCACCGGCTGACGGGGCGTCCCATAATAATTGTCGCAATAGACGGCGTGTTCCAGCATACCGTCCTGTTTGATGATCTCCTGAAATTTCTCTTTTGTCAGAAAATAATAATCCTTACCATGCTGTTCTGCTCCACGGGGTGCTCGGGTAGTGGCGGAAATAGACAAACTGATCTGAGGATTTACCTCCAGCAAGCGCTGGAGCAGGCTATCCTTTCCCACCCCCGACGGCCCGGAGAACACCACCAGCAAACCGTCTTTATTCTTCATTATCCATCGCCTCCTCCGGAAGATCATCCTCCCGGTCATTCAGGCGGTTGGCCACTGTCTCCGGCTGTACTGCCGAAAGAATGACATGGTCACTATCGGTCACAATCACCGCCCGGGTCCGTCGACCATAGGTAGCGTCAATCAAACTTCCCTTTTCTTTCGCGTCTTGAATAATGCGTTTAATAGGCGCGGATTCCGGGCTGACAATGGCCACCAGACGGTTAGCAGAAACCATATTGCCGAATCCGATATTGATCAATTTCATCTGGGCTCCTCCTGCCTCTATGAAAATTATATCGCTCCCTTTTCACAGAGAGCACAACTGAGAACTATTCCACATTTTGCACTTGTTCACGGATCTTTTCAATCTCCGCTTTCATATCTACCACCATATGGGCGATATCGGCGTCCTGCGCCTTAGAACCAATGGTGTTGGCCTCCCGGTTCATCTCCTGAACCAAAAAATCCAATTTTCTTCCCACCGCCTGATCGGATGAAAGCATGGTTTGCATTTGGTCAAAATGGCTGCGCAAACGGACCGTTTCTTCTGCTACCGCCACTTTATCTGCAAAAATAGCCGCTTCTGTCACAAGACGCTGCTCCTCTACTTTAACTTCCTGCAGCATTTCATGCAGACGTTGCTGCAATTTCTCCTGATATTCTTTTACAGTCTCCGGAGAACGCGCATCTATTTTCTCCACTAAAGAAAGAATAACCTGCGCCCTTTCCTCCATATCTGCTTTCATGCGGGCGCCTTCCGCCTCCCGCATGGCAAAAAAGTGTTCCAAGGCTTCATCCAGCACTTGACGCACCGCTTCCCATGCCGCATCCTCATCTTCAGCCGCCTTGTGTACCGAAAAAATGTCCGTATAACGCGCCACAGCGGAAACTGAAATATCATCGGTTAAATCATAATGTTCCTGCAATTCCCGCAACGCATTGACATACCCGGCCGCCAACGAATGATTGACATGTACTTCCGAAGCCACATCTTCCACAGTTTGGATCGTGACAAAGACATCCACTTTTCCTCGAGCAATTTTCCCTTGCAAATAGGATTTCAATTTTTCATCCAAAAAATTATATCCGCGGGAGGTACGGGAAGAAAATTCAAAATACCGGTGGTTCACCGATTTGATTTCTACAACGATATCTCGGCCGTCAACGGTTTCTTCCGCTCTCCCATAACCGGTCATGCTTTTGATCATATCATAACCGCCCTTTCTCCACATGTCGTTTCTTTTTTATACGATCATTGCCCATTCACGCGGAAAAAGGCAAGCTCTATTCTATTTTACCAGTTTTGCCCGTTTGTTGTCAACCAATGCAGACAGATCGGAAGATCCTTTCTTTTTTACACAATCGGAAAAAAGCGGGAATCCCCTCCCTATTTCCATTTGAAAAATCCTGAAGGCGGTCGTTATCCCACCGTAAGTGCCCTCAAACGCGAAAAAGCCCCCAAAGGGGGCTGGTTTTCGTTTCCTTATACCGGATGGACCTTTTCTTCCATGTCGACATGGGCAGAATCGATCTTATATTTAGCGTCACGTCTCTTTTTAAAGAAATCAAGCGCTACTTTCGGGAACTGAGCATAAGAAAGCACATCTTCTTCCTGCTCAATCCACTCGGAAATTTCTGTGCGCAGCTTATCCAGTTCCGGTTCCAACAAATCGGCTGGCCGGCAAGTAATGGCCGGTTCATCACCGATAATCTTTTTACGGAACTCCGGATCAATGGGCATAGGAGTAGCGCCATATTTGCCGGCAACTAAGCCTTTAAACTCATTGGTACACATTTTATAGCGTTCGCCTGTAATAACGTTAAATACTGCCTGCGTACCCACAATCTGGGAAGTAGGCGTGACCAGCGGCGGATAGCCGGAATCCTGGCGTACTCTGGGAACTTCTTTCAATACCTCTTCCAATTGGTCTTCTTTGCCCGCCTGTTTTAACTGAGAAAGCAAATTGGAAAGCATACCGCCGGGAACCTGATACATCAGGGCATTGGTATCAGTAGCCAACATTTTAGGATCAAGCAAACCATTGTCCAAATATTTCTGACGCAAAGTCATGAAATACTCACGGATTTCATTGAGCAGAACCAAATCCAAACCAGTATCATATTCGGTATCCTTGAGGGCAGCCACCATAGATTCGGTGGGGGCATGGGAAGTGCCCAAAGCCAATGGAGACATAGCGGTATCAATCATATCAGCACCTGATTCGATACCCTTGAGCAGACACATGGAAGCTAAACCGGAAGTGTAATGCGTGTGCAGTTGAACCGGAATGGACACCGCGCCCTTAATGGCCTTGACCAACTCTGCCGTGTGGTAAGGAGTAAGCAGAGCGGCCATATCCTTAATACAGATAGAATCCGCGCCCGCTTCCTCAATACGCTTCGCATAATCCACATAATACTCGTTGGTAAATACTGGACCCGTAGTATAAGAGATCGCTACCTGGGCATGAGCCTTTTCTTTTTTGGCTGCCTTAATGGCTACCTGTAAATTTTTGATATCGTTCAGCGCATCAAAAATACGAATGATATCAATACCATTTGCTACAGAACGCTGTACAAAGTATTCCAGAACATCATCGGCGTAATGGCGGTACCCCAACATATTCTGTCCTCTAAAAAGCATTTGCAACTTGGTATTGGGGCATTTTTGACGGATAATGCGCAAGCGCTCCCACGGATCTTCATTCAAAAAACGCAGGCAGGAATCAAAAGTAGCTCCACCCCAGCATTCTAAGGAATGAAAGCCCACTTGGTCCAGTTTTTCCAAAATGGGAAGCATTTCTTCCGTGGACATTCTAGTTGCAATCAAAGACTGGTGCGCATCACGCAGAACAGTCTCTGTGACAAGGATCTTCTTTTTCTGCTTTGCCATGTCACTACCTCCCTTACTGGAGGGAAACAAGAGGAGTTCCAGAATCTACGTTCTCACCCTTGTTTACGCTCACGCCGGCTATCACCGCATCACGGGGGGATACAATTTCATTTTCCATCTTCATGGCTTCCAGGATCAACAACGTTTCCCCTTTTGCCACCTTTTGGCCCGGTTGTACCAAAATATTCAAAATGGTACCCGGCATGGGAGACTTGATCGTCTCAGAACCAGCCGCAGGCGCGGCAGCTTTGGGGGCGGCCGGTGCTGGTGCTGGAGCCGGCTGCGCTACGGCAGGAGCCGGGGCAGCAACGGGAGCGGCTGCTGGAACAGGAGCAGCAGCGGGGGCGGGGGCGGAAGAAGCGCCAACCTCCTCCACCTGTACATCATATACGGTACCGTTGACAGTTACTTTTAAATTTTTCATTCTGTTTTATCCTCCTGACATGATATCTTTAAGAAATGTATAAAATCAAATCTGAATGTTTGCATGCTTCTTGGGGAGGGTGGATACTCTCTTACCCGCCAGCATGTCTAAAGCAGCAAACAGCTTTGCACGCGTATCAGCAGGATCGATGATATCGGAGATATATCCGTTGGCAGCAGCCACAAAGGGAGAAGCCTCTGTCTCTTTAAACTTCTCTATCAACTGCACACGGTCTTCGATGGGATTCTGGGAACCCTTGAGCTTATCGCTCCATAGGATCATAGCGGCAGTTTCTGGAGCCAACGGGGAAACTACTGCATCCGGCCATGCCATCACAACGTCGGCATTAGCGCCTTGTCCAGCTACAGCCACATAGAGAGGACCATAGGCATTTCCGGTAATGACAGTCAACTTAGCAGTGGTAGCCTCTGAATAGGCGTTTGACAGCTTCACCGCTTCTTTTAAAGAATCAAAACCTACGGAGTTTACAAAAGTAATCACCGGAATAGCGAAAGCATCGCAAAAGCGCACCATACGCGCGGCCTTAGAGCAGGCGTCCGCATCGATTTTTCCTTCCTCCTCACCGGGTTGGGAAGCCACTACGCCCACCGTATTTCCACCTAATCTGGCCAGGCCTGTCACGACGGCTGCTCCGTATCCTTTTTGTAGTTCTACAAAACTTTCGGCATCTACCGCAGCGCTGATCACACCATAAACATCCTCCGCAGCAGCGGTGGCGGTGATATCCGTAAACTCAGAGATAGCCGCATTGGACAAATTATTGGAAGGCAACATCGCAACCATCTGTCTGGCCGCAGCAATGGCTTCTTTCTCATCCTTGGCCGCGATATGCACTAAGCCCGCCTTCTGTGCAGCGTCCAACGTGCCGTCTATGCCGTCTGTAGCAATGGCCATCTGGCCCTTTTCCGACATAATAACTACATCCGCACTGACCGCGATCATTGCGCTGGTTCCCAGGCACGGACCCAATACAACAGAGATTTGAGGAACAACGCCAGAGAGGTTGTTGCTGGCAAGCAATAGCTCACCGTAAGAAGCCAGCATATCGCTGCCTTCTTTCAGACGGGCTCCTACCGAATCATACAATCCGATCACTGGCGCTCCTGTCTTAACAGCAAGGTCATACACTTTTTTGATTTTTGCCGCTTGGGCCTTGGACATGGCTCCGCCGGCAATGTCGCTGTTTTGAGCAAACGCATAAGCGGGGCATCCATCCACACTACCAAATCCCGCGACCGCTTCCGCATAGCTGTCACCAGATTTTACAAAATTATCAATTTCTACAAAGGTCCCTTCATCGAAAAGGGTTTGCAACCGTTGGTAAGCTTTTGTTTGCTCAGTGGCCTCCTTTGCTTCCTTGAGCAATGCAAGCTTGCTATCTAAACTCATCTTTGTTCCTCCATTCCTCTGCTACTCATAGGATAAATTGAAATAGCAAAATCAAAAATTATTATAGTACATTTTAAATGAAATAACAAGTATTCTGCTAAAAAGATCGACAATTTTTACATTTCCGGATCAATTGGCTAAAATCGATTGCCATTTTGTCGTCAATTTGCTCAAAGCCAAACTGTTTCAAAAGAGGAAATAAAGATTTCTGCCGGCATACCGCCCGAAAAACTTGGCGATTGAGCCCGTAAGAAGCCGCCGCCTTCACCATAGAATCCGCCAAATCTTTCTCTTCCCCAGAAAGCTTGTCCAACTCTTTTCCATATAACACTACTTCCAGGATTCTGACTTGTCCGTCTAAAAGGTCCAGGGCCACGTATCCCAGTTTTTCCCCGCCGCATCGGGCAACCAATACTGCCGGCTCCCTCCCATCTGCGCCGCAGCGCTCTAGAATCGGGGCACAAAAGGTTTCCTCTTTTTCTGGTAATATGGTAAACATACCCGTCATCTCCTCCTTGCCGCCGGTTTGGCGCTGGCCATCAGACGTTTCACTTCTTCGTTGGTCAGCTCTCTCCATTGTCCTTGCTGAACCATGCCCAGCTTAACCGGTCCAATGGCCGTCCGGCGCAAACGGGCCACTTCCAGCCCCAACTGCTCGCACATTTTACGGATCTGACGGTTTCTGCCTTCATGCAGGACGATCTCCAGCACCACTCGGTTGGGTTCCTGAGAAATCACGCGGACATCGGCGGGGGCCGTCTTTTTCCCGTCGATGTCCATCCCCACTTGAAACTGCACCAGCTGCTCTTCCGTGATAGAAGGGCGTACTGTCACTCGGTACGTCTTGGAGACATGGCGGGATGGATGGGAAATGGTATTGGCAAAGTTCCCATCATTGGTCATCAGCAATAACCCCTCGGATTCCCGGTCCAGCCTTCCCACTGGATATACCCGTGCCGGCACATCTTCCACCAGCTCCGCCACGCATTTACGGCCCCGTTCATCGCTCATCGTAGAAACATATCCACGAGGCTTATGTAGCAAAATATAGTAATGTTTTTGCCTATTGGAGGTCTCAATCTTCTGTCCTGCTACTGTAATATGATCCCGTTTGGGGTCGGCTTTATCCCCTACTTGTGCTACTCTGCCGTTGACCTTGACTTGTTTCTGTGCAATCAATTCCTCTGCTTTCCTACGAGAGGCCACCCCACAGTCAGCCAATATTTTTTGCAACCTGATTTTCTGTTCCTGACTCAACCTATTCCTCCATTCTGCCAAACAAAGCAGCTTTTTCTTTTATAATATTCCACACTGAAAGCCGGCAAAGTAGTCCTGTGCCGGCTTTTCAAACGACCATTAATGAAATAATTGCCAAAAAAAGTTCTTGACCCTTTCCCAAAAGGTGGGAGTATATGGAATAGCCTCCACATCCTGGCGCACTACCAGACCGGAAGAAGCAATTTCTTCCCCATCCAGCAGGTATCGGATCTTTCCAACCAATTGCCCATTTCTCACTGGAGCATAAGCAAACCGGGGAAGCTCAATTACCTTTTGAATACGATCTACATCATAAATCCCTACCGTGGCCTTTTCTACCGTACTTCCGCTAACCATCACCTCTTGGGAGGTTCCCCCAGCCAAAGGTAAGGAGAATGTTTCTGTGGTATTATCAAATGTGACCGACTTGACCTGGGAAAATCCATAATTAAGCATATTCTGATGATCATTCCAATCATCCGGCGCGTTAAGCGTAACCGCAATCAGACGGACGCCATCCCGTTCTGCACAGGATACCAAGCAGCGGCCGGATTTTTTGGTAAATCCAGTTTTTACCCCAATACAGCCCTGATACATGCTCAGCAAGCGATTATGATTGCTCAAAGTGACTTTCATGGGCGGATTGATAAACTCTACCTGCATACTGCGCTGGGAAGTAATCTCCTGAAACCCGGGAAGTTCCATGGCATACGTGGCTAACAGCGCCATATCATAGGCCGTGGTGTAGTGGTTATCGTCATCCAATCCGGAGGGGGTAACAAAATGTGTATTTGTCATCCCGATCTGAGCCGCCTTTTCATTCATCAAAACGGCAAACTCCTCCTGGGAACCAGCTAAGGACAAAGCCGCCGCATTGGCGGCGTCGTTGCCGGAAGACAAAAGCATCCCTTTTGCCAAAGTTTCTAATGTCACGACATTCCCTGGTTTGAGGCCCATGGACGACCCTTCCACTGCTACCATTTCTTCGGTAATGGTTACTTCCCGATTGTCCGCTTGAGCCGCTTCCAGTGTAAGCATAGCCGTCATAATTTTGGTAGTACTGGCCATAGACAGCTTTTCTGTCTCATTTTTTGCAAAAAGAACCTTACCATTGTCCGCACAATAGACGATGGCAGCTTTGGCGGACACTCCTGGTTGCTGCGCGTGCACCAAATGCACAGGGCAACTTATCACAAAAAAACAAGCTAAAAAAAACGCCGCTATTTTTTTCCATTTCATTCCTTCCATCACCTGCCCATGTCAATATATGCACAGGTTCTGGTAAAATAGTCCTATTGGATTCCAGATTCTTGGATAAGGAAAAATCCGTCAGATCACCGGATCCTCCAACGCTACTTCTTCTACCGGGGCGGAATCTTCCTTTTTGGATTTGCGTGTAGATTTTCCTTCTGATTTCTTAAAAAGGGAGCTAATTTTATCCACCACTTCCGGAACCATTCCAATAACGCGATCCGTAGAATTTTGAAACGGCTCTACCTGTAATAACTTGACATCTCCATTGCTGACGGATAAAAACGCCACAGGAGAGATGGTAATGCCCGCTCCGCTTCCCCCTCCAAATAAATCCTTTTGGTTGGTATTCTTGGTGGGGAAATCCGATCCACCCGCGGCAAACCCATAGGTCACCTTGGATACTGGAATAATCATCGTGCCGTCCGGACAGGTGATGGGATCTCCAATAATCGTATTCACATCCACCATCTGT
>CAJFUH010000004.1 GCA_904420155.1 uncultured Clostridia bacterium
CCAATTTCCGTTCCCGCAGGAAAAACAGCTACCCGCCTGTTCTTAAATTCCACGGCTTCTTTTCCCTCCCCTCTTTTGTTTTCCTTTATTCCAATATTCCCTGATTAAGTCTAACAGATATCGGAAACATTCCAAACGAAACGCCTTGGCCGCCAGGATATAAAAAGCGGCTCCTACCGCTATCTGTACCAATAATATGATCCATACAGGCATAGGAATTTGCCCCACTCCCCATACAAGCGCTCCCATCGTTAATGATAGCAAAAAGGAAGGGAGGATATCTCCCCACTGTTCCCGAAAACTATATCCCAACAATCTCTTGTTGGGCCAGGCATTGATGAACGTGCCGATGAGCGATGTGGCCACCCGTCCAATCATCATGGCATAAATGCCAAACGGGATGCTGATCATAAGTGCCGCCACCGTGATCCCTTTTTTGACCAATTCCAGTTTTAAAAAAATATCGCTGCGCCCAATGGCGTTAATGGCCTGTAGGTTGGCGGTATGTATGGGATAAAAAGCCAAAGACAAACAGGAAAATTGTAAAAAAGGCACGCAGGGCAACCATTTCTCCGTCAATAAGAGCAGCGTTAGCGGTTTTGCCACCGCCGCCAAGCCTATCATCAGGGGGAACAGCAAAAAGGAACTGGTTACAATAGAACGGCGCATCATCTGTTTTAGCTGGTCCCGCTTTTCCTGGCAGGCGGACAACGCCGGAAAGATGACCCCTTGGATGGAACCGTTGACATTGGTCACCACCAACGAAGGAATATTCAGCCCCCGGTTATAATATCCCAGCATTTCCTTGCTGTAGAGCTTCCCGATCACCAAAGAATAGATATTGGTAAAAATGGTATCGATCAAACCGGATACCAGCAATTTGGAGCCGTAAGAGAACATACCCCGCAGCCTCTTTGGAGAAAACAGTAGGCGGGGCCTCCACTTGACAGCAAACCATAGGATCAACGTGCTGACCGCGCTATTGGCCAATTGGGAAAACACCAGACTCCATACGCCGAAACCTTTCCAGGCCAATAGGATCCCTACGATCCCCTGGGCCAGCACCCCGCCTAAACTTACATAAAAGCCCTTTTGGAAAGCCATTTCCCGGGATAGCAATGCCGTCTGTACCGCATTGAAGGCCCCAAAAAACAAAACCGCCGCCTGTACCCGCAGTACTGGCGTCAATATGGGTTCCTCATAAAATCTCGAGACCATAGGCGCACAGAAAAAGAGAACCCCATAGGCTATGATTGCAATCCCTAGGTTCAGATAAAACACGGAAGAACAATCCACATCGTCAATATTTTTTTGTTGGATCAAAGAGGAGCCAAATCCGCTTTGTACAAAAAGGGAAGCAATCGTAATAAAGACGGTAATCAATCCAGTAATCCCATAATCTTCCGGCAGCAATAGGCGTGCCAAAAGAATTTGAAGTACAAATTGTACGGCTTGTGTTCCGCCCCTCTCTAAGAATTTCCAGAGAAGCCCTGTGATAACTGTTTCCCTTATTTTTCCATTGGGGTATTCCATGCATTTCGCCCTTTGCCGGTTCAAGTTGATTTTTTTAAGAAAAAATTTTTTCTGATAGTTCCCGTTTCCCGATCTTTTTCTTAATTTTTAGTATAGCATTTCATCCAAAACAATTCAACGCATTGTTTTCCACACCAATCGGCTGCAATGAAAAAGAAAACCTATGCTTTGCAATCAGATTGAATCAAACAACGGAAAAGGCCGGCGCAGCTTTCCACCACACCGGCCCTTTCCATGATCTTAAAAAATCTGTTTTATGATATAAAGATACTATGCGCCAATCGCATTTCCCGTATACAGCTGGTAATAACGCCCCTTTTCCTCAATCAATTGATCGTGGGTCCCACGCTCAATAATACGCCCCTGTTCTAACACCATGATACAGTCGGAGTTTTTCACAGTGGACAGGCGGTGTGCAATCACAAATGTGGTACGTCCTTTCATGAGCCGGTCCATCCCTTCCTGGACCAACGCCTCCGTCCGGGTATCAATGGATGAAGTCGCTTCATCCAAAATCAAAACCGGCGGATCGGCTACAGCCGCCCGGGCAATCGCAAGAAGCTGGCGCTGGCCCTGGCTGAGGTTTGCGCCGTCTCCGGTCAGTACCGTTTGATAGCCGTCGGGAAGCCTACGGATAAAACCGTCGGCATTGGCAAGCCTGGCGGCGGCGATACATTCGTCGTCGGTGGCGTTCAAACGGCCATAACGGATGTTATCCATTACCGTACCGGTAAACAGATGGGTATCCTGTAAAACCATGCCAAGGGAACGTCGCAAATCCGGCTTTTTGATCTTGTTGATATTGATGCCGTCATAACGAATTTTGCCGTCCGCTATATCATAGAACCGGTTGATTAGATTGGTAATGGTAGTTTTTCCGGCTCCGGTACTGCCCACAAAAGCGATTTTTTGTCCCGGTGTGGCATAGAGTTTAATATTGTGCAGGACGATCTTATTTTCATCATATCCAAAGTCCACGTCATTGAATGTGACATCCCCTTGCAGCTTGGTATAAGTGACTGTCCCCTCCTCTTTGTGGGGATGTTTCCACGCCCATATACCTGTTCTCTTGCTGGTTTCTGTTAAGCTTCCATCCGGATGTTCCTCCGCATTGACCAGCTCTACGTAGCCATTATCTGCTTCCGGCTGTTCATCCATCAAATCGAAAATCCGTTGTGCGCCCGCCATGGCCATGACAATACTATTCATCTGCTGGCTAATTTGGCTTACCGGCTGGGTAGAGTTTTTGTTCAGGGTGAGGAAGGAAACCAAAGTTCCAAGCGTTAACCCTGCATATCCATTCAGTGCGAAAACCGCGCCGATAACGGCGCAAAGCACATAACTGATATTGCCCAAGTTAGCGTTGACCGGCATGGTAATATTGGAAAACATATTGGCTTTATCCGCGCTTTCACGCAGTTCCTGATTCAGTCTGCGGAATTGTTCCAAACTTTTCTGCTCATGGCAGAACACCTTAACTACCTTTTGCCCGTCCATCATTTCCTCGATATAGCCGTTGACCGTACCCAGGTCTTTTTGCTGTTTGGCAAAATATAGGGCCGATTTTCCGGCAATTTTTGAAGTAACCAACAACATAATCCCGATCATGGCGAGGGTAATCAGGGTAAGGGGGACGTCTAGTACCACCATGCTGATGAAGGACGTCAAAATTGTCACCAGGGAATTGATGACCTGGGGAATGCTCTGGCTGATCAGTTGGCGCAAGGTGTCCACATCATTGGTATAAACCGACATAATGTCCCCATGCGCATGGGTATCGAAATACTTGATAGGCAGGGATTCCATATGCTGGAATAGCTCGACCCGGAGGTTTTTCATCGTTCCCTGGCTGACATTGACCATGATCCGGTTATAGGCGTAGGCGCATACGATACCGATCGCGTATGTCCCGGCTACCGAAAGCAAAGCGCCCGCCAGGGAAGAAAAATCCGGCACTTGGGCCTGCGTCAACGGGACAATATAATCATCAATCAAACTCTGCATAAAAAGCGTACCCCGCAATGTGGCCAGCGCGGAACCCAAAATACAAACTACAACCATAAAGAAAGAAAATTTATAGTTTTTCAGCATATATCCCAGCACCCGTCCCATTGTCCGGATCAGCTGCCTGATATCTGTTTTCGATTTTTTTACCGCCATCACTGCGCACCATCCTTTCCTTTTTCCAAGGGCTGGTCGAAATCGCCGCCGCCTTTGGTCTGTGCCTCATAAATTTCTCTATAAATGCGGTTTTCTTTCAATAGATTTTCATGGGTATCAAATCCATTGACAGCCCCGTTGTCCAGAACCAGGATTCGATCCGCATCCTGCACGCTGGAAACTCTCTGGGCAATGATCAGTTTTGTTGTCCCCGGGATTGTATGGGCAAAAGCATCCCGGATTTTCGCATCTGTAGCCGTATCCACTGCGCTGGTGGAATCGTCCAGAATCAAAATCTTTGGTTTTTTCAGAAGCGCCCTGGCAATACACAGGCGCTGCTTTTGGCCGCCGGAAACATTGCTGCCTCCCTGTTCAATCCAGGTATGGTATTGATCGGGGAACCGTTCGATAAACTCATCCGCACAAGCCTGTCGGCAGGCTTCTTTGCACTCCTCCTCCGTAGCGTCTTCTTTGCCCCAGCGGAGGTTATCCAAAATAGTACCTGAAAATAGAACATTTTTCTGTAGAACAACGGCCACCTGATTGCGAAGCGCTTCCATATCATACATGCGGACGTCTTTTCCTCCGACACAGACGCTGCCTTCATCTACATCATACAGACGGCTGATAAGGTTGACCAAACTAGATTTTCCACATCCGGTCCCGCCGATAATGCCAATGGTTTCACCCGATTGGATATGAAGGTCGATATCATGGAGGGTCTCTTCCCCGCTTCCGTGTTTATAGGAAAAGTGTACATGGTTGAAATCAATCCGGCCGTCCGGGACCACGATTTCCGGGTGCTGTGGGTTGGACAGGTCGGCTTTTTCCTCCAAAACCTCCGCAATCCGTTTTCCGCTGGCGGCGCTCATCGTAATCATGACAAATACCATGGAGAGCATCATCAGGGACATCAGTACGCTCATCACATAACTAAACATAGAGGTCAATTCGCCAGTAGTCAGATCACCAGCCACAATAAACTGGGCGCCAAACCAAGAAAGGGCAATGATGCACCCATACACCACCAGCATCATAATCGGGTTATTAAACGCCAACGTACCTTCCGCCTTTACAAACAAGTTGTAAAGCTTTTCCGCCGCTTTCCGGAATTTACTGTTTTCATAGTCTTCCCTTACAAACGCCTTTACCACACGGATAGCCGATACATTTTCCTGTACGCTGGCGTTCAGGTCATCGTATTTACGGAATACCTGGTTGAAGATTTTGGTTGTCCGGATCATGATAAATAACAGAGCCGCCGCCAGAATAACAATAGCAATGAGAAAGATAGAACTCAACTTTACGCTGATAAAAAAGCACATGATCATACTGCAAATCAGCATCAAGGGCGCCCTGACGGCAATCCGCAAAATCATCTGATAGGCATTTTGAATGTTTGTAACATCAGTGGTCATACGGGTGACCAATCCAGCCGTACTGTACTTATCAATATTAGAGAAGGAAAATGTCTGGATATTTTCATAGATTCCTTCCCGCAGATTGCAGGCAAATCCGGATGAAGCTCTCGCGGCATACTTACCTGCCAAAACGCCGAACGCAAGGCTCAAAAACGCCATAGCAAGCATAATGCCCCCATATAAGTACACTTGGTTGATATTTCCGGCTTCAATGCCTTTATCAATAATGGAAGCTGTTACAAACGGGATCAATACCTCCATCAAAACTTCCAGACCGGTAAAAAGCGGCGCCAATAAGGACGCCTTTTTATATTCCCGGATTTGTTTCAACAATGTTCGAATCACGTTTCATTCCTCCTTATGGGTTCTCTCTTCATATTGCGAATCATCGTGTTAAGACCAGATTCCAATATCTCTAAATGCTGTTTAGGGATCTCTCTGCATAGATACGCTTGCTGTTCCATCAAACTGGCGTCAATATACTGTTCAATCTTGTAGGCTTTTGACATCAAAATAATCTGCTTTTTTCTGTCGTCCTTTGGATTTACCACCATTTTTACATACCCTTTTTGTCTCAGGCTCTTCAAAGTGGCGGATATTGCCGCCTTAGAAATCCCAAATTTCTCATGCAATTCCGTTGCATAGACCGTACATCCCTTTCGGGATAAAAGGTAATCAAGTACCAGGCTTTGGGAAGGGGAAATATCCAAATTCTTCATTTGCTCTCTCCGATACTGCTCTAAAAACAGGTTTAACTGTTTGAGAAGCAGGACTATATTATCTTCCATCCAGCGCCTCTCCTTTCTGTCCATTTCGGCAACAAATTGTTTTTTCTTTAACTGTTTATCCGTTAACTATTATAGTGTTTTTTCCTTGAAAGTGAATTTAGAATATGCTATTATTAATAAGAAGATCTTATTAATCTGCTGACGAATTTCTTTTAGGTGATAGGATGAATACCTTTCAATTGACTTGCTTTTTAACCGTGGCTGAAACCTTAAATTTTGCCCGCGCCGCCGACCATCTGCACGTGACACAACCCGCGGTTACCCAGCAAATCCATTCGCTGGAAAAAGAACTGAATGTAAAACTGTTCAAGCGCACCACCCGCACTGTAAAGATAACGCAAGAAGGCCTGGTCTTTCTCAATGACGCGCGGAATATAGTGGCCCTCTCCGAACGTGCGAAAAAAAAGTTTGAAAATCCTTGTGGGAGGGAAATCCAACCCCTTTCCTTGGGATGCTACAGTTATGCGCAGTTATTTTTATTGCCGCTTATATTAAAGCAGTTGGCAGTGCAGTTCCCGGATTTACATCCACGGCTTCGGGTAGTTCCCTTTCAATATTTATACCGTTTGTTAGAAGAGGACGATGTAGACGCTATCATTGGCTTTCGGGAACCGGATTCTAAAAAGATCTCCGCCCTTTACAGGGAATTAACAAGGATCCCCATCGTCTGTATCTGTTCCCATGAAAATCCGTTGTCCCAGCGCCAAACCGTTGCTATGGACGACTTAAAAAAAGAAAAGATTGTCCTTTTGGATCCGGCAAAAGCACAATTTGACGTGGCGCGGTTGCAGGGACAGCTTATGGGTGGGCGTGCTCCATCGGAATTTTATTTCTGCGAATCGGCAGAAGCGGCTGTTATTTTAGCGCAGGCCGGCTTTGGTATTTCTATTCTCCCGGACCTCTTTATCCCACCGACCCTTTCCCTGGCCCGTATTCCAATAGAAGGCGTGGAACCAGTATCCTTCGGCATTTACTATAAATCCTTGCAGGGGAATCCGCCATTAAAAAGCCTTATCCAAATCATGAAAAAACATCTGTAAGTTTTTGCCGTTATCCTGTAATGATCCTAAACGGGAACTCGCTAAAAAGGTCCGCTGATATCCCGCACAGGGGCTGCGCGCCACTTCATAAATGGACAAAACGCAAGAAAAAAACTCTATGGAAATGGAATACCATTCCCATAGAGTTTTTTCTGATTTCACTAGTATAAGCCGATTTCTTCCATGCTCCCCGGCGGCACGCCTCCCTCTTGAGGCATCCTGCCAACGGATGCTATTTTTAACACCAAACGCAAGGGGCCGCCAATTCCTTTTACTCCTGATCCTTCCGAATCTCAACGCGGCGGATCTTGCCGCTGATCGTCTTGGGAAGCTCTTCCACAAATTCCACAACTCTGGGATACTTATAGGGGGCCGTCTGCTTTTTGACATAATTTTGAATTTCCTTTTTCAGCTCCTCTGTAGCCTCTTTTCCATGGGCCAATACGATGGTGGCCTTTACCACTTGCCCACGGATAGGATCGGGCGTTCCTGTGATCGCGCATTCCAGCACATAAGGAAGCTCCATGATGACGCTTTCTATTTCAAAAGGACCTATGCGATACCCGGAAGACTTAATGATATCATCGGTACGCCCCACATACCAGAAATATCCGTCCTCATCCCGCCAGGCGGTATCGCCTGTATGATAGATATTGTTGGACCAGACGCCTTTGGTCAGCTCCGGATTTTGATAGTATCCATCAAACATGCCGCAGGGTTTCCCTTGATCCGTACGCAGTACAATTTCTCCGACAACGCCGGGATCAACCGTATTTCCCTCTCCATCCACCAAATCCACATGATAAGCCGGGGAAGGTTTTCCCATGGAGCCCGGTTTGGGAGTGGTCCCCACCGGGTTAAACAGCGTCAGCGTGGTCTCCGTCTGGCCGAAGCCCTCCATTAATTGCAA
This sequence comes from uncultured Clostridia bacterium, assembly GCA_904420155.1. Taxonomy (GTDB): domain Bacteria; phylum Bacillota; class Clostridia; order Oscillospirales; family Acutalibacteraceae; genus CAJFUH01. The sequence continues at coordinate 7,853 of CAJFUH010000004.1, forward strand.
ACCCGTGGCCTTTTGGAACTGATAAAAGACTTCCGGGTTTAACGGTTCTCCAGCAATGGTGGCATGGGTTAAAGAACTCAAATCATATTTGCTGAGATCCTCTTTGATGAAAAAGCGGTACATGGTGGGCGGCGCGCAGAATGTGGTGATCTGATATTTATGGAACAGCGGCAGCAAGTCGGAAGGGGTAAATTTATCAAAGTCACAGACAAAGATGCCCGCCTCCATAAACCATTGGCCATACAATTTCCCCCACATGGCCTTCATCCATCCCGTATCCGACAACGTGAGGTGCAGTCCATCCGGCACGACATTCTGCCAATATTTTGCCGTGACAATATGGGCAATGGGGTAGGTGTAATCATGCCAAACCATTTTGGGCATCCCGGTGGTACCAGAGGTAAAGTACAGCAACATCGGATCGGTGGCCGCAGTCTCCGCCCGCTCAAAGGTCTCCGGCTGCTTTTTCAATTCTTCCGTAAAATCCAGCCACCCTTGCCGGCTTCCATGGACGCTGACCTTTACGGTAACGGTGGGAGAATCCGGCATAGCCGCCTCCGCATGTTCCAAGGTATCCCCGTCGGTGGTACAGATAATCCCCTTGACGTGAGCGGCGTTAAAACGGTACACAAAATCTTTTTTGGTCAGAAGGTTGGTGGCTGGTATGCCCACAGCCCCCACTTTATGCAATCCCAATAGGGCGATCCAGAATTCATAATGGCGCTTGAGGACCAGCATTACCGTGTCGCCCCTCCCAATCCCCTGGGATACAAAAAAGTTGGCCGCCTGATTGCTGTATTTTGCAAAATCCGCAAAAGTAAAGGTATGCTCCTCCCCCTTATCGTTACACCACAGCATCGCGCGGCGTTGGGGTTCTTCCTTGGCCAAAGCATCTACCACATCATAAGCGAAATTGAAGTTTCCCTCATATACTGGTTCAAAATTCACCAGTTTCCCATCATAAAAAGTTTCCTTACAAAATTTCTGATGAATCTGAATCATTTATTTCTCCTCCTCATTTTGTGCACGCATCACCACAGCCAAAAAGACGCATTCTTTCCCTCCGGTGGCAATCATACCGTGCCCCCTGCCAGAATCATAATAAATAGCGTCCCCTGCGTGAAGGATCTCCACATGCCCCTCCATCTGGGTTTTTAAGCTGCCTGACAAAATATAGTCAAATTCCTGGCCTTCATGGTAAGACAGGCTGATCGGCTGATCCTGCTCTTCCTCCCGATAAGGCGCCGTCACCAGGAAAGTTTCCGCGATCTTATTTTTAAAGCGGTAAGCCAAATGCTCGTATCGGAACCCTTCCCGGCGTTTGATATCCAGCCCGGTTCCCGCCCGGACAATGGAATAAAAAGACAAGTGCGGGTTATCCCCCGTAAGCAGTTCCACAATATCCACATCCAGCTTATCGGCGCACTTGTATAAAAACGTGAAATTGAAGTCTGTTTCCCCGTTTTCGTGCCTCAAATATTCTTCGGTGGATACCCCTACCGCTTCAGCGACTTCTTCCGGGGTAAACTCCATGATTTCCCTCAGACCTTTGATCCTTTCCGCTATTTCCTTAACTCTTGTTTCCATATTGGCTCCTCCCATTTGTTTGTTTCCTATTGATCCGCCTCTTATACAAAAAAGTCCATCCCATTTCTATGGGACGGACTTTTATCCGCGATACCACCCAAATTGGC
>CAJFUH010000005.1 GCA_904420155.1 uncultured Clostridia bacterium
TGGAACGGTAGCTCCTGCCCCGGCGAATTCCACCAAAGGTTCATAAAGCCCCACTGCGGTTAATACGACCCCCAATGTGACAAATAGAACCAATATTTTTGCGGGGGTCAGTTTCGTTCGGTCAATGAGGATCTGGCCGACCACACAAATTAGCCCGCCGATGATAAATGCTTTCACATAATCCAAAAGAATCACCCCTATTCAGTTACGGGGTTAGTGTTTCCACCTTTTCCAGATTTATGTGAGGATTTCCTCATTTTGAATCAATACCGCGCGTACGGGAGCTCCTTCCGCCCCATCCAATTTGATAGGGAAGGCGCAGAGCAGGTATTCCCCATCGGGCACTTCGGAGAGATCCAACCCCTCTAGCACCCCGATCCCCCGGGAAAGCAATGAAACATGCGCCTGGTATTCGTCGTCCCCCGTGCCAATGGAGGAAGCGTCGGTTCCGATCAAAACAACGCCCTTTTCCGCCAAGCGGCAGGCGGCTGTTTTCGATAAAAAGCCCCTCCCGCTTCCCCGAAGCAATATCCGGTTTTCGCCTCCTGCAACCGCCTGATCCACCCATTCTTCTGTTAAGATTCCACAAGCGGAAATAACAACACATTTGCCATAAAAGGGATCCAGCGGCAGCTGATCGATAGAGCGCCCTTCAGAAAACACGTGCAGAGGAGCGTCCGCATGGGTGGCCGTGTGGACGCATCCCGATAAGCAGGAGAGGTTATAGGACCCTTTCCCCACTGCATGGGAGATCCAAGTCTGACCAGGTATCGGATCTCCTGGATAGACCGGCGTATGAAAAAAGGGGCGGGATATATCAAAAAATTTCATGGATATCTATCCTCTTCTACACTACTCTTTCATCCCATCCAACAGCCGGCACAGCAATTGGATAGAAGCCTGGGCCGCAGGCCCTACAAATTCCGGATAATCCATGTGGGAATCGTCATTGGCGTTGTCGGAAATAGCCCGAATAACAGAGAAAGGGACCCGGTTTAAATAGCAGACTTGTCCAATGCTTCCCCCTTCCATTTCACATGCGCAAGCTCCAAACTCTTTCTTGATCCGTTCCAGAGTGCGTTGGTCATGAATAAACTGGTCGCCTGTTGCAATGGTCCCAACGTGGCAGACCGGGCCGTCGCTGTCTTTGGCCGCCCGCAGGACAGCCTCTACCAATTCTTGAGAACAGGGGATATAAACGACGTCCGGCCCGGGAATAAACCCCTTAGGATCCTCTCCCTCTTCTCCCACTGTGGTATCCATATCGTGCTGGACTACATCTTTCGCTACAACAATATGGCCAATGGAAATTCCTTCCCCGATCCCGCCGGCTACCCCCGTATTGATAACAGCAGAGGGGGCATACCGCAGGATCATGGTCTGGGCGCACATGGCCGCGTTGACCTTGCCGATTCCGCAACGGGCCACCACACATTCCACACCATGCAGGATTCCTGTGGAAAACTCTATGGATCCCACTGTTTCCGTGGTACGGTTTTCCATCCGCTGTTTTAGGCCTTCCACTTCAATATCCATTGCTCCTATGATTCCTATCATATATTCTTCTTTCCTTTCTTTATCAAAAAATGGCCGGTAATCCCGACCATTTTTGTTTTTTGTTCATTGTAACGTGTGAAAGGAAGGAAGTCAATATGTTTATGATTTGTGAATGATCTATCAACTATAAATTTTCATATTCTTTCTCTTTACGACATTTATTATAAAATTTAAATAAAAACTCTTGACTAAACAGTTAATAAGTAGTATTTTATTAATATATAAATCATTAATAGCAATTTATCTAAAATAACCAGGAGGACAAAATTATGAAAAAAAGACGTATTGCAGCAACCCTATTGGCCCTCGCTATGGCGGTATCCTCCACTTGCGTAGGGACAGTCGTTTCCGCCGGTGCCGCAACGCCTCATACCGATATGGAAGTTTCCCCATTTCCATATCGTGAAGTCTACGGGGACTATTACGGGGCCTATTGCGACCGGGCCAGGATGTATGACGACACCGGAACATTGATTTTAGAAAACCCTTTGCCCACGCTCAGAAGCTTATTTGAATGGATGTTCCCCTTTAACATCAACTATAATTCCAAATCCACCTTTGACCATGGCATGGGCATCGGTATTTCCAGCATTTATACACAATGGGTAGTGGATAACCAGGACGGTACGTACACATATTATGACGCTTTCGACCTTCCTCATACGCTCTACTTTGATCCCCATACGCAAAAGGCCACCGACAGGGATGGGGAGAACATTGTCCTGACCCTAATCGATAAAGGCTATCAAATTACCTATGGCAGCGACACCATGGAATTTGATAAGGAGCACGGCACTATCTTTCTGATTTACCAAAGTTCCAAAATGGATGGCACTAGCATCTACCGGGATCTGGAAGGCAATATCGAGTATATCAGCGCAAAAGATGGAAGCCGTTACGAATTTATTTATTCGGAAAACGGGCGAGTATCCGGTTTAACTTATCATTTGAAATATACCACTGACAATCCCCAGAATTATACGTTTGACTATGACGAAAATGGGCGTCTGATCGATGTGACAAATCATACCGACGATGTCCGCGGATATACCTATACCTATGAAAACAACCAGTTGGTAAGCTCTTTCAATAAGTTATCCGGCGGCGTCATGCAATTCAGCTATACTTCCACTGGCGACATCATTGATACCGTGTTTATTCCAAAAGATTAAGCTATCATTTTTTTCTCCTTTTTATATAAGATGCGGACATACCTGACAGGTATGTCCGCATCTCAATGATTGCAAACAAAGCAACAACAAAAGGCAGATACTAAAAAGTATCTGCCTTTTTCTGTGGCTCCCCCTGTTGGGCTCGAACCAACGACAACGCGGTTAACA
>CAJFUH010000006.1 GCA_904420155.1 uncultured Clostridia bacterium
AATTTATTGAGGATCTTGGGGACCGTCCTGCCCATCGTCGTCTTTGGGTTTCTTCTTAAAGACGAGAAGCAAGATAATCACAATGCACGCCACTACTACCGCGCCAATCAGTACATAGGGGATATAGTCGCCTGTCTGTACATATCCCTGGGGAGCGGCCCCTCCGGCGGGAACCCCCGCGAAGAGCAACGTCAATGTCAATATGCCGGCCAGGACGCCGAGCGCCTTTTTCCAAGTATTCATTTTGTCGACCTCTTTTCTTTTTACTATCGATTTTTTTAGAAACTGCTTCTTTTATTCGGTAAGCTGTACAGGATTATTCTGGGTCAATAAGGAAATCAGCTGGGGATACTCCACGGCTTTCATATAAGAAAATAACACCTGCTGGGTCACTTCCTCATATGTAGCGGTTTCTTTCCGCACCGACAGTACTTTCCCTTCTATGGTTTCCCCATCATATTCGTATTCAAACGTTTGTCCCTCCCTCGTTCCGGACAAAAGCTCATACAATTGGGGATTGCTATCCTTTAATTGGTTTAAATCGGCCTTTTTATAAGTCTTTTGGATGGTACTCCCATCCGACGTCATCTCCACCTGGACTTCCCGGACCACTGCGAACTGGTCTTGATTGGCCTCCCAATAGGCTTTGCTATTGGCCAGCAGGACGGAACTGGGGTTTTCAATCAGTTTTTCCACAGAAGCGTCTTCCACCCGATCCAACCGGTATGGCAAATATTCGGTGAGATCAAACTGGACGGGCCCCTCTAATTTTTCCCCCTGGTCCTTTTGGCTCTTTCGGTTTTGGTTTTCCTGGGCCATCTCCGCCTGTAGGGATTCAAAAGAATAGGGTCCGCAAATCCCCAAACGCTCCCCCACCAGGAACTGTGCATATATTTTCGAGGCATACGTCCCCGCATCCCCGGAATTCGTAGCCTGGGATCCCTGCTGTTCCATGGCCTTTTGTGCCATAAGCCGGTAAAAATCGGATTCCTCTTTTCCAACAGTCACGGTATTCCCTGTGATCTGCCTGAGCTGCCCCATCACAGAAGGCCCCTGCTGACAATTGGCCTGCCAAATCAAAAAGACGGCCAACGCTACCAGCAGCAATAGCACTACTACGGACAAAAAAAGGGACCGCCGCCTGCCCCGCTTTTTGGCAGGAGACTGAACAGACAAACGTATCCCCCCTTTCCCTTGTCAATTGGCGCCTGCAATACGGTAAATTCTACCAATAATCATATCAGACAATTTGGGGTTTGTAAAGTTTCCTTAGCCTTTTGAATGGTTAAAATCCTGTAATAAAACTACAAAATCAGCAGGAAATTTGCCAGAAATACAGAGAAAAAATGCCAGTCCTTTCCAGCTATTCACGCTTTCAGCCGGTATCCGGCGTTTGACGAGCCCCATTTTCTCCCGTCCTATTTTATGAAAAAGGCGCTTCCCAACCATATAGCAGGCCGGAAAGCACCCTCTTCCGGGCATATGCCCAAAGATGGAAAGAACCCCTCCTGATATCGCGCGATCCTTTCGCCCTACCAGGTAAAAATCGGAGTACGAATCCATTATTTGTTCGAAAAATGCTTTTCTCCCATGAGACAACACCCCTGCATTGCCCCGTTTTTTCCTTCCATAACGCACAACAAAGAAGGATAAGATTTCAGGGCCATACATCCGCCTCAGACGATTACCCTAATACCCACTCCATCAGGAAGTTGACAAACGCGCCCAATCTGCGCTGGGAAACCCGGATGGGGAAGTCTTTCTCTTCCAATTGGATCCCATGCCCTTTGATGGAGTGCGTCTCATACTCCCTGGAGAACGAAAGGCCCTTGTATTTCTCTTTGGCCAACAGGCTGCACCATTGTTTTTCCCTCTGATCGGTGGAACCGGCGGCCTTGATACCCAGCGCCGCAATTTCCGCCATGGCGCGGAGCTTGCAGGCCCACGGGCGGATTTCTCCCCAAAGGGCTTTGCCGCGGCTTTCCTGTTCCTCTTTGCCCATCTCTTCCAGTTCGTCGCAGGCGTTGATCATGCGCTCCAACTCCCGGCGCAGCGCCACGGAACATTCCGGCATGGTGCTATCTACGCGGTACTCCCTCTGGAATTTATCGTACAATTTCATCAGGCGGACCGGTTCGTGCCCGATGGAACTGTTCTCCGCAAACACCCGCAGCGCCGCGCGTTTTTCCGCCGGCTCCAGAATGGAGGCAAACGAATGCTCCCAATTGTCCTTCGCGTCAAACGCCGCTGTATTCCAGCTGTAATCCGCAAGGCCAAACAGCGACACTTTGGAAGCTTCCGCCTGGTTCATGGGGTTGGAGAGGATCCCCAGCAAATCGTCCACATCGTTGCTGACGCTGTAGACGGAATCTATCAGGCCCATCTGCATGGTGTCGTCGATATTGTCGTTAACCGGATAATTCCACCACATGAGGGGTTTGCGCCCCAACAGGGAATGGTAAGTATTCAACGCCTGGTTTTCCACAATGGACCAGCACCCGCCGCCAGTGATGGTAATCACTGCGTTTTTGTTCACAGTTTGCAGGCAAGTGAGGTTATGTTCCCTCTTATCCTTTTCGCCAAAATCCAAGGCGTAGTAAGAAGGCACATAGAACAACGGCGTGACATGGTCTTCAGGGGCCTGATCCGGCGTATTGTAAGCCTGCTCCAGGCTGGTCTGGATACGGTCCACCATATATGCCTGCATCTCGCTGCCTTCATACGCTTCCTGCAAATCAATGTCGTCCACAAACAGGGCGAATCCCCGCACTCCCAGGCTATATAAATGCCGGTATTTTCTCAGGACCGCCTCTACGCCCTGATCCACCGTCTCCCGGCTGCTCAGATCCACGCCGTTCTGCATGGCGGGATGCACCGACCACACAAACCTCATATGGGTTTTGCGGGATTCTTCCGCCAGGCGGCGGATATCCGCCTGGGTGATCTGCCCCTGTTCCTTCTGTTTTTCGCTGACCTCCTGAGGATAATCGTCCCTCCAGCTTCCCAAATGGTAGGGATCGGACTTAGGCCCATAGATATAAACGTTCATTTTAAACCGTTTGCCGTATTCCATGAGGCTGATGCGGTCTTCTATATCCCAGGGATACCCATAGAACCCTTCGATGAATCCCCGGTACTGGGTATCTGCGTAATCGTAAATGGTAACCGCCGTCAGCTTGCCGTCCTTTTGCTGTTCCAGCATCTGTTCTAAGGTCGCCAATCCAAAGAACGCGGCCTGGGCGGTTTCTCCTAAAATCACAATATCCCCTTGGGGCCTGGCGGCGTCTACCCTGATAAAGTGGCGGTCAAATTTCCCCTGGGCGGTTGCAAAAGCCTGCCCGCTGTCTTTGGCGGCGGCGCAAAGGTCCGCCGCTTCCCCGGAGCCGGTCACCCCGATCAACAGATTGGTCTGGTCTGCGCTGGCTGTTTCCCCATAACAATAGGAAAGGCCCGCCTTTCCCAGCACTTCTTCCACCCGCTGTTTGACGGTGCCGTCCATAGCGCTTTCCAGCACCACATGGATGGGCCCGGTCAAATCAATGGTGCGTTCCTCTTCTTTCATTTCCTGGGGAACCGGGTAAATCTCATAGTCCACCACAGGGTCGTCGATTGCCCGTATGGTTACCGGAAACTCTTTTTCCAGGGTATAGCCTCCCGCGGT
>CAJFUH010000007.1 GCA_904420155.1 uncultured Clostridia bacterium
AATCTTGAGGATTTCGCCCATTGCGATGGGCGAGGAAGGGCTCCGCCCCTCCACCCCGCCACCTTTGAAAAGGTGGACGAAACTTTTATGTTTCTTCGCGGGCAGTCAGGTGCTTTTCAGGAAAAGCCCGGCGCGCGACGTGCCCCACCGCAGGTGGCGAAAACTTTCACGTCTCCTTTTATAAAAAGGTTTTTCTACAAGCTGCGGTGATTGACAGAATCACCAGCAATAATATGGAAAAAACAAACAGTTGATGTGGAAACAAAAGATGTCGTGCCATTGGTCAGAAAAACAGCCCGAAAAGAAACATCCCCAAGGGAAAAAGAAAAGGGTAGAAAAGGATGTGGGGGAGAAGTTCCCATAGGGAAGCAATGGAAGGGAAAGCAAAGCCTTTCCGGCAAAAGGCCTCATTTCCATCCAAGGGAAAGCGGATACAATTCATCAGCAGGAAGACAAGGCCGATGGAAATAAGCACCAACAGGATATCAAAAAATAGGTTTCCCATCTTTGCGGATTTCCCCAGGGGAGAGGGCTGTCTGGCGCCGCAGGCGTCGCAGACAGGAGCGCCTTCTTTCAGTTGTTTCCCACAGTTGACACAAAACATACAATACCCTTCTTTCCCCAGGGACGATGGGTCCTCCTCCGCCGTTTCTATGGGCCCCGGCCTTCTTTGAAAAAGGGGAGGAAAGGACATCCCCCTTCCGTCCTGGAGGCAAAATCAGACAAAATTCTCCATCCGTGCTATAATCCCCCATGGAACGATAGATGGGGCTAAAATAAGGAAAAAAGCCCGCCGGTAAGAAATGATGTAAGACAGAAGTATTGGGAAAAAAAGTCTACCTTTTTCCCCAGGATATCAAAAATTTTTTATCCCCTGTTTTTTCGCCCATTGAAAGAAAGTTTTGTGGGAGACCCCTAACACACGGGCGGCTTCCCTCCCGCTGATTTCTCCTGCTTCCCATTTCTGAAACAGGAAAGGGAACTGGGGTGGAATTTCCTTTCTCGGGCGGCCGAACCGGACGCCCCGGATCTGCGCGGCCCGGATCCCCTCTTTCTGCCGCCGCCGGATATTTTCCCGCTCTGTCTGCGCCACATAGGACAGGATCTGCAATACCAGATCCGCGATAAACGTGCCGGTGAGGCCGTTTTCCCGCTTGCAGGTATTGAGGAGGGGCATATCCAGGATAGCGATATCCGCCCTTTTTTCCCGGGTGATAATTCGCCATTGTTCCAGAATTTCTTCGTAATTTCGTCCCATCCGGTCGATACTTTTCATGACAATCAAATCGTTTTCCCGCAGTTTCTTTAATAATTTCTGGTATTGCGGCCGGTTAAAATCTTTCCCGCTCTGCCTATCCACAAAGATATTCTGGGGCGGAACTTTGGCGTCCTGTAGCGCGAGCAGCTGGCGGTCGGTACATTGATCCTTGCTGCTCACCCTCACATATCCGTATACGTTCATGTGCTTTTCTCCTTTTTTCCTTTATTGTATCCAGACCCCAGAAGAAAATCACGCAAAAAGGAAGCGGCCGTTTCATCCCGCGCCTTTCCCGCCCCATAAGCAAGCGGCCCGGGATGGGAAAATCCCACCCTCGGGCCGCGCTTGTTCTTGCCTAATCAAAAATTATTTCCGATATTTAAGGGGTTCGCTTTCATAGAGGTTTCCCCCGTGGCAGTCCACCACCACAATGGCGGGGAAATCCTCTACCCGGTAGCGGCGCACCGCTTCGGTCCCCAGATCTTCATAGCACAGCAGGGATTCCTCCTTGATGCTGCGGGCGATCAACGCGGCGGCCCCGCCGATTGCGGCGAAATAGACCGCATGGTTGCGCTGGATGGCCTCCACCACCTCCGGGGAACGGGCCCCTTTTCCAATCATCCCCTTCATGCCCAGGTCCAAAAGGGCGGGGGTATAGGCGTCCATGCGGTAGCTGGAGGTGGGGCCGGCCGGTCCCACCGCATGCCCCGGTTTGGCGGGGGCCGGTCCCACATAATAAATCACCTGACCGTTTAAATCCACGGGAAGGGGCTTTCCCTGTTCCAGCAGCTCAAAAAAACGCTTGTGGGCGGCGTCGCGGCCGGTGAGCAAATCGCCGGAAATCAAAACGCTGTCCCCCGCATGGAGGGATTCGATGGTTTCGTCCGTTAAAGGGAGGGTGATCTGTTTCATGGTATTGTATACGCTCCTGTCTATATGTTGCTCGTAGAAAAAAGCAAAAGGAAATGATGCCGTTCTTTTTTGTTATATGGTGGCGCTTTTGTGCCGCGCAGCGTGGCAGCAGATGTTGACGGCCACCGGCATTCCGGCGATGTGGGTGGGATAAGTCTCAATATTCACTCCCAGCGCGGTGGTATTGCCCCCCAAGCCCGCAGGGCCAAACCCCATTTCATTGATCCTTTCCAACAATTCCTCTTCCAGGGCGGCGTAACGCCGGTCGGGATTGCGGGTATCAATAGAACGCAGGGTGGCTTTTTTCGCCAATTGGGCGGCTTTATCAAAGGTGCCCCCAATCCCTACCCCCACGACAATGGGCGGGCAGGGGTTGGGGCCCGCCTTTCGTACGGTGTCCAGGATAAAATCTTTGACCCCTTCCATCCCATAAGAAGGGGTAAGCATGCGGATAGCGGACATGTTTTCACTGCCAAACCCTTTGCCGCCGGCCAAAATCGAGATAGTATTGCCCGGAACAATATCGGTATACACCACGGCGGGGGTGTTATCCCCGGTATTCACCCGGTCGATGACCGGGTCGGAAACCACGGACTTGCGCAAATAGCCCTCCCGGTAGGCGCGGCGCACGCCCTCTTCCACCGCCTCCGGAAAGCTTCCCCCATCGATCACCACATGGTCGCCGTATTCGATGAAGAGGACGGCCATCCCGGTATCCTGACAGATGGGGATCTGTTCCTCCTTGGCGATGCGGTTATTTTCCATCAGCTGCGCCAGGACTTCCCTCCCTACCGGGGATTCCTCCTTTTGCCTGGCCGCCTCCAAAGCGTTGGAAATATCACAGCCGATTTCATAATTACATTCCATCAATAATTTCGCCACCGTATCGGTTACGGTGGCGGCGGATATTTTTCTGATTTCCATGATATGCTGCTGGCCTCCGTTTTTCCATAATCCATAACGCTATTATAGGGGATTCCCGCGGTAATTTCAAGGAGCGCTAACAAGGCCCCTGCCCTCCCAGCCCTGCCAAGATACACCGGCGCAACGTCTTTTGAAAGCGTTCATTTTCTTGAGGCTTCCGTTTGGAAGGGCCTTTCGTCCGGCCGCCGGCCCGCCGTATCTCCCGGGAAACATGCCGGGCTGACAGCAATGCGTCAATATTGCGGTCGTCATAGACAAACCCGTTCTGATGAATGGGTACGGCCCGGCGCGCCAGGCACATGGCCGCCAGCCCATAGTCTTGGGTGATGACCAAATCCCCGGCGCAGAGCAGGTTGACCAGGGTGAAGTCCACGCTGTCCGCCCCTTTGGAAACCGTGATAGTACGCGCCCCTTCCCGCTGGATCCAATGGGAGGTATCGCATAGGATCACGGTTTCTATGTGATACCGGGCGGCCTCCTGTACCGTGATATCCACCACAGGGCAGCCGTCGGCGTCAATTAAGATTTTCATGGTATGCGCCCTCCTCTTCTAACCATCGCCGCTTATTCATCGCCCAAAAGGATTTCCGCAATCAAGGGGTTGGAGAGCAGAAAGCCCTGCAAAGTGAGCCGGATCCCGGTCGGGTCGCACTCCGTCAGGCCGTGGCGCTGATACCGCGCGGCGCGTTCCCGGTAAGCGGAGGGGATCGGATGCCCGAATTTTGCTTGATACTGGTCCTCCCGCAGCCCTTCGGTGAGGCGCAGGCGCAGCATGGCGTATTCCTCCTCGCCTCCTCCAGGCCCTTCTTCCCGGTATTGGGGATCCTGTAAAAAAGCGTCCAGATCCCGGGGACAATCAAACCGTTTTCCCTGAAAAAAGGAATGGGCGGAAGGGCCGATTCCCAAATATTCTTCCCCGTTCCAGTATTTGAGATTGTGCCGGCTCTCCCGACCCGGATGTGCAAAATTAGAGATTTCATACTGCCGGTATCCGGCCTGGGCCAGCAGGGAGCAGGCAGACAAATACAGGTCGGCTTGGCCGTCCTCATCCATCAGGCAAAGGGTTTCCTTTTGCCGGTAGAAAGGGGTCCCTTCCTCGATCTTTAACAGATAAGCGGAAATATGTTCCACCGCGCATTGGGTGCAAAATTGGATCGACTGGGCAAGGCTCTCCGGGGTTTGCCCAGGCACTGCCAGCATCAGATCCAGGGAAAGGTTGTCAATCCCGGCCTGTCGGGCCCGCTCTATGGTACGGGCGGCGTCCTCGGCGCTGTGCCTCCGCCCCAGGCGGCGTAATTCCTCCTCTACAGCGGATTGCAGCCCTATTGAAAGGCGGTTCACTCCAAAGGAACGCAGGGCGGAAAAGTCCAACCCTTTCCCCCTGGTTGGATTTACCTCCACCGTGATTTCCGGGTCACACAGGGAGAAAGACCGCGCCGCTTCCCGGAGGATAACGGCCAGCCTTTGTTCCCCCAATAAGCTGGGCGTTCCCCCGCCAAAATACAGGGTATCCGCGCGGGGACGCCCCATACGCCGGCCCCAGGCGGCCAACTCCCGGCATACCTGATGGGTATAGGCGTCCATAGAAGAAGCATCCACAGACAAGGAATAAAAATCACAGTAGGGGCATTTCCCGTCGCAAAAAGGTACATGGATGTATAATCCCAGCGCCATCTCCGCAGGCTCCTTTCCAACATTTTATTTTATTGTACCATCGCTTCAGATTTTGTACAATGGGAAGAAATCGGGGAAAACTTCCGCGAAGATTCTTTCGCATTACGATTTTATCGTCTTTTTTGCTCCCTTGCCAGAAAAAGATTCTTTCCGTAGAATAAAATAAAAGCAACCAAAGGGAGGTCATTGGAATGAAATGGGTTCCATCCGTGGTTCCAGAACATCCTCAGCAGACAAATGGGGATCCTCTGGATCAAGCGGCCTATGAAGAATTAAAGGAAGAACTGACGGCGCTGCTCCAGGGAAAAGAGAAAGAGTTGTTTCTCCGGTTTTTACAGAGCGCAGAAGCCCAACGGCTCCAATATGGAGAACAACAATACCGACAGGGATCGCAGGATACGGCCCAGGCCATCTTGGAAGATCTGGAAGGCTGCCTGGGCCTTTCTGACGAGGCCGGCCGTCCCAGGCGGCTGATCTGACTTGCTGTAAGGAAGAACAGGCGGTTCCTGGATCATCGGGCCGTATTTGCTTTTCTTCTGCCTTTGAGGCCGGCGTTTTTTATTTGCTAAACGAAATTTGCCGTGATAGGATGTAAGCAGGGAAAATAGGAACATAAGATGAAGGAGATTGCGGAAAGGGATATGCTGTATCTGAAAAA
>CAJFUH010000008.1 GCA_904420155.1 uncultured Clostridia bacterium
CCAAGGATGCGGATGTAGCTCATCTGGTAGAGCGCCACCTTGCCAAGGTGGAGGTAGCGAGTTCGAGCCTCGTCATCCGCTCCAAAAGAAGGATGTTTTAAAGAGATAGACTTTGAAATATCCTTATATGGCGTCATAGCCAAGTGGTAAGGCATGGGTCTGCAAAACCCTGATTCCCCAGTTCGAATCTGGGTGACGCCTCCAAAGGAAAAACTCTCCATCATTTTGATGGAGAGTTTTTTGTATAACGAAAGATAATAAAAAAGTGAAGGCCGCTGGTACATCACCAGCGGCCTTCAGACTGTCGAAAAGGCAAATCCTTTTAACACACAAGCGGGTGGAGGATAGGGACCTCCTTGCTGGGGTTCCCCACGGCCCAACCGTCCCCTGGACGGTTTGCCTCCCCTCCTGAGCTTGTGGGAATCTTGAGGATTTCGCCCATTACGATGGGCGAGGAAGGGCCCCGTCCCTCCACCCCGCAAGCTTTTGAAAAAAGCTTGTGCAAAACTCTTATGTTTTGTTGCGGGCGACCCAGATTCTTTCTAGAGAACACTTAGTGTACGGAGTACCCGCCGTAGGCGCGCGGCGTGCCCCACCGCAGGTGGATTTTTTATCACATTCCAGAACGGGGGCAGTTCATTTCAAAAATATCGTCGATCATACGATGAACAAGACGGGCTTCTTCCGTATCGGCTAAGGTGTAATGGACTTCTTTCCCTACCCGCCGAAATCGGATCAAACCAGTCTGCTTTAGTGTACGCAAATGATGGGAGACAGCAGAACCGCTCATATTTACAGCGGCCGCTATATTATAAACGCATTCTTCACTATGGCATAATAACCATAAAATCCTCAACCGTGTACTGTCGCATAATTGTTGGAAGGTATCTGAAGCTTTGATAAACGCATCTTCCGGCGGCATCCGTTCTAAAACGGTGTCAATATCTTGTCCGTGGTCATGAGGCATGTGGGCAGGAGTATGATCACACATGAGGTAACCTCCTTTTAACACAAAAAATCAATTCTTTTTCTATTTATATGATACCCTTCCAAAATCGGATTGTCAAATAGAAGCGGCTTTTCTTTTTTTCTTCAGATAAAAGACAAGCTTTTTTTCTGATGTTAGAAAAAAAGTGGAACAGACAGTTTTGTGAAAAAGAAATTTGCAGTCATGTCGGCCATCCCTGTAATACTATAGAAAAGGAAAGGCTGCTGGATGAAACTGGTATCTTGTGCGGCAGGAAAAACAGATTTCGGCCATACGGTGTAACGCCTGCTACAAGATTTTTTACGGAAACAAGAAAGGGATGTTTAAAAGAGCGGCTTTCCGGCAACTATATGGATGAGGATTTCCTCTATTCAAAAGATTCGGAGCGTGAAAAAGGTGAATATAAAACGAGGAGATATTTTTTACGCGGATTTAAGTCCGGTGGTCGGGTCCGAACAAGGTGGAATCCGTCCGGTCTTAATTGTCCAAAATGACATAGGCAACCGTTTTAGCCCCACAGTAATCGCGGCTGCTATTACCAGCCAAAAAGCAAAGGCCAATCTTCCTACCCATATTAACCTACAGGCCCATGCCAGCGGTTTAGCCCGAGATTCCGTGGTACTGCTGGAACAGATCCGGACGATAGATAAGAGACGGTTGAAGGAAAAGATGGGGTGCTTAGATCACAATTCCATGAATCGGGTGGATCAAGCGTTATCCATTAGTTTTGGATTGGGAAATACAGAAGATGTGAGGGAGGCTACATAAGCCGGCCTGAAAAGATGTATATTTTTTGCAGAGGATTCCATACTAGGGACGGGATCATTTGCTAAGATGTGTTTAAAAGGAAAAAGGGTACGTTTTAAACGCATTGTTAAGATCCAAAGAAAGCAAAAGGAGAGGAAATATTTGGCACAGTTGACATGTAAAGAACTATCTGCCATTGAAGATCAACTCGGCGCGGAAAAGCTGTTGGTTACAAAGTTTAAAGCATATGCGCAATCCTGTCAGGATCCCCAGCTCAAAGCCAAATGTGAACAGTTGGCGGGAAAACATCAGAGCCACTATGACCGATTGCTCAGTTGTTTAAATTAGGAGGGCAAAATGATGAATCAAAACGCAGATATGTCAGAAAAAGAGATTATGACAGATATTCTGAGTTCTCAAAAACAGATCACCGGTATGTACAATACCTTTGCCAATGAATGCAGCGCCCCGGCGGTACGGGATGAATTCATGAATTTACTCAACGAAGAGCATCAGATTCAGGCGGACGTCTTCTCAGAGATGCAAAAACGGGGATGGTATACAGCTGAAAATGCAGAACAGCAAAAGATTGAACAGGCAAAACAGAAATATAAGAATGCTCAGTAAAAAATAAGGGGATAGGAAAAGCCTTCTGTTAACACAAACAGAAGGCTTTTCTTCTTTGCACTGTACATTTTATGACAGAAATATTGAATGGGGAGTGGGATAATAAGGACAAAACCGGACAGGAGGGGAATATGAAACAGGTTATTTATGTAGATGTTTTGGTAGCGGTAAATTTGTTTGTAAATTATTTCCTGTTACTGGCCACCGCTAAATTTTTTTCTTTATCAGTTAAGCGCTATCGGATTCTTTTGGCCTCAGCGCTTGGGGCTGTTTATTCCCTTTATATCCTGTTGCCTCCCTTACATATTTTGTTTAATATCCTTGTGAAACTTGTGATGTCCGTCACGATCACTATGGCGGCCTTTGGCGTTCGCCCTCTGCGTATGTTGTGGAAAACGACGGTCTGTTTTTATGCTATGAATTTTGCGTTTGCGGGTATCATGGCGGCGCTGTGGTATCTTGCTGCGCCGAGAGGGCTGGTTTTAAATAACGGAATAGTTTATTTCGATATTTCCCCTCTCTTATTGGTAATTGCCACTCTGATTTGCTATTTCTTGGTTCGGTTTCTTCATTGGATCATAGGGCAAGGCGCCCCCAAAGAGCTTTTTCTGGATTTGGTAATCGGCATGGGAGGACAATCCGTCTCCTTACGGGCCAAGATTGATACAGGAAACAGCCTGGTGGAACCGTTTTCCCATCTCCCTGCAGTGGTGGTAGAGTATCAGGCCGTAAACCATTTACTGCCTCAGGAGATAAAAGCTTGGTTTCAAAAGGAATTAGTGATGGCAAGAGGAAATCCTCCTTTCCCAGAGGCGGTGGTACCCAATTGCAGGATGGTGCCTTTCCATGCAGTTTCGGGGAAAGGGGTGCTGCCTGCCTTTTACCCGGATTTTATAGAAATCAAAGGACAAAGAAAGGAAGCTTATATCGCCGTCTGTGATACAGGAATGTTTCATGGGGAATACACGGCGCTGGTTAACCCGCAGCTTATATCATAAAGGGAGTGGAGCATTATGATTTCCATAAAAAGGCTATTGGCAACATTAAAAGGTTGGTTTCATCGAATTTTGTGGAAGGTTCATCCGACGGAGAGCGTTTTTTATATCAACGGACCGGAGACGCTTCCTGCCCCCCTTACTCCTGAACAAGAAGCGGAAGTGATGAAGAAAATTGAACGAGGAGATAAAAACGCTAGAGAGCCCTTGATTACCCATAATTTGAGGCTGGTGGTTTATATTGCCAAAAAGTTTGATTCCAATGGGGCGAGTGTAGAAGATTTAATTTCTATTGGCACCATAGGGCTTATTAAAGCAGTCAATACATTCTGTCCAGATCGAAATATTAAGCTGGCGACATATGCTTCCCGCTGTATTGAGAATGAGATATTGATGTTTTTAAGAAAGAGTTCCCAGCTGAAAAATGAGGTATCTATTGATGAGCCATTAAATGTAGACTGGGACGGCAATGAACTGTTATTGTCCGATGTACTGGGAAGCGACAAAGATATTGTTAACCGGGGAATTGAGCAGGAGGTAGAATGCAATTTATTACTTCAGGCGGTTTCCAAATTGTCCCCGAGGGAACGAAGTATTATGGAACTGCGCTTTGGCCTGGCGGGAAATAAAGAACATACCCAGAAGGAAGTGGCGGATTCTCTGGGGATCTCCCAATCTTATATCTCAAGGTTGGAAAAAAGGATCATTGAACGTCTCAAAAAAGATTTAGAACGGGTGGGATAAGCAAAGACGGCGCATAATTGATTTATCAGATGGAATTACATAGATAAATTCGATAACGGAGGATATTCCCTTAGGGGATATCTTCCGTTATTTTGTTATACTTATAACCTTAGGCTTGGCCCTTGGAGAAGAGGAAAAGCAGAAAGAACAAGAAGAACACTTCCCTAAAAGCAAAGCAGGTTTCAGTGGATGAAGATTTCCTTTTATGCTATAATGGGAATATCAGAAATGGATGGAGGTACTTATGGACTATAAAGAACGATTTGAAGAGATTTATCGCGAAAATATTAGTCGCTCAGGCTCTGAAGAGTTATTGGAATGGCTGGAAAAAACAGATTTTTTCACAGCGCCGGCCAGTACAAAATTTCACGGCGCCTGTCAGGGAGGGCTTGTACAGCATAGCGTCAACGTATACGAAGTGATGATGGAAAAACATTTTGAAGAGAATGTAGACAGCAGGGAAAGTTTCGCTATTTGTGCGCTTCTCCACGACTTATGCAAGGCGCAATTTTATAAAGTTTCCACGAGAAATGTAAAAAATGAAAACACAGGCGCTTGGGAAAAACAGCCCTATTATTCGATAGAAGATAGCTTTCCCTATGGACATGGAGAAAAATCAGTCTTTTTGATCGAGCGGTTCATGAGGCTGAAGACCTCGGAAGCCGTGGCTATCCGCTGGCATATGGGCGGATTTGACGAGGCGGCCAGAGGGGGCAGCTTTGCCATTAGTCAGGCATACGACCGATATCCTTTGGCAGTAAAATTACATCTTGCTGACTTAGAATCTACCTATCTGCGGGAAAAAGGGACGTCTTCTGTGAGGAAGCCATAGATCCATTGAAAAAGGGAACCTTCCTTTTGTAATTACATAAGGCAGTTTTTCTCTATGAAGGCGGAAGAATGGGGTAGATTGGTCAGAGATTTACACTATCAATGTGGCGGTTGGCTGAGGCATCTTCTGAAGGCCTAGAAAAATTTTGAAACAAGTTTTTCCTTTTCTTCCAATAATAGAAAATGCCTACGAAATCGGCCAGCACCCAACCGATGGGAATAGCCCACCAGATCCCTAATAAACCAAACGAAGGGTTTGGCGCCAAACAATAGGCTAGGAGTACCCTGGTTCCCAATGAAATGACGGTTAACCATACGGAAATACCGGGCCGTCCGATGCCGCGGTAAAGCCCATAGAGCAGGAAAAGGCACCCGATTCCCCAATAACAGGCACTTTCGACGCGAAGATAGGTAACACCTGTGGAGATGATTTCGACATCTTCCGGTTTGACAAACATCAGCATAAGTTTATCCGCAAATAGCCAGACAAAGATAGAAACCACGATACAAAAACAAATGGATGCCGTCACAGCAGTCCGGATTCCCTGGCGGATTCTATTTTGTTGTCTAGCGCCGTAATTTTGGGCAATGAAAGTGGAAAAAGCATTTCCGAAATCCTGTACTGGCATATAGGCGAAGGAATCAATTTTAACTGCGGCTGCAAAAGCGGCCATCACCGTCACCCCAAAGCTATTCACCAAACCCTGTATTAGCAAAATACCGAAATTCATGATGGATTGTTGGACACAGGTCAACAGAGAATATTGGACAATGGAATAAAATAGTGTTTTAGAAAAATGGAAGTGCTTTCTTTTTAACCGAATGAGGGGGACTTTCAGCAGGCAATACCCGATGATCCCAACAGCGGAAATCCCTTGGGCGATTATGGTTGCCCAAGCAGCGCCTGCAATCCCCATTTGAAATTGAAGAATAAATAGCAGGTCCAATACAATATTGACCAGGGTAGAAATCCCTAAAAAGACCAGAGGGATAAAAGAATTACCGATAGACCGCAGAAGAGAAGCAAAAAAATTATAAAGAAACGTGAAAAAAATTCCATAAAAAATGATCTGCAAGTAGGTACGGGTATCTTCCAGGATATAAGAAGGGGTTTGCAGCAGCCTGAGCAGCGGGTTGATAAAAATTAAGGAAAGTACCTCAATCAGGACAGCCACTAATCCTACAAAAAGAAAAGACGCTAAGAAACTGGATTGCAAAGGATCTTTTTTTTGCGCCCCAAAAAAAGTAGAGAATATCACGCTGCTTCCCATACACAATCCAAGAAGAATAGAAGTTAAAAAAGTCATCAGGGAGAAGGAGGAACCTACGGCGGCCAGCGCATCGGAGCCTAAAAACTGGCCGACGATCAGCGTATCGGTGATGTTGTAAAATTGTTGGAGAAGATTTCCAAGAATCATAGGCCCTGCAAACAGGAAGAGGGCTTTTGAAATGGAGCCGGAGGTTAAATCTCTTTGCATGTATATTCCTACTTTCGGTCTGAATTCTATTGTTTTTACGCAATTTCAATAGTACCTTTTTTGAGAATCCCTGTCAAGAATTGACAGGGAACAAGTTTTTGAGGGGAGAACGTTTCATATGAGACAGAAAGAAAAAAGAGAAGCTGTTTTTTCTAGCGATTCTTTTATCTCTTTATATGGAAAGAGCCAAACAAGATTTCAAAAAGAACAAGAGCGCTATCACGAGATTGCCCGTCAATTTCGGAAAAGTTTTGGAGAAAAAGATCCCGTTCTGTTTTTCTCTGTGCCGGGACGGACGGAAATAGGGGGAAACCATACGGATCACCAGAATGGCTGTGTGGTTGCCGCTGCTGTAGATCTGGACATCGTGGCGGCAGTTGCCAAACGGGAAGATGGGATCATCCGTTTTTATTCTGAAGGATTTTCCGAGATGGATCAGATTGACACTGGGGATACACAAATACGCGAGGAAGAAAAAGGGACTTCAGCGGCGTTGTTGCGCGGAATTTGCCACCGAATGGTGCAATTGGGATATTCTATAGGAGGGTTTGACGCATACAGCTCCTCCCAGATTCCCCGGGGCTCTGGGTTATCCAGTTCCGCTGCCTTTGAAGTGTTGGTGGTAACGATCCTTAATCACTTGTACAACTATGGAAAGATTGACGTTGCGGCCACGGCCGCTATTTCCCAGTATGCTGAAAACTGCTTTTTTGGCAAGCCGTGTGGACTGATGGATCAAATGGCCTGCGCGGCGGGAGGGGTGGTAGGCATTGATTTTAAAGATCCCCTCCATCCCGCTCTGGAAAAAATTCCGTTTCGCTTACAAGAAGATGGATATACCCTCTTTATCGTTCATACCGGAGGAAGCCATGCGGATTTGACAGGGGAATACCAAGCGATCCAGCAGGAAATGAAACAAGTAGCCCAAGAGATGGGTAGGCAGGTATTAAGAGAATGTAAGGAAGAGGTTTTTTATCGAAAAATCCCGGAACTTCGCAAAAAATTAGGAGATCGCGCAATCTTACGGGCTATTCACTTTTTTAATGAGAATAAGAGAGCCACGGAAGAAAAGGAAGCGCTTCAAAGAAAGGATTCTTCCGCTTTTTATAACCTGGTTTTGCAATCGGGACAGTCATCTTATCAGTATTTACAAAACTTATATGCTTGCCGGTATCCCAAGCAACAATCCATCCCTTTGGCTTTGGCGCTGTCCGAAAGGCTTTTGGCGGGGACTGGAGGAGCATGGCGTGTCCATGGAGGAGGTTTTGCCGGGACCATCCAAGCGTTTGTACCGCTTTCCTTGTCTCAAAGGTATCGCCAAGAAATGGAAACCGTTTTTGGGAAAGGCTCTTGTATGGAGCTATCCATTCGGGAACAAGGCGGTGTGTTGGTAGGATAGGACGGATGAAAACTAAAACTTTAAGCTGAAAACGCCTTCGCGATTTTGTATACATGGGATTGCAAAGGCGTTTTTTCATACGAAAGGAAGAGGATTTTTGCCTAGTTGTACCCAAATTTCAAAAAATGCATAAAATAGAAAGAGGTTGTTCATGATACATAAAATTATGTAAGATAATATACCATTCAGGTGGCAGGAGAATGCAAGATTTTTGTGAAAATAGTAGGAAACGGGTCACTTCGATTGACAATAGGGGAAAAAAAGATATAATTACAAATGGATTAATATGGAAAAATAGCTTACCTAACACAATATAAAAAGCCACATTGAATTTTAATGCGATGATATTAGGAGAGGATTGAAATGGATAGGGCGACTTGCTGTTCTAAAGTGGATGAAGCGATTGCTAACATCCAATTTGATGGCGAATTAGTGGAGAAGAAGTTATTTGGAAATGGACATATCAACGATACCTTTCTGACGGTTTTTAAAAAGTCAGATGGGCATACCAAGAGATGTATCTTACAAAGGGTAAACCATAAAGTATTTAAAAAACCAGATGAATTGATGGAAAATATTTGGAACGTTACAGAATATTTGAAGAAAAAAATTATCGAACAGGGCGGAGACCCACGCAGAGAATCTTTAAGTGTGATCCCATCAAAAGACGGGAAGAGCTATTACCGGGATAGCATTGGATGTTATTGGAGGGGCTTCCAGTTTATTGAAGATGCAGTCAGTTACGATCAGGTAAACAGGCCGGAACAGTTTTATCAAAGCGCGGTGGCCTTTGGGCGCTTTCAGAATATGCTGGCGGACTACCCGGCGGAAACCTTGCATGAAACGATCCCCAATTTTCATAATACTCCTGCCCGGTTAGAGGCGTTGAAAAAAGCGGTTCAGGAAGATGTCATGGGGAGAGTAAAGGAAGTGCAGGAAGAACTGGAATTTATCCGTGAGCGGAGAGAAGATACTTATATTCTCATGGATATGCTGAATAAAGGAGAACTTCCTTTGCGGGTTACCCATAATGACACCAAGCTCAACAATGTGATGCTGGACAGCGAGACAGGGAAAAGCCTGTGCGTAGTGGATTTGGATACGGTGATGCCAGGGCTGGCCCTCAACGATTTTGGCGATTCTATTCGATTTGGGGCCAGTACCGCCGCGGAAGATGAACCAGATCTATCCAAGGTTTGGCTGGATTTAACCTTGTTCGAATCTTATACCAAAGGCTTTTTGGACGCCTGCGGGGACAGCTTAACGGAAAAAGAATTGGATATGCTGCCCATGGGTGCTAAAATCATGACGTTGGAATGTGGGATTCGTTTTTTGACGGATTATATTCAAGGAGATACTTATTTTAAAATTTCCCGGGAAGGGCACAATTTGGATCGCTGCCGCACACAGTTAAAATTAGTAGCGGATATGGAGCGTAAATGGTCCCAAATGGTATCTATTGTGGATAAATATCGTAAAAAATAGAAATGATAATATAGACAAAGGGTATGGAGATTCTTTTTCCATACCCTTTTTACATTCAGCCTTTAGGTAGTTGAGCGAAGCGAAACAAGCAACCACCCGCTATAGGGTGGCATGTAATACGAACATCCCTTGAGGGGCGGCAAAAGAGGCAAAGGCTTGAACCTTTGTAAAAAGGCGAAAGCCAGCGCCTTTAGACGCTGGCCGGTAACCTAGGCTTTTAGCCTTTGTGCAAACCACCCGTTTGACGGGTGGTTGTGATTTTATTCCGGAAAAATATCCAATATCTTCTCTAGGGACGCCGGCAAAGGAGAGGTTTGCTTTTTGAAAGAAGCAGCTTTTTCCCGGGACAAAATATAGATTTGTTCTAATTTTACCCCGTTTTGATATTGTTCCAATTCAAAAGAAAGGCTCTCCAGACGATGGGCGATGATGGTGCGGCTCACGCCGAACTGCTGAGCTAAGATTTGGAGGGCCCGTACCCGGTTGCTTTGCAAAACAGCGTGATATCTGGCAGCCGATGGTAAAAAAAGGCGGTAAGGCACTAAGAGCTCGGCGGCGCCCTCGTTGGCCTGCCACTCGTAAGGGGAGATATCGTCATCCTGACAAAAAAATTGCCCTACCTGGCTATGTAAAAAATAGTGGATCATTTCGTGAGTTAACGTAAATCGCTGGGAGATTTCATTGCGGGAACTGTTTAAAATGATAAGAGCGGTCTCGCCGCGCAGCAACATTCCGGAAATTTTTTTGCTGTCCAATTCTCTTTGCACAATATGAAGATCCGGAAACATCTGCTGCAATTGAATTTGATAGGTATCCAAGGATTTTGGAATATAGGGAAGATAAGACCGAATATGGTCTATTTCTCGATAGAGACCTTGTTTGGTAAGATAAGGTGTCAATGCAACCTCTTCCTTTTCATGAAATAGAATTCCGCATGAAATCCTTACCTGTGAAAAACTCAGGAGTTGATTGATGAAAGGATTATATTTATGATAAAAAATTTTACAGAGTTTGTCAATCGAACACGGGAATTTTACAGCACAAAAGTTCTAAAATTTGTTTTACATACGGAATATGCTATAATAAAAACGTATTTTCAAAGATAGTATGATGATGAGAAAAGAATGCGATTTTAGGTAGGAAATAGGAGGTGTAATCTTTGTTACATCTGATAGAAGGAAGATCAGGAAGTGGGAAAACCCAATGGTTGCATCAAAAGTTGATGCAGCAGGTACAAAAGAGTGATAGGAAAAACCTCATTCTTGTGCCGGAACAATATACTTTTGAAACAGAACGGTCTTTGCTGAAAAAATTGGGGGAACAGGAGTTTTCCAAGATACAGGTGACAAGCTTTACTCGGATGTCGGAATTGGTATTTCGGCAAATAGGAGGGCTGGCCGGGAGAAGGTTAAACGACGGAGGAAGGGCTATTTTGATGAGTTTAGCTCTTGATGAAGTCAAGGATCGCCTTTTTCTCTACCGGAGACAATCGAGTTCTGTAGAAATGGTCCGCCTCATGCTGGAAGCGGAGAAGGAACTAAAGACCTGCTCCCTGCTTCCTTCCGGGCTTTCAGAGGCGGCCCATCATTTAGAAAAGGGAAACCTGCAAAAAAAGATGGAAGAAGCGGCCTTAATCTTGGAAACTTACGAAGCGTTGGTACAACGTTCCTATATAGACCCTATGGATGACCTCACACGATTAGCAGAAACACTGAGGGAGTTTCCTGTTTTTAAGGGGTATTCTATCTGGATAGATGCTTTTTCCGGCTTTACTGGACAGGAAAAGCGCGTACTGGAATGTTTGATGACCCAGTCGGAGGAGATATACCTTTCCTTATGTATAGATGGAATGAAAGGACGGAAGGACCCTCTATTCTCTTCAGTGTATCAAACCGAGCGGGAAGTCAAACAAATAGCCCGGGAGCACGGTATAAAAATAGCCGATCCCATTTGTCTGGAGGCAGGAAAAAGGTTTTCAGGAAAAGGGTTGCGGACCCTGGAAGTAGGACTTTACCGGCAGGAAAGGGAAAGAATGGACAACCCCGCTTCCGATGTGTTTTTGTATGAGGCGGCTACCCCTTATGAAGAGGCCGACTATGTGGCCCGGACCATCCGCCGGTTGGTGATAGAAAATGGGTATCGATATCGGGATTTTGAAGTCATTGCCCGCAGTACGGAAACTTATCAGGGAATCTTAGACCGTACCTTTGAAAAATATGAGATTCCGTTTTTTATGGATGCCCCGGAAATGATCGATGCCAAACCGCTGATGAACCTGGTTTTATCGGCTTTTGATATCCTGCATGGAGGATGGAATTCCGACGATGTATTCCACTATTTAAAGACGGGATTAGCCGGTTTGGATACGGAAGAAATCTCTCTATTAGAAAATTATATTTTGTTATGGTCATTGAGCGGGAAAAAGTGGAAGGAGCCCTTTTCCGGGCATCCGGATGGATTTTCCCCTGAATGGACGGAAAAAGACAAACAGCGGCTAACACAGCTGGAGAATCTGCGATTGAGGACGGTAGAACCGTTGCGCCATTTGGAAGCGCGGATGCAGAACGCCACTGGGAGCGAAGCGGCAAGGGGGATATACCGTTTGTTGGAGGAAATCCATACGGCGGAACACTTGAAAGAGTTTTCCTTGGAACTGGAGAGGGACGGAAAATTTGGATTGGCGGAGGAACAGCTCCGCCTGTGGGACATGCTGATGGAGATTTTAGATCAGACGGCCCTGGTATTGGGGGATCATCCTATCCCTTCCAAACGGTATGCGGAGCTGTTGCGGCTGGTCATCAACAGCGGAGATATTTCCTTTATCCCACAGGGATTGGATCAGGTGACGGTGGGGACTGCCGACCGTACCCGCTCTTGTTCTCCCAAAGTAGTATTTTTGATCGGAGCGGTGGAAGGGGAATTTCCCCGAACGCCCATCCAATCCGGGATTTTTAGCGATGCGGAGCGCCGCTTGTTGATTCAGATGGGCCTGCCCCTGTACGATTCGTTGGAACAGTTGGCGATGGAGGAACGTTATCTGGCTTATTTGGCGATAGCCAGCCCGTCGGAACGGCTCTTTGTGTCTTATCCGTCTGCGAATATTTCCGGCTCTGCCAAAATGCCTTCTTCTCTCATCCGGGAAATTCGTCGCCTGTTGCCCCATCAGGATATCCAGAGAGCTGATACCCTGGAATTGTCGGAAACCATTTGGGCCGCGCAGCCCGCTTTTGAGCAGGCGGCCCGGCTGTGGTCCTCCCGTTCACTGCCCGCTCAGACGCTCAAACGGTATTTTCAGTCCCATCCCGCATATGTCCAGAAATGGGAGGCCCTCCAACGGGCGGCGCTTGCCCGTCCTATTCAGTTTGAACGTTCCGAAACGGCCAAAAGGCTTTTTGGGGATCGATTGAAAGTATCTGCGTCACAGGTGGAAAAGTATTATTTATGCCGGTTCCAGTATTTCTGTCGCTATGGCTTGCGCGCCAAAGAAAGGAAACCCGCCGCC
>CAJFUH010000009.1 GCA_904420155.1 uncultured Clostridia bacterium
AGTTCCAGTTGCGTGCGCCCCAGCGTATAAAGGGGAACCTCCAACTGGGGGCATAAGGGCAGCTTCTGTACCGCCCCTTGCAGGGAATCGTTTTTTTCCTGGGGAATCTCCACTCCCCGACCGGTAAATAAATACATCCTGAAATTCACCTCTTGCACACAACTTGTCCCCATAATACTATATAGGTATAGGACGTTTCCCATGAGGGAAAAACCGTCCCCCTCCGGGATCCCGGAGGGCAGAAGGAAAACCGCGGCCGCACAGGATTCCCCACCATGGGGAATCAATCGCGGCCCTGGTACACACAAATAGGAACGCCAAAACGCAATAATCGAAAAATGATCGTATGGGGGTGCCGTCTTGATTATCGAACGTGTCGATGAAACGCGGCTGATGATTGTGCTTGCACGGGAGGACATGGTGGAATATGACCTCTCTTTTTCCAAACTGGACTGGTGTGATTTTCATTCCAGAAAAGTAATCAAACAACTGTTGGCTCTGGCCAAGGAAAAGACGGGGTTTACCACCCAAGGAAAACGCATGATGATTGAAGCCGCTCCCGGTGGGGATGGATGCCTGATCCTAGTCACCCTTCTCCACTCCGGCCGCAGCAAAGGCCGGAACGTATATAAAATCAAACAGCCTTGCGGCGTGTTTGTCTATGAATTTGCCTGCGCAGAGGATCTGTTGTGCGCTATGGAACGCCTTTCCCGCCTCCGGCGCCATCCGGAATCCGCCACCCTGCTGCTCTTTAAGGAAAAATACCGCCTCATCCTATCGGTGCGCGGCGGGCTTTCCTCTCCCGTGGAAACCCTGCTGTCGGAATACGGCAGGCTGGCAGGCAAGACCCGGGCCGTGGCGGCGGCCACCTTGGAACATGGCAAACTGCTGTCCCAAGGGGACGTTATCGGCGAAATGGGATACTCCCTCCGGCGCGCAGGGCAATAATTTATAAAACTCATAGTATAAAACAGGGAAATAAAAACGTTATGTATGTAAAGCAACCGGGCAGGACCTTTCTAAGAAAGACCGCCCGGTTGTTTGTCATGTTCCGTCAGGGAACCCGCCCGCTTGCCTATCCCTGTGGCAACGCCATGCAAACAATCGGTTTCCTTAAAATATCAGCACCTTTGCAGGCGGCGGATGGTTTCCGCGGGATTGGGCGAACGAAACACCGTCGTACCTGCCACGCAGATATCCGCGCCCGCCTGGGAGGCCAGCGCCACGTTTTCCTCATTGACGCCCCCGTCCACCTCAATCAAGGGGGAGACGCCCCTCTTCTTCATCTCTTCCCGGAGCACCCGCACTTTGTCCAACATCTCTTCCATAAACGTCTGCCCGCCGAACCCCGGCTCCACGGTCATAACCAGCACCACATCCACCTGGCCCAAATAGGGGAACACTTCTTCCACCGGGGTCCCCGGCTTGATGGAAAGCCCAACCATGGCCCCCAGTTCCCGGATCTGCCCCAGGGTCTGTTCCAAATACGGCTCCGCTTCTAAATGGATGGTTACCAGGTCGGCGCCCGCCTTGACGATTTCCGGGATAAATTTGCGGGGGGATTCGATCATGAGATGCACGTCAAACGGCTTGTCCGTCAGCGGGCGCAAGGCACGGATGAAATCAGGCCCATAGGAAATATTGGGCACAAAACACCCGTCCATAATATCCAGATGGATGTAATCCGCGTCCTTCGACACCCGGCGCAGTTCCTCTCCCATTTTGGTATAATCACAGGCCAGCATCGATGGCGCTATTTTCATGATAAGGTCCTCCTTGAAAACTCCTGACAGCCCGCCGGAAACCGGCGGGCCTGCGTATTTTAACCCTTAGCTTTCGCCAAAATCTACGATTATTTTACATGATCTCTGCACAAAGGTCAATATAACCGCTTCTCTCTCAAACGGCAGAGATTCCCATCTATTCCCTTAGAATTTTGTAATATTTTCTGTTTATATTACAACACGTATCTTTTTTACCCCTGTTATGCCAAAAGCCGCCGCTGGAATGCATATACTCCAGCGACGGCCTATCTATATAAAGCGGTATCGGCTATAGCCCCTCCGCTTTTCTATCTTATGCCCGAACCCGTTTTCGGTTCCACAAGGAGGATTTTTAAGAGGATCCCTTTTCCCTTTATTCAAAAAAATACGGGCAAAACGCTTTCTTTTGCCCGCCTTTTCCCATTGGATATCAGGAAAAATTTTTTAGGGGTTTGCTGAAGTTTCTCTGCGCAGTCTCCCTCCCGCCGGACCCCAAACACTTTTCATCAAACCACTGTATCCCCTTAAATTTTTACCATATGTATTTTTCCATATTTTTATTCCTATTCGTTTGTAAAATATTCTATGTTTTCAACTCGTTGTAAACCATGTCGCCGCTGTTTGGGCCAATGTGGCAAAGACAGGCATGGTAAAGATAGACAACAAAGTGCTCACCGCCACCGTTTTTGCAGCCAGGGAAGTGTCCTGTCCAAACTTGGAGGCGAAAATCGCCGTCATCCCCGCCACCGGCGCGCATACCTGGATCATACAGGACACAAAAGGCGTTTTCTCCGGGCGAAAGAGCAGCATCACCAAAAACACCGCCGCAGGTACCAGCAGCAGCCTTAAAA
This sequence comes from uncultured Clostridia bacterium, assembly GCA_904420155.1. Classification (GTDB taxonomy): domain Bacteria; phylum Bacillota; class Clostridia; order Oscillospirales; family Acutalibacteraceae; genus CAJFUH01. The sequence goes on from CAJFUH010000009.1 coordinate 2,615, forward strand.
AGCAGACCAGATAAAGCTGGCGGTCCCGGATGGCTTCCTTCACCTTCAATTGGGCGATATAGACCCCAATGCACATCATGGCCAACGGGGTATTCAAAGCGGCAAAGGAATCCAGGGTGACGGACAGGACTTCCGGCAACCGGACAGACAGCAAAAACAGGGGCAGCCCAATCAGCACCCCGATTGTGCCGGGATTGAGCAGGGTCTTGGAAAGCCTCTGGCGTTCGCGGGTATTGTTCATCAGCGTATACCCATGGGTCCAGCAGAACAGGTTAAATACCGCCAAAAAAATGGAGGCATACAAGATCCCTTCCTTGCCCAGCACCGCCTCCACCAGCGGAAACCCCATAAAGGCGCAGTTGGAATAGATGGACGCAAATTTCAGGACCCGGCGCGTCCCTTCGGCCTGCCGGTTAAAAAAGCATTTCACCAATAAAATCGCCACGAAAAAGGAGCTTATTGCCATCAAAGCAGTAAGCCCCAAACTTTTCAGGGAGACGTTTTCCCGGCCGATCTGAAAACCGCTGATCACCACACAGGGGGATACCAGGTTCACCAGGATGGCGTTGATCTGATCGGCGCCCCGTTTGGAGAGCATGCGCCGTTTGCACAGGATCACGCCCACGCCGATCATCAGGAATAAGATCAGTACTTTCTGGGCTGCGGTGAGAAAGATCCCAATCATGAATCCCCGCCCTCGTCTTTCTGTGACGCGCTCTTTTTCCGTTCCTTCCAATAAGTCAAGCCGACGATGACCAGGGCCACGGCAACCACGCCGCGGAATACCCATCCCCAGACGCCATGAAACAGGTCCACCTGTAACAGTTCATCCAACAGCCACCAAGCTGACATGAAAAGAAACAGGCCGCCGGTAAAATAAAAGACTTTGTTTTCTTTTCCCAGGCGGAATATCAAAATCAACGCCGCCAGAAAAAACATTCCCGCATATACATAGGACATGTCGTTCGTTCTCCTCTACTTTTTTTCGTTTTCCTGCAATTGGTCCTCTTTTTTCTCTGCTTTTGCCCCATGTTTCTGTTTCCAATAATAGGCATACATCTTATAAAACAGCAAGCCGGCAAACACAATCACGCCCACATAGTGCACCCAAACCAACGCGTTGGAACCCGGCCAGATCAGGTTGACCGCAGCGTTTAACAGGGTCCACGCCCCTTCAAACAGGAAATAAAAGGACAGTACCTGATAAAACGGGTATCCCCGCAAAGGCGGGGTAAATAAAATGGTTGCCACTGCAAAACACACCAGGGCGGACAGTACTGCAATCCACATGGAACTACACTCCTTTTTCTGTGGGAGGCCCCCACAATATGACGGTATCGCCGTTGATACGCTTTTCCCATTGACCAGCACAGGGGGATTTGCGGGAAATTTTCTGTCTTCCCTACTATTGGCAAAACAGCGGGAATCCATACGGTATTTCTTCCCAACCCTCACACTTTCTTTTAAGTATAAAGCAGGGAAGCTTCTAAAGTCAACACCTGCGCCTGCGGCGGGCACGCCGCGCGCCTACGGCGGGTACTCCGCGCACTAAGTTTTCTCTAGAAAGAATTTGGGGCGCCCGCGATGAAGCGTAAATATTTCGTCCTCCTTTTCACGCCTGCGGCGAGCACGCCGCGCCTTAAGCTTTCTTTGGAAAAAAACAGGTCGCCCGCGCCGAAACGTAAAAGTTTCGTCCACCTTTTCAAAGGTGGCGGGGTGGAGGGGCGGAGCCCTTCCTCGCCCATCGCAATGG
>CAJFUH010000010.1 GCA_904420155.1 uncultured Clostridia bacterium
CGGTAATCCTTTAAAACAGCTACGCGGCCGATGGTGTAGGAACCGTCCTGATTTTGAAAGAGCCTTCCCGTTGCGATGGCGCGGTCTCCGTCCCACACAATGGTGTGCCAGGCGATCGGATCGATCTCATCAAATTCGTTGTGGAATCCCTGTTCTTCTACAAAAACAGCGGTCCGTATCGCACGGCAAAGATCAAAGTCGGCATTGCCTTGTTTCCATTCATATCGATACATGCGAAGTACACACTCCCTAAATCTTTACTTTGACAGAAGAAGCATACTCAGAGGGGGTCATACCGGTAATTTCCTTAAAGTGCCTAGAAAAATGGTGGATAGATGCATAACTGAGCTGTTCGGAAATTTGGGTAAAATTATATTTTCCCTCCCGGATCATGGTTTTTGCTTCTTCAATTTTTAAATGCTTATAGTAGTCCATAATACTGGTGTTCATATGTACCTTAAAAAGGCGCTGAATATAAGAACGGCTGAACATGGTGTAGCGGCAAACATCTTCCAATGAAATTTTCTCCCGGATATGTCCCTGTAGATAGGATAAGATCTTATTTAAGATATCCTTTTCCGAGTTTTCCCGCATAGAGGTGGAAAGTTTGGGACTTCGATTGGGAAGGGAATGGGCGCGGATCATATACAATAATAGGCTTTCTAGGCTGATCCTGATGATTTGTTCACATCCAAAAGTCTGGCGTTTTTTTCGCATCAGGCAAGTAGAAAAAGGATCGTTAAAAGGGGCTTCAAAAGCGTCGCCAGCTTCCCGGAGAATGGTAGCCAAAATGTCTTTTTCCGTATCTCCCACCTGTAATATGCGGTTTTCAAAAAAACGGATGCTTGGGCTGTGGCACACAAAACTAACCACCATAATATTAGGGGCTACTAATCCATTGGCAATGTGATTGTGCCATTCGTTTGGTTTATGAAAGATGATCTCTCCCTGCTGTAAGGCGTATTCATGATGATCGGTTTGTACAATCATGGTTCCCTTATCCACATATAAGAATTCCCAAAAGTCGTGCCGCTCTCCCGTAAATTTATAGTCTTTTAGCAATTCGAAATAATGGATGGTGACGACTTGTTCAATGGTCAACTCTTCCTTGAGTGTGGTATAGGTAAACATGAGTTTGAGTACCTCCTATGGATATAAACCGGGAATCTGAGGAATTGTTTTTCGTAACCCCTTCCGGTTTCTATAAAACCTTTTTTATAATAAAACAAAAAATATGTAATATCAATACAAAAAAGAGAAAAAACAAAATAATTTATTGTTTAGATAGCGGGTTTTTGAAAAATCTGTTTTCCATCAGCAAATGACATAAGTGGGCGGAGGAAGGGGAAGCCCTCGCTAGGGTTCCCCACGGCCAAACCGTCCCCCGGACGGTTTGGCCTCCCCTCCTGAGCTAGTGGGAATCTTGAGGATTTCGCCCATTGCGATGGGCGAGGAAGGGTTCCGCCCCTCCACCCCGCAAGCTTTTGTAAAAGCTTGAGCAAAACTTTTGAGTTTAAGCGCGGGCGACCTGGTTCTTTTTAGAGAAAACCTTGTGCGCGATGTACCCGCCGCAGGCGTGAAAAGGTGGACGAAACTTTTACGTTTCATCGCGGGCAATCTGGTTTTTTCCAGAGAAAGCCCGGTGCGCGACATGCCCCACCGCAGGTGGCGCCGCAGGCGTGGAAAAGCTTGAGCAAAACTTTTACGTTTCATCGCGGGCAACCTGGTTTTTTCCAGAGAAAGCCCGGTGCGCGTCGTGCCCCACCGCAGGTGGCAAAAGGCGGGCGAAAACTTTTCTATCCCTGCCGAGGGCTCCTATTTTGCCCTGGGAGCCCAATCGCCATTCTGGAATAGCAGGGTTTCTTTTCCGTCTTTGGAAATACCGGTGATGGTAAGATCCGAAGACCCTATCATGAAGTCCACATGTATCAAGGATTGATTGGCCCCGGATTGGCGGATTTCCTCTTCTGTCATACGTTCATAATCCTGGAGACAGTCGGTATAGGAATCCCCCAAAGCCAAATGACAGGAAGCGTTCTCATCAAAAAGCGTGTTATAAAAAAGGATTTTTAAGTTAGAAATACGGGAATGATAGGGGATCAGGGCTACTTCTCCCAGCCGTTTTGCCCCTTCATCGGTTTCTAAAAGGGCTTTTAATGTTTCATAACCGGTTTTGGCGGAAAAGTCCACGATTTTTCCATCCTGGAAGGTAAAAGAAAAGCCTTCGATCAGGCTGCCGCTGTAATTTAGGGGCAGGGCGCTGACAACAGTTCCGGAAACACGGTCTTTGTGGGGGAGGGTAAAAACTTCTTCTGTAGGCATATTGGGGACAAAAAATACCCCAGTGGGCCCGTACTCTCCGCCCCCTCTCCATCGATGATTTTCCGGCAGCCCCACAGTCAAATCGGTACCTAAGGAATTGGTATAATGCAGGGCGTCAAATCGCATCCGGTTGAGGTAATCTGTCCGTTCATCTAATTTCTGCTGATGCTGTTTCCACAATGCTATCGGATCGCTTTCTCCGATCCGCACAGCGGAAAAAATGGCGTCCCAAAGCTTTTTCATAGCTTCTTCCGGGGGACAATGGGGGAAGACTTTTTGTGCCCACCCCATGGAAGGGACGGCGCAGATATTCCATCGCATAGAACCGGACATCCTGGCGTCCACTGTGGGTTTGGTAGCCTGACGGGAGGCTTTGCGCTGGGCCGCGATCTTTTGGGGATCGATACCTTCCAACACAGTTGGATCGGAAGAGGTGATCATCAAAAAGACGCTGTCCCGGTTGGCGTAATAGTTGTGGGATTCTGCTTTCCAGGCGGGAATATCGACGAGTGTCTGCGTAGAAGCATGTTCCAAACGGATGCGTTGTAGCAGGTCGTCGGTATAATGGACGATGACATCTTTGGCCCCGGCTTTGAAAGAAGCCTCCGCAATGGCACGGGCGAAAAAGGCGCATTCCACCGGGCATTGGACCAGGACCTCTTGTCCCTTTTGTACGTTTACTCCAACTTGGACGGCAAGCTCTGCATATTGGGTAATTTTTTCTTGAAAAGTCATAAAACCCCTCCTTACGACTTATGGTTACCGTTTTAGTATCTTCCTTTTTGAAAGAATTTACTCTTATCTTACACCATTGGTCCTGGGTGTCAATCTATTTTTTACCAGATTTCTGGTTGATATTGCCCGATTACATTGGAATTCAAAGTCAAGTGATGTATAATCATATTATCAAATAGGAAGGAAGAGGCATTATGGATCAAAACAGGACGGCGGTACTAGAAATGCAGATAAACCGCACGATAGAACAGTTAAAAAAGAATCAGATGGACGCTTGTTATGTTTCCAATAAGGAGCTGGCGTTACAGAAGGTAAAAGAGTGGTTGAAACCAGGGAGCACGGTAGCATGTGGAGGTTCCATGACGCTGGAGGAGTGCGGAATTATGGATCTGCTCAGGAGCGGCGCGTATCATTTTTTGGATCGCAACGCGCCTGGCATCACTCCGGAGATGCGGCAACAAGTTTATCAACAGGCATTTGGCGCGGATGCTTATTTGTGCAGCGCCAACGCCATTACAGAACAAGGAGAGCTCTACAATGTAGACGGCAACAGCAACCGGGTGGCGGCACTGGTTTTTGGTCCCAAACAGGTCATTGTGGTAGCCGGATATAATAAGCTGGTAAAAAATATCGAAGAAGCAGTTCTTCGGGTGAAACACATCGCGGCCCCGGCCAATGCGATCCGGTTGGGATGTGATACTTATTGTGCGAAGGCAGGACATTGTATTTCGGAAACGATTGGTGAAGGCTGCCGATCCAAAGACCGGGTATGCGCCAATTATGTGGTATCCGCCCAGCAAAGGATCAAGGATCGTATCCGTGTGATCCTGGTCGGGGAAGAATTGGGATATTAAGCCCATAGAAAAGAACTATCGTAATCGGATATGCTTGATTGGACGGAGGAGTGCATATTTTGGAGGCGAAAAACAAAAATGATTTGGGAAAGGACAGTGTGGGAAAACTAATTTTCAGGCTGTCCATCCCCGCAATAGCCGCGCAGATTATCAATGCGCTGTATAACATGGTAGACCGTGCCTATATTGGGCATATGCCGGAAAATGGGGATATGGCTTTGACTGGGCTGGGATTGACGTTCCCTATCATCATGCTGATTTCAGCGTTTAGTTATTTGATTGGTATGGGAGGAGCCCCCTTGGCCGCTATCAAAATGGGGGGAGGAGATAATAAACGGGCGGAAAAAATATTGGGGAACTGTTTTTCTGCGCTGATAATAGCGGCTGTTGTCCTAACTGTGGTGTTTTTAATTTTTCAGCGCCCCCTGTTGATGATGTTTGGGGCCAGTGAAAATACGATAGGATATGCCATGGATTATCTCACCATTTATTTGATTGGCACGGTTTTTGTGCAGATTTCTTTGGGCATGAATAGTTTTATCAATACCCAGGGTTTTGCCAAGACAGGTATGCTGACGGTGGCGATTGGCGCGGTGCTCAATATCGTATTGGACCCCATTTTTATTTTTGGGCTTGAGATGGGGGTAAAAGGAGCGGCGCTGGCGACGGTTATTTCGCAGGCAGTTTCCGCTGTTTGGGTACTTTGCTTTTTGTTTGGAAAGCGGACCATACTAAAGATACGGCGGAAAAATCTTTGGATCCGGTGGAGGGAAATCCTCTTGCCCGTACTGGCCTTGGGGATATCCCCTTTTACCATGCAGGCCACGGAAAGTTTGATTAATATCGTTTTAAACGCGAATTTGCAGATCTACGGAGGGGATTCAGCGGTAGGCGCAATGACCATCATTTCCAGCGCCATGCAGATTTTTATGCTCCCCTTGCAGGGGTTGGCCCAAGGTACGCAGCCGGTGATAAGTTTTAATTATGGGGCGCGTCAAATGGATCGGGTCCGGCGGGCTTATAAAATCTTTCTGATTACATCGCTGGTGATTTCTACCTCTGTTTGGCTGATGATTATGGTGATCCCCCAGGCTTTCATCGTGATCTTTAATAATAAGCCGGAACTGATGGGCATTACCGTACCGGCTATCCGCATTTTTATGGCGGCGGTGTTTATGTTGGGGGCGCAGACTTGTTGCCAGCAGACTTTTGTGGCGGTGGGACAGGCTAAGATTTCCCTGATGCTGGCCATGCTGCGCAAAGTGGTGCTGTTGATCCCGCTGGTTTATCTGTTTACCAGGGCGTTTGGATTTGGGCTCTGGGGGATCTATGCCGCGGAACCAGTGGCTGATTTTCTAGCTTCTTGTGCAACGGTAACCGTTTTTGCAGTATTTTACCGCAAGCTGTTCCGTGATGTTCCGCCGGGGAATGTCCTCATCTCAACCAAAGAAGTTCAAGAGAAGGATTCTCTTTCAAAATCATAAGGAATAAGGAGGAATGATTATGTGTATCCCTACCCCACACAATGAGGCAAAAAAAGGTGACTTTGCAAAAACTGTATTGATGCCGGGCGATCCTTTGCGGGCTCAGTTTATCGCACAAAATTTTTTGGAGGACGCGCGGCTGGTGAATAACGTCCGGGGAATTCAAGGATATACGGGAACGTATCGCGGGATACCGGTCTCTGTTATGGCAAGCGGAATGGGGATTCCGTCTATGGGGATTTATTCCTATGAACTGTTCCAATATTACGAAGTGGACCGGATTATACGCATTGGGTCGGCGGGTGCAGTGAGTGATCAACTGCATTTGCGGGATATTGTTTTGGGAATGGGCGCTTGTACCAACTCCAATTTTGCTTCCCAATACCGGCTTCCCGGGACGTTCGCCCCTATTGCAAGTTTTTCGTTGTTGCAAAAAGCGGCGACGGCGGCCCAGGATTTGGGAATCCAGGTACATGTGGGAAACCTGTTTTCGTCCGATACCTTCTATGATGACGCCAATCGATTGATAGAATGGAAGAAAATGGGCGTGTTGGCCATTGAGATGGAATCCGCCGCCTTATATTACACAGCGGCTCGCACTGGGAAACAAGCGCTTTGTATATGCACCATTTCCGATTGTCCCTTTACCGGGGAGGGATGCAGTACGCAGGAACGGGAAAAGACCTTTACCCAAATGATGAAAATTGCATTGGAGACGGCGGTATTATGACAGTATCCCAAGAGATGATCAGCTCCCTGATCCGGCAAGCGGCGCAAGCAAGGGAAAAAGCTTACGCCCCGTATTCCCATTTTCAGGTGGGAGCCGCCCTGTTGGCAGAAGACGGCTGCGTATATACTGGTTGTAATGTGGAATGCGTCTCTTATCCGATTACCCAGTGCGCAGAGCGTACCGCCCTTTGTACGGCGGTAGCCCAGGGAAAGAGAAAATTTTTGGCAATTGCTGTGGTGGGCGCCCCGGAGACCGCCCCTTGGCCATTTGCTGATGTTTGCCCTCCCTGCGGGGCATGCCGGCAGATGCTCATGGAATTTTGCCGAGACGGCCGTTTGCTCTGTATCTTGGCTAAGGGGGAAAAGGATTATCAAACCCATTGGTTAAAGGATTTGCTTCCGGTCACCTTTGGCGCTGCCCATCTGCATTGACCTTAAAAAGATAGAAATCTCTTGTGAAAGATTGCTTTCCAGAGGACAAGGCAGAGCGGCAGACTAATTTCACAATTCGACAGCGGATTGTGTACAGTTATTTGGGGACACTTGCCCGTAGGAAGTATCCTATTTTGGATGCAAAGAGACGTTTTTTGTGATATAATAAAAAAGATCAATGCGGTATTGCGGAATTTTCTTGTGTTGGGATCCCCTGCGCAATCAGACCAAGAGGATTTCCGGGAATATGCAAGCGGTACGGTACTCCTGGTTTCTCCGGTCCCTTAGAATGGGAGAAAAGCGGGAGAAGAGGGAACTATTTAAGGGGAAAAGGATACGGACAAGCGTTATCGTTCCCCTTCGCCTACAGAGGAAAGGATGATCTTGCATAATGGTAGATTTACAGGCGAAATGTGTGGAAGTAAGAAAAGCTCTGCTAAAGACCATTGGTACGCTGGGAGTAGGGCATATTGGAGGTTCGCTTTCCATCGTGGAACTGCTGGTTGTGTTGTACGAAAAGCATATGAAGGTAGACCCCAGCAATCCTAAAATGGAGGGAAGGGACCGCTTGGTCGTTTCCAAGGGCCATAGCGGGCCGGCGGTTTACGCCACTTTATGCACGGAAGGATTTTTTGACGAGAGCTGGCTGCTCACTCTGAACCAGCCGGGCACCAATCTGCCCAGCCATTGCGATATGAATAAAACCCCGGGCGTTGACATGACCACCGGTTCTTTAGGCCAGGGTTTTTCCTGTGCGATGGGGATCGCCAAAGCGTCTAAGATCCGCAAAGATGGAGCGACCATTTATACCATCATCGGCGATGGAGAATCCCAGGAAGGGCAAATCTGGGAAGCTGCCATGTTTGCAGCCCAACAGAAGCTGGACAACGTGATTGCCTTTACCGATTATAACAAGATGCAGATAGACGGCACCATTGATGAAATCTGCGGCCTGGATCCGTTGGATGAGAAATGGCGTGCATTCGGTTGGAATGTGATCGTTGTGGAGGACGGCAATGATGTCGAGCAGATTGACGACGCGATCAACTGTGCCAAACATTCCAGCAAGCCTTCCATGATTATTTTAAATACCATCAAAGGCAAGGGGATTTCCTTTGTGGAGAAGGCGGGCGTTGCCAATCACAGCATGCCGATCAGCAAGGAAGAGATGGAAGCAGGTCTTGCGGAATTAGGAGGGGTTCAATAATGGAAATGCGTCAGGTGCTGTCATCCGAATTAGAGCGTATGATGACGGAGAATGAAAATATTGTGGTTATTGATGCAGATTTGGCCAAACCTAACGGCGTGGCGAATCTGCGGAAGAAGTTTCCGGAACGCGCTTTTGACGTGGGAATTGCGGAGCAGAATATGGCTTCCATTGCGGCGGGTATGAGCAGCTATGGATTTATCCCGTTTATTACTACGTTTACCCCCTTTGCTACCAGAAGAATTTGCGACCAGGTGGCGATTTCTTGCGCCTATGCCAAACAGAATGTCAAAATTATCGGTTCAGACCCCGGCATCAG
>CAJFUH010000011.1 GCA_904420155.1 uncultured Clostridia bacterium
ACAAAGATCAAAACCGGCGCTATATATTTTAAAATAACGCTAAAAGTTCTTCTGAGCTTGAAAGCGCCTTTCATGCCGATCTGGATCTCATCGATCACAGGCTGAATACCCCAGACATGGCCCACAAAGATACACATAAGCATAGCGGCCAAAGGCATTAAAATTTTGTCGGTGAGATATCCCATGGCGTCGAAGATATTCATTCCGGCAATGGTGAATCCAGACCAAAGCCCCATGGAAAGAGAAGCGATCACCCCAACGCCCCCCATCAGGCAAGACATCAAAATAGTGGCTTTTTTCCTGCTCCAATGGAAACTGTCGATCAAAAACGCGGCCACAACTTCCAATAGGGCAATGGCGGAAGTCGCTGCGGCAAAGAAAACTAAGATAAAGAAAAGTAAACCAAACAAATTGCCAACGGGCATTTCCGCAAAAACAGAAGGCAGGGTTTCAAAAATCAGGCCTGGGCCGGCTTCCGGTGTAAAACCAAAGGCAAACACAGCGGGAAGAATGGCAATGCCGGACAAAATAGCCATTAAAGTGTCCAGGCCAGCGATCACCGCAGTATCCTTGGGCATGTTGCTGTCCCGTTTTAAATAACTGCCGTAAGTAATGGTGATGCCCATGCCAAGGCTTAAGCTGAAAAACACCTGTCCCATAGCGGACACCAAAGCGTTTGCCACATCGCCAAAGGAATCGACGGCTCCAAAGTTGGGGACGAACAGGAATTTTAATCCTTCCTCGCCGCCTTGGAGCGTGGCGGAACGGATGGCCACAACAACAATAATCACAAACAGCAACGGCAGCATGATCTTGCTGGCATTCTCAATTCCCTTGGCCACGCCGCCTACTACCACCACAGCGCAAAACAGCATAAAAATCAGGTGCCAGACCACCGGTTCCACCGGGCTTGTCACAAAATTATTAAAATAATCCTTTGTATTGGTTCCAAAATTACCGCCTGTAGCATAGCTGGCGATGTATTTGAGCACCCATCCGCCAATGACGCTGTAGTAAGAACAAATGACAAACGCACAGATCACGCCGATCACGCCGACAAACGTCCACTTTTTATTTAACTTTTTATAAGCGCCCACCGCGCTCATCTGGGTTTTTCTTCCGATTGCCATCTCGGTGAGCAAAATGGGTATTCCCAGCAAACAGACAAAAATGATATAAAACAGTAAGAATATCCCGCCGCCATTGGCGCCTGTTATATAGGGAAATTTCCAAAGATTCCCTAATCCTACCGCCGAACCGGCTGCTGCTAGAATAAACCCCAGCGACGAAGTAAATTGCCCTCGCTTTTGTAATGCATTCTTTGGTTTTTCCATTCCTCTAACCCCTTTTTCATAAAATTCGGGATCTCTCTCCTTTTTCTCCAACGTTTCGTCTTTTCTGAATTCAAAAATTGCCGCGAATTTCCAAAACGAAAGGAGGGTATACTAAAAAACACAGAGGACTTTCTTACAAGCTCTCTGTGTTTTATCCCTGGAGCTACTGATCCGATTCGAACGGACGACCTGCTCATTACGAGTGAGCTGCTCTACCTGCTGAGCCACAGTAGCATATCCGGCTCATCTATTATACAGAATATTAAAAAGTTAGTCAAGCTTTTGAGCCAAAAATTCCTTAAATCTTGCTTTCTTTTATTTTTTTTTAAAGTTTTCAGTGAACATCGATCACTAATTCCACACTCTTAAGCTTTTTGTATCTACAATATAAAATATAACTTAACAGTTGTCATCACAACGCGGAGATTAATTTGGGAGGTGGTATAACACATGCTGTCACAAACATTGAAAAGGCTGCGGGAAAATTGCGGTTATACACAACAGCAGGTAGCTGACGCACTGAACATAGATCGTTCTACCTACACCTATTATGAAACCGCGAAAACAACTCCAGACATCAATACAATTATCAAGCTGGCGAAAATTTTTAATGTGACTTATAGCGATATCCTTGATGACGACACACAATCTACCGCTAGGGTAAGCGACGTCAATAAAAGTTCTCCCCCAGCAAAAAGGAACTCAAAAAATTCCAGCTTAATTTATGAGTTGACCAAAAACGAGAAACAGCTTATTATTTATTATCGTTTGATGGATAAGGATAGTCAAAAAGAATTTCTCGATGCAGCTTATGAAAGAATTAAAAGTAACAAATAGAAAAAGGTAGAGAGGAAGTTTTCCCCTCTACCTTTTTCTGTTGAAAGCGGGGATATCCGCCGCTTCTCCGAGAAAAAATCTTGCAATTAGAATGTGACCATTATAATATGAAAACAGTTATTATACTAGATAGGACTATTTTTTTATAATAAGGAATAAGGGGAATCAAGACTATGATCCAAAAAGCACAACAGATCATGAAGGAAGTCCAAAAGGTTGTCATAGGCAAAGAAGAGAGTATCGCCAAAGTATTGATGGCAATGTTGGCCAAGGGACATGTCCTCATCGAGGACATTCCGGGAGTGGGCAAAACCACATTGGCCCTTGCTTTTTCTAAAGCGTTTTCCCTGGAGTATAAGAGAATCCAATTTACTCCAGACGTTATGCCATCTGATATCACAGGATTCAATTTATATAACAAGGCCGCCGGAACTTTCGAATATTCTCCAGGGGCTGCCATGTGCAATCTGTTCCTGGCGGACGAAATCAACCGCACATCCAGTAAAACGCAGTCCGCCCTTTTGGAAGTGATGGAAGAGGGCCGGGTCACAGTGGATGGGACAACCCGGAGCGTTCCCCAGCCTTTTACCGTTATCGCTACCCAAAACCCGGTGGGTTCCGCCGGCACACAGATGCTTCCTGAATCCCAATTAGACCGGTTTATGATCCGCCTGGTGATGGGCTATCCCGACCTGGAAAGTGAAATTCATATTTTAAAGGAAAGACATACGGCCGATCCTTTGGATACAGTCAAGCAGGTCGCCACCGCGCAGGACTTATTACAGATGCAGCAGTTGGTTTCCAATATCTATGTAAGCGACCCTATTTACCGCTACATCGCTGTCCTTTCATCTTCCACCCGTAATCATCCGCTCATCCATTTAGGGGTCAGTCCCCGCGGCTCTTTGGCCCTTTCCAAAATGGCTAAGGCCTGCGCCTTCCTTTTGGGCAGGGACTATGTGATCCCAGAAGACGTACAAAAAGTCGTCTACGATGTGTGGGAACACCGCATTCTTCTGAAATCCCAAGCCAGGATAGAACATGCGTCTCCCCGTAAAGTTTTGGAGCAATTCATCTCTGATACGGAAATCCCGAAATAAGAAAAATAATAAACAGCATCTTCTTTTCCTACATAGGCGCTTTAGCAGTGATCCTTATGTAGAAGAAAGGCGGTTTTTCCCTATGTTAAAATGTAGAATCGCATATTTACTGATCCTATTGGTCACTTTTTTGTTTTATCTCTTTTATCCGGATTATTTATCTTTCCTAGCACTTTTATTCGTCCTATTACTCCCTGTCCTTTTATTTATTTTAGTGATCATAGCCAGCCGAAAACTCTCTGGTTCCTTGACCCTGGATCTCTCTTCCGCTTGTAAAAAGCAGGAGTTCTCTGTACAGTTACAGATCCGAAACCGATTTTTTCTTCCTCTCTCCCGGGTAAAAGCAGCGATCCGCTTACAAAACCGCTTGACCGGAGAGCAAAAAGATTTCGCCCTGTTTTTTCCTGTGGGATCCCACAGGAAAGAAACCGTTTCCTGGACCATGTCCTCGGAACATTGCGGCCAGTTGCTAATCTCTATTGAAAAACTCTCGGTTTACGATTATTTGGGGCTGTTTCTGTTTTCTATACCCAATCCTAATAAAGGGTGTGTGGATATCATTCCAAACTGCCAGGAAATTTCTCCCAAAATCGATAAGGGAACGCAGCTCTGTTTAGAATCCGATCTCTATTCCACCCAGAAACCCGGAAGCGACCCCTCGGAAACTTTTGGAATTCGGGAGTACATCCCCGGCGACAGCCTCCGTTCCATCCACTGGAAGCTGAGTGTCAAAACCGGCCAATGGATGATCCGTCAATTCAGCCTTCCTCTCAACCATTCAGTGGTGCTGTTGATCGAATTTTCTAAACCAACGGGGAATCATGCCGACGCCATTGATATCCTTCTGGACTGCATGTTTTCCCTATCCTATTTTCTGCTGCTTCATCAGGTGAGGCATCGTTTGTGTTGGTATGATACCCAGAGCAATCAATTGGAACAATTGGCTGTAACCTGTGAAGAGGATCTTCACACCTTTTTGCATCATATCCTGCAAGTCAGTTGTTATACGGATCCTGCTCTTGCCTTGCAATGCTATGGGCAGCAATGTGTAAATCCAGCCTCCCACTTTTTCTATTTCCTTCCTTCCAACGCCCCTGCAAACCTCCATGCGATGATCTCCAAATTCAATAACCATCGCAATACTGTCCTTGCATTCGGGGAATCCCCTTCCCTGGACGCCGCTTCTGCATCTTTTGAAATAGTCCATATTACCCCAGATACTCTGCAAGGTTCTTTGGATCAACTGTGGATTTAACTCTCAAAACCATGAAATCAGGTGGTATCCATGATATTACATCAGAAATCTTCCCCCATTCCCCCGGACGGAATTATATTACATAATAGTTTTCAGGTTTCTCAGCACCGTTCCAGCCGTCTGGAATCCGCCCTGATCCTATTGGGACAGGCTCTCATTATACTAACTGGATTAATAGGGGCGGGATATACGTTTCTTACCTCTTTTTCTATTACCCATTATCCCCTTATTCTGCTGCCTTTTTTGCTGTTTTGTACCCTATACTGGACCTTTCTGCTGACGAGGAAATCCCCTTTTTGGACTTTACTGGGCCTAGCCCTTCCTTTGCTGCCCGCTTTCTTTCTGTTATCTCCCATCCGGGAGGGGTTTGTTGTCACAGCCAACTGTATTGTCCACGCCTTAAACCAACAAATGAACTGGAATCTTTATGACTATGTGACTACCGTTCCCCCCTATCAATTCGCCTATGTATCCACTCTTTTTTATTTATTTGCTTCCACCTATTTTTCCTTTCTCCTTTGTTGGGCCGTTATCAGGATGCACAGCTTCCTGCTGGTGTTCCTTTTGACACTTCCTTTTCTGTTCGGACTTTTCTTTTTGTTTATCCCTTCCTACCTGCCCATCCTGATGCTCATCTCCTGTTGGATGGCTCTCTTTTCCATGTATCCTGTGAAAATACGAAGGAAAAAAACCGGAAAAACAGGAAATTTTACCTCCCTTCCCCATAAAAAGGTCTCTTCTTTTGTATTGAGCGAACCCAAAATCATCCATCCAGTCATGATTAAATCGGGAGCTATTTTGATGTGCAGTACATTGCTGTGTGTTTGCCTTCTTTTTTTCTGTTTTCCAAAAAGCCACTATCAGCGCTCTGATCAAATGAACCAGCTAAAATCTGATTTTGTCACTGGGATTCAAAACCTGATTACCAGAGGGGAGTTCTCCACCGACGGGATAGGAGGGTTAAGCACGGGGAAATTAAACCAGTTAGGCAATGTCTCTTTTCGCCGTCTCCCCGCCTTAAAAATCAGGACCGACTGTCCAGACCCCATGTATCTACGCGGCTGGATCGGCAGCGAATACAATGAAAACCAATGGACAAATTCCGACGCCCTTTCCCAACTTTATCAAAGTGAAGTAGCCAGCCATACATTTTCCATTCCTCAATTCCAAATCGCTTCCTTTCTGTCTAAATATGGAGATCAAACCGACGGCAGTCCCTATCATTGGGTCGGGGAACTAGAGTACATCCATGCGCAAACCGATTACATTTATACCCCCTATACCACAAGCAACCTTTCTTTATCCAATAAGCGGGTCTCTTATATAGAAGACCGGGAAATCCGTACCAACGGGGAAATCCCCAATCATACTTATCAGTTTAGTTTTTATTCCCCGCATGACAATTATTTCTACCACGCCGCCGGATCAGAAGGGTTGGAATCTTCCGATTTCTTCCCTCAGCTTTATCTGGGCAGCAGCAACTCCCCTGGGCTGTTCTCCTACCAAAACCAGGAACAAGCCTATCAGCGATATGTTTACGAAACCTACACGCAGCTGCCGGATCACGCCCGCGAAGTTGCCCAACGCTTTTTGGACGAAAGCACGCTTACACTGCCCACCGATCCCTCCGCATATGATCCACTGGTGACGCAGGATGTGATACGGCAGGTAACCAACTATTTGACCAGCAACTATGTGTATACGTTATCCCCCGGATCTACCCCGTCGGACGAAGACTTTGTGGAATACTTTCTGTTTGAGAACAAAAAGGGGTATTGTTCCCACTTCGCTTCCGCCACTGCCGTCATTCTGCGGTCATTGGGGATCCCCACCCGTTATGTGGAAGGGTATGTAGTCACAGAATCTGATATCCAACTGGCCGGCACAGGAAGCGTCTACCAATACGAATACGTAATTAATGATACCAACGCTCACGCCTGGGTGGAAGTATATCAAGACAAAGTGGGATGGATTCCTTTTGAAACCACCCCGGGGTATGCCGGATTGCAAGAAATCAATCTGACGGGAGAAGCCGGAACGCAGGGAAACACAGGAAACGGCGGCGCAAACAACTCCCAGTTCCCTTATCCCGAGCTTAATTTGGAATCTTCCGCCGCGTCTTCCAGTGAAAGTTCTTCTTATGAACCTCTTCCCTCTTCAGAGGCTGTTTCTTCCGCTCCTTCCGTTTCTTCCTCCTCCTCTTCCACCATAAACTTTTTCTCTTTACCTCCTCAATGGAGATTGGCCGTCATGCTCATAGGGCTAGCTTTACTTTTGATGGCGGCCACAGTGGGCGTCCTTTATCTGCGTCAAAAACTGGTATATAGACAAAGGAAAAAAGCGTTCTACTCCACTTCCGCCAATGAAAGGGCAAAAAAATATTTCCAATATCTATGGAAGGTTTTCGATTATGACGGGTTTCCCAATCAGGGAAAATCCCTGCTCCAATATGCTGAGCAGGCGGCACAGCATTATCCTTTCATCGATCAAGAGGAAATGATAAAAATAGCTCATCTGGCGTTAAAGGCATCCTATAGCAAGGAAACCCTCTCTCCAGAGGAATTGGATCATATTGCCTGCTTTACGATGCAGACTGCCCGTCGGATCTATCAGAAATATCCATTCTGGAAACGGATGATTTTTAAATATATTCACAATCTCTATTAAATTTTATGGTATGCTAAAATTGTAGGCTATGATATAATAAAAAGGCCTGGAAGCCTCTTGTACGCCGTCTGTCCAAGAGAGCCACGGGCCTTTCTACATCTATGAAAAAGAGAGTTATTACATGAATTGGGAATTTGCTCTGCTGGATTTTATTTATCAACACTTCTATCATCCAATCAGCAATGCTTTGATGGTCTTTATTACCTATCTGGGAGAATACGGCTGTATCTGGATTTTTCTTGCCATCTTACTTTTATGCAAGAAAAAATACCGGACTTATGGGATTTTGATGTTACTCTCCTTGTTGATCACTTTTTTGATAGGAGAAGTAGGGCTCAAACATATCGTTGGGCGGGTGCGTCCCTGCGACGTCCAGCCCTTTGTATCCATCTTAATTCCTAAGCCGGACGGCTTTTCTTTCCCATCAGGACACACCGCTTCTTCTTTTACCGCTGCCGTCATTCTTTTTCATGCCAATAGAAAATGGGGGATCGGGGCGCTGATCCTTGCATTTCTCATCGCCTTTTCTAGAATTTACCTTTACGTCCATTATCCCACCGATATATTAGCCGGGATGTTATTGGGGATAGGGGTGGCAACCGCCCTTTACGCTATTTATCGGAGAATCAGAAAGCCTATGGCGCCGACCGTTATCTCAAAGGAGGATTCACGATGGTAAAAACCAAATTTTTAGGAGGCAGTTCCAATGGGATTTTTTGTGTGGATGGAGTAGACCTCTTTCAATGCAAATGGAAAACAACCGGAAAATGCGCTGTTGTACTGGAACCAGAAAACAAAAAAGCGCACACTTTTTCTATGTATGAAGTGACGATTAAAGACGAAGCTTTCCGGTTTGTTGCCGGAGAATTCAAACCCGGTACCTGGGGATTTTATTCTGTAATAAAATAAAATCTTTGCTTTATCAATAGGATGTGTCAAAAGGGGCTTTCCCGTATGGGAAAGCCCCTTCCATTTCGCAAAAAACTATTATGAAAAAGTGCACAAAAGGGCTTTGGTTTTCTACAGGATGGAGGAATCCCAAAGGAAAGGGGGGCTAAAACCCTCTGCCCCCTCCTCCGTGGGTCGTCCCTCCGCTGGAGCTATGGGTGGAACTTCCACCCCCATGTCCTCCGGAAGAATTGCTTTCAATCCGGTGGGAAGTGACATACCTCCGGATAAAAATATCCTGCCGGTTGGTTAAATGGAGCCTGCTGTTTTCCTGATAGGGATACGTATTGTCCTTATAACGGAATTTATATTTTGCCGCGACGATTCCCGACGCAGCGCCCCCTACTACTACAGCAATCCCCGCAAACAGCAAGATCTGCTGCCAAGACGGAAAAGAGCGTTTTTTTGTTACCTTTCCCGTCTCTTCATCATAACGGTATGCGTCATCCGGAACCCCGGCCCGTACATAGTCCTGGGTTTTAATCAAAAATTCCTCTACCGCGCCCGCGTAATCCTGGTTGCTCAATTTAGGGATGATTGCATCCAGGGTCCGGTCGATCCGATAGTCGGTAAAGTAATCGATCCCCGCCCCACAGGTGGAAAGGTATGCCTGCCGGTTATCCATATCAATGAGGAAAAGCACTCCGCTCTTATCTTCCTCCATACCAAATCCACCTTGGTCATAATAATCGTCCGCATAGTCCCTAGAACTTTTCCCTTGGGTATCTTCAGTTGTCACCACAACAAGATCCAATCCCAACTCACCGGTAAGCTGCGCGATCTGTTCTTCCAAAGAAGAGATCTCCGAAGGGGTAAGCAGTCCCGCCTCATCGAAAACCCGCTGGGAAGACGCCAGCGTCCAGGGGCAAACCAACAGGAGAAAAAACAGGAGAACAACCGTCGCTGAAACCGCCCGTCTTTTGATTGGTGTCATAGCAGCCAACCTCCTATCATCAGGATGGCAAACGCCACCGCCGTCACCGCCCCAAATAAGACGGCCAGCCTTCCCCAACTCAAGGGGACCTGCCCGCATACTTTTCCCGTCTGCCCGTTCATGGCATAATAATAGTCTTTTTCCCTGTAGCGGTAAGTCATGACCCAAACCGGCAGCATGGTGTAACGCCATTTTTCCCAGGTATTCCGGTGGTCCATCTGCTGTACCGTCACCCCGCTATACCCCACAATAGTGTCCCGGAGGACGGCTTCCGAATATTCCCGCAGCTGCTTCTGCGCTTCCGGCTCCACTTGTTCTTTTTCCAGGTTCCTTTTTTCCGCCTGGAACCCGGACAGGTATGCCATGGAGAAGTCCTGCGCCTGCTTCATATCGTAAGGGGCGATCCCCCTGGTGAGCTCCATTTCTTTTCTGTTGAGAGCCGCCAAGGGGAGATTGGCAAAATCAATGTCCCCTTCCCGGATCAATTCGTATTCTTCCGTTTCCGTGTACTGGGTATTGCCGGACCGCCAGCTTCTCACCTTATTTCCCCTGGCGCGCATCCATGCCTTTGTGGAACAATCCAGCATCCAGAACGGCAGATAGACCCCTGTTAGCTTTTCCCGCTGCGACTGGGAAAAGAAATCCCGCTTCATGAACCTTTTCTTTTTGCACCAATGCAGGAATTTTTCTTCCACCTCTTTCTGGGGGATCCGGAACGGCACCACCCGTTGGGGCCGGAACTTTCCCGATACCCTGCCCGACAGCACCACCGGATTATGGCAATAATAGCAATAGGTAGCCGCTGTGGTATCCTCCACCACAACCTCCGCCCCACAGCTGGGACAGACATACTCCACCGCATGGGAATCAAAATCATCGGATTCCCGGGACGTCCCTGGCCGGCTGTCCGCCGCGTCTTGGTCTCCTGGAGCCTGTTCCAGTTCTTCCCTGGTAAAGGAACTGTTGCAATACTCACAGTGGAATTTCTGGCTTTCCGGATCAAACAGCAGGCCGCCGTCGCAGTTGGGACACTTATAGGTTACGGTCGCCATGGTTTCCCTCCTATCCTGCCTTATCGCAGGTCGTTCTCATCAATTTTATCGCCGCACTGAGGGCAAAACTTCATCGTTCCCACATCGTCCTGTTCATAACCGCATTTGTTGCAGTGGAAGCGTTTGTTTTCCGGCTTTTTTGTCCCGCATTCCGTGCAAAACTTGCCGCTGTTTCTTGCTCCGCACTGGGGACAGGCCCATTCCTGGGCGGGGGCGGGGCGTTTCCTTCCGCATTCGGGACAAAACGCCTGGCTTTCTTTGTTCTCCGAGCCGCAAACACATTTCCACCCGGGCTCCGAAACCGCTTGTTTGGCCGGCTGGGGCTTAGACGCCTGCATCTGCTGCTGATTGGCCTGGGAAAAGGCCCCCGCCACGCCGGCGCCGGACTGCATGCCCATGCCCATTCCCATAAATCCTGCCATAGAACCATTTGCATTGGAGCCGGCGGCTTCCAGCCCGCGGGCGATAGCCCCCTGCACATACCCTTCCCGGACGGAGGGATCTCCCAACATAGCGCCCTGGTTGCGCATATGGATCAGCTTTGTGGATTCCTCATCGTAGGAGATACTGGCGATCCCCACCGACTGTATTTCCATGCCCCGTGTCTGTTTCCATTCCTCATCCAGGATATCGCTCATGTAGCGGCTGAGTTCCCGTCCTTTGGACGCCACATACGAGATTCGTACCCCGTCCGCCGACATCTGGTTGATGGCGGCCTGCAACGCCTCTAAAAATTCATACAGGTATTGCTCGTTGATGTCTCCTATATCCACATGCTCCTGATTCCGGGGAATGGCTTCCCAATAAAAAAGGAGCGGATCAGTAATCTTAATGGAATAGGTCCCATGGGCGCGCAGAAACAGCTCTGCATTATACGCATTGTCAAAATAATTAATGGGGTTTCTGGTTCCAAATTTAATGCCTTTGATCTCTTGCAAATTGATATAGTACACCTTTTGCGCGCCCGGCGTTACACCTCCGAACTTGACGCGCTGAAAGGTTTCCCGGATGGAATCCCCCAAGGAGCCGCTGAACATGGAAGGCGCCGTGGAGTTGTTGACCGTGTAATAACCCTCTTCCGCCGTGTAGTCCACCACTTTTCCGCCGTCTACCAGCATCATAAACTGGTTGGGGTACACGTGGACTACCGATCCATTGGAGATCACATCCTGGGTCCCTTTCCGGTTTCCATTTCTCCGGTCGTTC
Organism: uncultured Clostridia bacterium; assembly: GCA_904420155.1. Classification (GTDB taxonomy): domain Bacteria; phylum Bacillota; class Clostridia; order Oscillospirales; family Acutalibacteraceae; genus CAJFUH01. The sequence goes on from CAJFUH010000011.1 coordinate 11,334, forward strand.
TTCCGCACGCTCACCCCTTTGGTAAACACTGTCGTATCGCCCATATTGTCCGGTTCTATGACTTCCAGCCATTGATCTGCCAAAGAACCTCCCACCGCACTGGCAATGGTCTTAATGATTCCCATCTATACACAGCTCCTTTCTCTATCCTACACAAAATTTTATCAAGGATTTGTTTATTATTTTATCATAAACTGGCACTTCTGTCGAACCCCTTTTCCTCTCATTTTTGTTGAAAAATTGGTCTTTGGGTTATTCCTCCCTGGATTGCCTTCTTCCTGCCTCATTTGCCGCAATCGCTCTCTTTCCCGGCCTCTAAAAGCAAAAGGACCGGCGTCTGCCGGTCCCAATTTGTAGAAAAACTGTTATAAAAAAGTACACAGAAGCCACCTGCGGCGGGGCATGTCGCGCACAGGGTTTTCTTTGAAAAGAACCAGGGCCGCCCGCGCCGAAACATAAAAGTTTTGCTCAAGCTTTTTCAAAAGCTTGCGGGGTGGAGGGGCGGAGCCCTTCCTCGCCCATCGCAATGGGCGAAATCCTTAAGATTCCCAAAAGCTCAGGAGGGGAGGCCAAACCTTCCAGTGGACGGTTTGGCTGTGGGGAACCCTAACGAGGGGTTCCCCACAGCCGCCGACTTTCACAATTTGCTAAAACGAATCCCTTTTTCAACAGTGTGCGGCAAGACAAAAGTCTTGCCAGATAAAATAGCTCCAGGATATCCAAAGTCCTTAAAGGGTTTTCCTCAATCGATCAATTAACAAAATCAAATTCCAGATCGTACATACTTACGGTATCCCCCTCCTGGATGCCGGCCTCTCGGAGGGCGTCAATCACTCCAGAAGCAATTAAAACCCTCTGGAAGTATTGCAGCGATTCATAATCGTCGAAGTTTACCGACTTCATAATTGACAGCAGCCATTCCCCCTCGACCATATATACGCCGTCTTCTACCGTGATCTTCACGTCATGCCTGCCTATTTCTTCCGCCGGCTTGACAGGCGCCGCCTCCGGCTCATACCGCAGGATGGGGGGCAGCTTGCTTAACAATTCCTGAATCCGTTTCAGAAGGGGATCTACATCGTAGCGGATGGCAGCCATGATGGGGAAAAACTCATATCCTTTGGCCTCTACATAGGCCCGGAATTCCTCAATCTGCTCCTCTTCCGCCAAGTCGCATTTATTTCCCGCCACCAGCATCGGCCGTTTTGCCAGTTCCGGGTTAAATTTCTCCAGTTCCCGGTTGATGATCTCGAAATCTTCTTTGGGGTCGCGGCCTTCGCTGCCTGACACATCCACGATGTGCACCAGCAACCGGCAGCGTTCCACATGCCGAAGGAACTGGTGTCCCAATCCAACGCCTTCCCCGGCCCCTTCAATCAGTCCGGGGATATCCGCCATTACAAAAGAGGAATTCTCCCCCATCCGTACAACCCCCAGCACCGGGGTAATGGTGGTAAAATGGTAATTGGCGATCACCGGTTTCGCCTCACTGACCACAGAAACCAAGGTGGATTTTCCCACATTGGGATATCCTACCAATCCAACGTCCGCCAACAGTTTGAGCTCTAACTGCACTTCCATACTTTCTCCCGGAAGTCCCGGCTTAGCAAAACGGGGCGTCTGGCGGGTAGGGGTGGCGAAATGAATATTTCCCCAGCCGCCCCGGCCGCCTTTCGCTACGATCTGAGGTTCATCTCCGGAAATATCCGCTAAAATCCGCCCGGTCTCTGCGTCCTTAATCAAAGTTCCCCGGGGGACTTTGATGATCAGATCCTGCGCATTTTTCCCACTGCACCGGTTGCCCCGGCCGTTTTCTCCCCGAGGCGCGTTGTATTTTCTTTTATAACGGAAATCCGCCAATGTGGATAAATGATCATCCGCCTGAAATAGGATATTTCCTCCCCGGCCGCCGTCTCCGCCGTCCGGCCCGCCGGAAGCTACATATTTTTCCCGATGAAAAGCCACGGCTCCATCTCCGCCGTCTCCCGCTTTGATTTTAATTTTAACGATATCTACAAACATTGCGTCACCAGCTTTCCTTTCTCACTTAGAAAACCTCTTTTTATGGATAAAGTCCATAATCGGCCTTTATTATATCAGGGTTCCCCGTCGCTTACAACCCCATCCCTGATCCTTGCTATGCAAAAAAAAGCCCGGGACATCTTGACCCGGGCTTTTTTCAATCCAACTGATGTAACTTTGCTTATTGCTCCACGGAATAAACGCTTACGCGCTTACGATCACGGCCCACACGCTCAAAGCAGACTTTGCCGTCTACCAAAGCGAACAGGGTATCGTCAGAACCGCGTCCAACGTTCTCGCCGGGATGGATGTGGGTACCGCGCTGTTTCACCAGAATGTTGCCTGCCAGCACGAACTGACCGTCGGCGCGCTTTACGCCCAGACGCTTGGATTCAGAATCACGACCGTTCTTGGTGGAACCCATTCCCTTTTTATGAGCGAACAACTGAATGTTGACCTTTAACATAACTCTTTACACCTCCGTATAATTTACCTGGATATTTTTCGGATATTGCTCTTCGAGCGCTAACAAATGCAATTTTAGCCCGGCCAATATGTCCCGGCACAGGAGAATATCCCGTTTAGGGATCCGCAAATACATTTCCCCTTCTTCCATCGCCGCCACGCTGGCGTCTACATGAAGAATTTCAGTGATGGTATTCGCCGCCATATAAGCCGCCGAGGAAAC
>CAJFUH010000012.1 GCA_904420155.1 uncultured Clostridia bacterium
CTCTTCTTCTATATCTGCTCTAGTTCTGACAAAACCCGATTGATTTTGGATACCGGAACGTGGGGTTTTGCCAGGCCAAGCACCCCCTGCAACGTCATATTCTGTACCAGAGATATCAGCGGGCTATGACACCATTTGGGAAATTCCCGCTGTAATAGCTGCCTGGCTTGGGGATCACTGAGCAATTCCCGTACGGTAATCTGATAGTTCTTCAAATCCAATTTTCTCTCCCTCCTTTCCATACTCTATCATCCTATGAAGGAAGCAAGAGAAAAACACCGTCCGTGGCGGAAAAAGTTTTTTGGCAAGGAATTTATGCCGTTTTCTGGAGATACTAAAACAGCAATATTCTTGAGAAAGGATGTATTCGATGAACAGGCCAGAACAAAAACCAAACGAAGTCCCCGTTTCCTTTGTAAACCGACTAAACCAAAACGAGAAAGCCAAACACTATTTTTCTTCATTGACAGACCAGGATAAGCTGAAAGTGATCAGCTATATTCAGGTATCCGCTACGGGAGAAGAGGAAAAACGCCGCACAGATCAAGCGATCTGCGGCCTGGAAGAATTCCGTTTGACCTTTCTATAAAAAATAAATGCATGATAGGAAAGATATCTATCCCGTCCACAGATCTTAATTTTCCCCATTGAAGAATCTATTTTCTCAAAAGGATTCTCTCTATCCGACCCGCAGGATTTTATACAAGGAAGAGCCCCCTGCATTAGACAAAAATGCAGGGGGCTCTTCCTTGTATGTTTTTTCCTTTGTTTATCTAAAAAAAGGATTTTTATTGTCCAAACCAACTTTTGATATCTTCCAGCACCTCTATGGTCTTAAACTTCACCTCATATTGGCTGCCTCCCTCTACAATCTCCATCTGGGCAGGATCTAATACATCCTCTAGTTCTTTGCTCTGTTCTGCCGCTGGCAAGCACATAGGAGGGAACATCACACACCACCAGTTATGCCCTTTTGCTTCCCCTATGCTGACCCGTAGGGCGTCGTATTCTCCAGCCGGCAAGGTCACTGTTTCATAGACCCGCGTATTAAAATGCATATTGGTAAGTTCCACACGTACTGGATAATCGTATCCCTGCCGGTATACTTCCTCCTGCGCCGCCTGCTGGATTTCCTGAAGATTCTGTTCCGTGAGCGCTTCGGCCTGAGCGCGATTCTGGGCTCCGTCAAGCATGTGGGCGGAACATTCCAGCACCCGGTCGCGCACCTTGAGTTTCAATTCCTGATCCTCTTGGGAATCGGAATTTGCCAGCACATGCAGCCGGAGCACCTGGTCGCTGATGGTTTCACACTGTCCGGCAAAACCGGTGATAGTACATAAAACAGTAAGTACAACCCCTAAAATCAACGCTTTTCGGAATAATTTCATAAGTAAAAAACCGTCCTTTCTAACATAGCTGTTCACCAGCGATGAAAGTATAGACGGTTTTTTCTATGGTTATACAAATAATTTTTTAATCCTCAATGGTACATCCCCGGTCTAACGGGCGGCACGTGAATACCTCTCCATAATGATCCCGCAGAGTATCTGCGCAATCCTCCGCTTCCCCTTTTTCAGCAAACAAACCAAATACCGAAGGCCCGCTTCCGCTCATGCAAGCGCCCAAAGCGCCGCAATCCTTCATCACCTGCTTGATATGCTGTACCTCTTTTAGAGAAAGGATCTCTTCAAAATCATTGTACAAAGATTGTCCAATCACCTTTAGACATCCTCCGCATACCGCTTCTACAGCCTCGTCCGTGTGAGGGCCGCCCCAACGCTCCCGCTCGTCCGCCAGGGAATAGGCTTTCTTTGTGGAAACCTGAATCGGCGGCTTGGCAATGACAAAATAACATGCGGGAAGATCCAGGACCGGCGTCAGGATTGTCCCGATACCGGAGGCTACCATGGTACCTCCCATAATGGAGAACGGCACATCCGCCCCAATCTCCTCCCCGATGTCGCATAAATCCTCTTTCGACAATCCCGCATCCATCATCTGGTTTAAGGCTACTAAAACGGCCGCGGCATCCGCACTTCCCCCCGCTAAACCGGCAGCCAGAGGAATCCGTTTTTTGATTTTGATAGCGATACCCGGATTTTTCAGCTTTGTATGTGTAAAAAAGGCCCTTGCCGCCTGAAAGGCGATATTTTCTTCTCCATCCGGCAGTCCGTCCATATTACACGAAAGGCTGATATCCTCTTCCCCAGTGTCCCACACCGTCACCGTATCGCTCAGACTGACCGACTGCATTAACATCTTTACCAAATGGTACCCGTCATTGCGTTTTCCCAAAATATCCAGGGATAAATTAATTTTTGCCGGTGCGTTCACTGTTATTTTCATAGCGGTTCCTCCCTATTCCAATATAAAGGGGCGGATGACTGCATTTGCCTCCAGTTCCCTGTGGTTGGCTTTTATGTTAAAGACTGCAGAAAGCGTTCGATCCGTTTGAGCCCCTCTGTAATATGCTTAACGGAATAAGAATAAGAGACCCGGATAAAACCTTCTCCACAGGTTCCAAACGCGTTACCTGGCACAACCGCTACGCGTTCAGACCGGATCAAACGCTCACAAAACTCTTCAGAGCTCAGCCCTGTGCTTTTGATACAAGGGAACACATAGAAAGCCCCCTCCGGCTCAAAGCAGGACAACCCTAATTTACGGAAGCCATCCACCACCAAACGGCGGCGCATATCATATTGGCTACGCATTTTCTGAATATCTCCATCCCCATTGCGCAGCGCCTCAATGGCGGCGTATTGGGCGGTGGTGGGCGCGCTCATAATGGCATATTGATGGAGTTTTGTCATCTCCCCGATAATTTCACTAGGGCCCAGCGCATATCCCAAACGCCAGCCGGTCATCGCATAGGATTTGGAAAAGCCATTGACTACAATGGTGCGCTCTTTCATTCCGTCGACGGCGGCAAATGTCACATGGGGCTGACCGCCATAAGTAAGCTCACTGTAAATCTCATCAGATAACACCATCACTTGCGTATCCTTAAGCACTTCGGCAATGGCCTCCAAATGCTGGCGGCGCATCACGGCGCCTGTGGGATTGTTGGGATACGGTAAAATCAGGAGCTTGGTTTTCGGCGTGATGTGTCTGCGCAGCTCTTCCGGCATCAGGCGGAATTCATTCTCCTCTTTGGTCTCTATGGTGACCGGAACCCCTTCCGCCATTTGCACCATGGGCTCATAACATACAAAACTGGGCTGGGGAATCAGCACTTCATCCCCTGGATTAATCAGTGTGCGCACGCACAGATCAATGGCTTCCGATCCCCCCACCGTCACCAATACGTCGGTATCCTCGTGATACTGCACATGGAACCGGCGGTCAAAATAACGGACGATTTCTTTGCGCAGTTCCATAAAACCGCGGTTAGGCGTGTACCAAGTTTTTCCCTTGCGCAGGGAATCAATGCCTTCCTCCCGGACATGCCAAGGGGTGGAAAAGTCGGGTTCCCCTATGCTCAGAGAGATTACGTCCTCCATCTCGTTGGCAATATCGAAAAAGCGACGGATACCGGACGGTTTTACCTCTTTGATCCGTTCGTTCAGCATTTGTTGATAGTCTATCACAGCAGCATGTTCCTCCTCTCGTCCTTCTCCTCATCATCGCAGAGGATAACGCCCCCATCCTTGTACCGGGACAAGACAAAATGGGTCGCGGTGGACAGGACAGAATCCAGGGTGGACAGCCGCTGGGACACAAACATTGCAATATCTTGGATGGTAGCGCCCTTTACCATAACCGCCAGATCATAAGAACCAGCCATTAGGTAAACGCTCTCTACCTCCTCAAACATCATCACTTGCTTTGCAATTTCATCAAAACCGGTTTCTCGTTTGGGAGTTACCTTGAGCTCTATCAGAGCACTCACGGTTTTACAGGGCGCCTTATCCCAGTCAATCAGCGCTTTATAACCCTTGATGACGCCGGTCTTTTCATACTGCGCAATGGCGGCGGCAACTTCTTCCTCTGTTTGGTTAAGCATTACGGCCAGCTGGGCAGTCGTTAATTGTGCATTTTCATTGAGCAGTTCCAGCAAAGTGTTCATCATGGTCACTCCTTAATATTTTTTATAAAAACAATCTTAAGAAATCGTTTATTTCTTAATCCTTATATCATTATAGAATGGCTTATATGGAAAACAATCCTTTTTTCTTTGTCATGGATTTCATTATAATATAGTCTGTTAAAAATGTAAAATATAACTTCCAAAACGAAACAATATTCCCCTTATTCCAACGGCACCAGGCGGGGACAGCGGTTTTCGAAAATAGTAAAGTGGGTAAATCCTGCCTTTCGGGCCAAATCCATCCCTTCCTCAATACCAGCGCCTACATCCGCCCATCGATGGGAGTCTGAGCCGATAGTCACATATTTTCCTCCCAACTCTTTAAACCGCCGTACAATTGGATAGTCCGGCATCGTACATCCAATTTCTTGCCGCAAACCCGAGGTGTTGATTTCCAGCGCTTTATGATCCGCTATCAATCGATTTAATATGCCGTCGATCTGATCGCGAAACCGGTTCAAATCCACTTGTATACCACGAGCCGTCATATAGCGCAACGGGTAAGTCAGATGAGCCAACGAATCAAATTTACCCCACTCCACCATTTCATACACATGGTCAAAATATTCTTTCAGCAGGGAATCAATATCCGTACAACTGTAATCCATATAGTAAAAGTCCTCTTTGCCCGGCAAAATATGGGCGGACGCTAGAATAAAATCAAATTCACAGCCGGAAAGGGCGTCTTCCGCCGCTTCCAATTGGTGCAGCGGCTGGCCCAGCTCCACCCCGGCAAGGATTTTTAGCCGGCCTCTAAAGACAGCCTTCGCCTTGTGTGTTTCCTGAAAAGACTGGCGGATAGATTGGTCATATCCATCTTGATAATATGTATCGCATTCGCAGTGATCTGTGATAGCCAAGGTATAAAGGCCCAGAGAAGCTGCGCGTTCGCACATCATCATCAAGGGGTCCACCCCATCCCGGGAATGATTGCTGTGGGTATGGCAATCAGAAATATATCGGTAACGCAACATTGATTCCTCCTCTTACTGTATGCAAAACTTAAAAAGCGGAATTTCTGGGAAGAGATAGCGGAAGAAATATCCAGTTCGTATAGCAAATCGGGTGGCAATAATCGGAATAAAGAAACTGTCTGCCGTCTACCCTCTTTTGCCAAGCATTCCTGCTCTTTCTCGGTGCGTATCGATTGTTGACTAAATTATAACATATCCCTTTGGGGAAGAACAGAATAATACTCCAAAAAAACTAGCAGGATTATGGTCACAAATTGCAAGATTTATGGTATTATTAGTAAAAAATGGGTGCTTTTCTATTTTTTCTTACAGATTCCGAGTTATATCGCACAGGAGATGATTAGATTTGGACACATTGATTCGCGCCTGCGCGGCGGTTCCCGCCATCTTGCCAGGCAATCCCCAATCTTGCCTAGCGTCCGCCCTGGATATGATCAGCCAGGGCGCCGCCGTGGGATCCGATATCATTGCTTTACCTGCCCTTTCTTTATCCGGCGCTTCCTGCGGGTCTCTTCTTCAAAACCGCACGGTCTTGGAAGGGGCGGAACATTCACTCTCTTCACTCGCTCGTAAGACATCCCACATCAACGCCTACATCATTGCGGGGCTGCCCGTCCTCCATGAACGGGGAGCATTTTCCGCCTGCGCCGTACTCAACCGAGGCAGAATCCTGGATACGATCCCCAGCATTGACGCCCCTTGCCCCCTCGCCGGGTGTGATCCCTTTGAACAGGATAGCGACGTTAGGAATGCCGGGCCATTTTCGTTATATAAATGCGGAGATCTGCGTTTCTGCGTACTGCCCTGCTCCCCCGGCCATTTGGCTTGGTACGCGCCGGAAGCCGTCCGCAGGGGAGCCCAGCTGCTGGTGGTCCCTTGCTGTGAACCGGTTCGGGCCGGGGATATCCGCCGCTATCGGATCCAGATCAAAGCCCTTTCTCAATCCCTGGGATGTGCTATTTTACTAATCAATAATTGTGCAGGGGAATCTTCTTCCCCTTCTCTTTACTATCCCTTTAGCTGTCTGGTGGAATGCGGAAAAGAATTATCTTTTCAAAGCCATAGCCGTGAGCCTTTTTTGTTGCAGGCGGATTTAGACACCGATATCATTTCCTCCCAAGGCTCCGATCTTCCCAAACAGTTCGGCGGGTTTGGCGTGGGATCCCTTACCCCCAATTCCAAGTCCCGTCTGCTGCGCCAGGTGGACCGAAACCCCTTTTTGCCTTCTGATTACACCGAATCCCAGGATTACCTGGAGGAGCTCTTCTCCTTCCAGGTGGAAGCCCTTGCCGTACGGATGCAGAAGACCGGCCTTCACACCCTGGTGCTGGGGGTATCGGGAGGGGTGGATTCCACATTGGCCTTACTGGTCTGCGCAAAAGCACTTGACAGCTTGGGCTTGGAACGGCATAATCTAGTGGGAGTTACCATGCCTGGTTTCGGCACTACCGACCGAACCTATCTTAATTCTATCGCTTTGATTGAACAGCTAGGCGCTGAAAAAAAAGAAGTCTCCATCAAGAAATCTGTCCTACAGCACTTTGAAGACATTGGACAAGATCCCTCTATCCATGACGTCACCTATGAAAACGCCCAAGCCCGGGAGCGCACACAGATCCTCTTCGATCTGGCCAACCAAATGGGTGGTTTGGTGGTAGGAACCGGAGACCTCTCAGAAGCGGCTTTAGGCTGGTGTACCTTTGGCGGGGATCATCTGTCTTCTTATAATGTAAACGCTTCCATTACGAAAAATGTCGCCCGGGCGATGATCCGCCAACAGGCGCAGGGGCGGGACTTTGCTCCCCTCAGCTCCGCTTTACTGGACGTTTTGGACACGCCGGTCAGCCCGGAACTGCTTCCTCCATCTGGAACAGGAGAAATTCATCAAAAGACAGAAGACATTTTGGGCGCCTATGAACTGCATGAATTCTTCCTTTACTATCTGGTGCGTTATCGGATGGCCCCCTCTAAGATCCTGCTGTACGCCGGTTCCGCCTTTGAATCGGTCTATTCCCAGGAGGAAATCCGTTCCACCCTGCGGGTCTTTCTTCAGCGCTTCTTTGCCGGGCAATTTAAAAGGAGCTGTTCCCCGGATACCGCCGCTTTATGCGATATTTCCTTGAACGCGCCGTTTTTTTCTATTCCTTCGGACGGTTCCGCCCAGGCTATGCTGGAAGAGCTCAACAGCGCCGCACTGCCTTTTTAACGCTCCCTTTTCTGCTGGCAAGTTACCATAATCGGGTATTTTTTCTTGTTTTCATACAGGGAATTTTCCATAGTTCCTGTCTCACATTATCGGGCGGGACAGGAATATTTTGCGCTTTCTATCCCAAATACAAAAATTAGGAGGTCCCAATATGCGCGCAGTAATTACCGTTATCGGCAAAGACATGGTGGGCATTCTGGCAAAAGTTTCCAACGAATGCGCCAACGCCCAAATCAATATCACGGAGGTGACCCAATCCATCTTACAGGATCTATTCGCCATGATTATGTTGGTGGATATTTCTCAATCCACCATTTCCTTCGAGGAATTGACTGACCGGATGAATCAATTGGGGCAAGCCCAAAACCTGAAAATCCATGTGATGCATGAGGATATTTTTAATTCAATGCACCGCATTTAAATGGAGGACGCCATGATCAATACACACGATATCTTAGAAACCATCACCATGATTGACGACGAACATTTGGATGTCCGTACCATCACCATGGGGATCTCTCTGCTGGACTGTTCCGACGAGGACATCGACAAAGCCTGTACCAAGGTTTATGATAAAATCTGCCGGTATGCCAAGGATCTGGTCAAAACAGGGGAAAACATCAGCAAGGAGTACGGCATCCCGATTATTCATAAACGTATTTCTGTCACCCCTATCGCTATGATCGCCGCTCCATGCCAGGGAAAAAATCCCGTCAAATTTGCCCAAGCTTTGGAACGCGCCTCTCAAACTACGGGCGTCAATTTTATCGGCGGTTATTCAGCATTGGTGCATAAGGGATTTGCTCCAGGGGACTACGCCTTGATCGAGAGCATTCCGGAAGCTCTCAATGTAACGGAACACGTCTGTTCTTCCGTCAACATCGGATCCACAAAAACCGGAATCAACATGGACGCCGTGGCTAAAATGGGAAAAATCGTCCGCAAAACCGCCGAATTGACTGCGGATAGGGATTGTATCGGCGCCGCCAAATTAGTGGTATTCTGCAACGCGCCGGAGGATAATCCCTTTATGGCCGGCGCTTTTCACGGTCCCGGAGAACCGGATTGCGTCATCAACGTGGGCGTTTCCGGCCCCGGTGTGGTACGCGCCGCCCTGGCTAAAGCGGGAGATTGCGACATCACAGCGGTAGCCGACCTGGTTAAAAAAACCGCCTTTAAGATCACCCGTATGGGGCAGTTGGTGGCGCAAGAAGCCTCACGCCGCTTGTGCGTGCCTTTTGGAATTATAGACTTATCGCTGGCCCCTACCCCCGCCATTGGCGATTCTGTCGCCCATATTTTGGAGGAAATGGGGCTGGAATCCTGCGGAGCCCACGGTACGACCGCGGCTCTGGCGCTGCTCAACGACGCGGTGAAAAAGGGCGGCGTCATGGCGTCCTCTCATGTGGGCGGGTTGTCCGGAGCCTTTATCCCTGTTACGGAAGACGCTGGTATGATCGACGCCGCCCGCAGCGGCGCGCTCTCCATCACAAAGCTGGAGGCCATGACTGCGGTCTGTTCCGTCGGTTTGGATATGATTGTAGTTCCGGGGGATACTAGCGCAGAAATCATTTCCGGCATTATCGCCGACGAAGCGGCCATCGGCATGGTCAATTCCAAGACCACCGCCGTGCGCCTGATTCCCGCCATTGGGAAAAAAGCCGGGGAGGAACTCAACTTCGGCGGCTTGTTAGGAGAAGGCCCTGTTATGGAGATCAACCGGCATTCCCCCGCCCGTTTTATCAACCGCGGCGGACGTATTCCGGCCCCTATGCAGAGTCTGAAAAACTAGCCAAAAAAAAGACCCCAGATACGACATATTATCCAATTTGTATATTGAATTCTTTTTTCTGGGGTACTATAATATTCGACAGATTGAAACAGGCCAGGTTGATTCCTGGCCCTGTTTTCTGATGGCGTAGAGAGAATGGGCTCCCTATTCGCTCTGCGCCGAATGTTTTCAGGAGGTGTCTCAACCATGCAAGATATGATTGCTCAGATCGTGGATATGGATCAGAAAGCGCAGTCGATCACTGAAGCAGCTCAGCGGGAAAAAGTAAAAACTGAGCAGGAAATGGTCAAAAAGCGCGAACAGATCCGCGAAGAGTATCTCTCACGCGCCCGGAAACGGATTCAGGTCAATGAAGCTACCGAGCGTAAAGCCGCTCAAGAGCAACTGGATGCAGCCAAACAGCAGTATGAAGATTCTGCGAAAAAATTGGAGCAACTTTACGCGGAAAAAGGCGACCAGTGGGTATCCGATTTGGTAAACCGCGTGATAGGAGAGTGATACCATGCTATCCACACTTTCCTCTAATGTTATTCTCTCTAAGGCCCGCGCTATGTATGGCCATCGCTTAGTTCGGAAAGATTATCAGACTTTGTTGGGGTGCCATTCCGTTAATGAGATCGCCGCCTATTTAAAGCAGACCCCACGGTATCGGGAGATCCTTGTTGGGATTAACGAACGGGATTGCCACCGTGGGCAGTTGGAAATGCTTCTGAAAAAGAAGTTGTTTTTTGATTTTGCTTCTCTCTGCCGATACGAGCTCTCCTCTGGAGAACATTTTGCCGAATATCTGATTGAGCGCAGTGAAATCGAACAGCTGATGCACGGTTTGATGCTGATGACAGCGGGAAAGAGCAGCGAGTATCTTTTTTCGTTGCCTTCTTTTTTGGAACAGCATACCCATGTGAATTTGCGCGCCTTGGCCCAAATGAAAAACTACGATGATTTTCTAGCGGCCGTCGAGCATACGCCTTATTACAAACTGCTCCAGCCGTTTGCACCTCCCGCCGGGAAACAGCCCGATCTGTCTTTGATCGAAAACGCCCTTTATACCTATCTTTATGAGCGGGTATACGATATCATCAAAAAGCATGTGCACGGAGAAGCAAAAAAAGAACTTCAAGAGCTGTTTAATTCTTATATGGATCTCAATAATTATGTAAGAATTTTTCGCCTGAAGAAATTTTATAAGGCTTCTCCAGATCAAATCCGCTCTTTGCTTCTCCCCTTTGGTTCCATCAATCCACGCTTTCTCAATGAGATGGTCATGGCAAAGGATCCCGGGGACGTTATTTCTATTATGATGGGAACGCCACGTGGAAAACAGTTGTCCTCTATAGAATATACGTTTATTGATGAATTGCCTGTGCGGGTAAAACACAAACAATGTCGTCACTTTATCCGGTTTTCTACGCATCCCTCTGTGGTGATGTTGGCCTATATCTTCCTTACAGAGATTGAGATTGCCAATATCACGAATGTGATTGAGGGAATCCGTTATCAAATTTCTACAGAAGAAACGAAAAAACTTTTGATTTACAACAAAAAGGCCTCTGCATAAAGCCTGGCTTTTTTCTACTCTTATTCCTATCATTGCTTCAATGATGAGAGTATAAAACGGAAGGAGTGAGGATTTCGTGGCTGTTTCAGCAGTCAGAATTGCCAGTATTATTGGAGTAATTAACGAGCTGGACGACGTGATCAACCTCTGCGGACGGACTGGGTATTTTCACCCGGAGGATGCGCTTTCTTTTTATTCCGATACCCACGACTTTACCCCCTTCACGGATGAGAACCCGTATTCCGCTCCTCTACAGTCGTTAAAAGATGTTGCTTCCGCTGCGGAACTGGATCTGGAACTGGTGGACAATACCAACAGTTTCCATTCCCAGCAGGAACTCATCGATTGTGCCAACTCCTTTTCCAATGAGATGGAATCCTTGATCGATCAACGTCTGATGCTGGATCAAGCGCTGGATAACGATGCAAAATCCGTTGTCGAAATCAGTCATTTTCTTGGCTTGAACTTGGACCTGAGAAAGATCTTTGCCTGTAAGTATATCAAGGTACGCTTTGGCAGGCTTCCTCGGGAAAGTTATGACAAGCTGGATGCTTATAAGGATAATCCTTATGTATTGTTTTTCCAATGTACCAGCGATCGGACCCATTACTGGGGCGTTTATTTCGCCCCCATTGAGTATGTCTCAGAGGTGGACCGGATTTTCTCCAGTCTTTACTTTGAACGCCTGCGCATCTCTGCGGTGGATTCCACCCCCGAGGAACGCTTGGAAGTGCTGCATCAGCAGATTGCGGAACATCAGAAACAACGCGCGCAGGTCATGGAGGAAATTCAATCCCTATGGCAGAAAAGAAAAGAGGAATGCCTCACCGTTTACACGCGCCTGGAAGAGCTGCACACATACTTCGAAATTCGCCGCCATGCGGCCAAGTATCACAACAGTTTTATCCTTACAGGATGGGTGCCCGCAGACTGTGAGCAGGACTTTGCCGACAGATTAAATCAAATTGACGGCGTTCAATACGCCATTGAGGATGCCAAAGAGGCTTATAAACACGAACCTCCGGTCAAACTCAAAAACAGGAAACCGTTTAAACCCTTTGAATTTTTCGTGGATATGTATGGCCTGCCTAAGTATGACGAAGTGGATCCTACCCCCTTCGTGGCCATTACCTACATTTTGCTGTTCGGCATCATGTTTGGCGATGTGGGCCAGGGCATTGTGCTCTCCATCGTGGGATATCTCATGTGGAGACTGAAAAAGATGAAACTGGGCAAAGCGCTGATTCCCTGCGGGATCTCTTCCGCTTTCTTCGGATTGGTGTTTGGCTCGGTCTTCGGATTTGAAGAGGCCCTCAATCCCCTCTATAAGCTGTTGTTTAACCTGGATGAAAAGCCCATCGATGTGTTGGCCCCCAATACCACCATTCTGATCCTGTGCGCGGCGCTGGGGATCGGCGTAGCGCTGGTAATGGTGGCTATGCTCATCAATATTTATTCCTGCCTCAAGCGAAAACGGCTGGGGGCCGCCCTATTCGGCGCCAATGGCGTCTGCGGACTAGTCTTTTATGCTTCCCTGGTAATCGGCGGGGTAGGGATGTTTCTTTTCGGCTGGTCTATCAATATTTTCTATGTGCTGGGCCTGCTGGTGCTTCCCTTGATTCTCATTCTACTGAGAGAGCCGCTTGGAAAGCTGGTGGACCGCGACCCCAATTGGAAACCGGAAAAATGGGGAGAATATTTCGTTCAGAATATCTTTGAACTGGTCTTTGAAACGGTGCTCAGCTATTTGACCAACACCCTCTCTTTCCTGCGTGTAGGCGCTTTCGTGTTGGTACACGCCGGTATGATGATGATGGTCTTTATCCTGGCCGAACTGGTAGGCGGCGTTGGATATGTGATCATCGCTATTTTCGGCAACATCTTTGTCATGGGTATTGAAGGCCTGCTGGTCGGAATCCAGACTTTAAGGCTGGAGTTCTATGAGATGTTCAGCCGCTTCTACGAAGGCGGCGGCCATCCCTTTGAACCGGTCACTGTGAAAAAATTATCTTAATCCTTTGTTTCTCACCGCTATGGCGGTCTGATAAATTTAAACATATTTTGGAGGTTATCATTATGTATGCTCTGTTGTTATTACCTGTCATCTTTTTAATCGCTTCTGTTGTGGTTGCCATCCGTGCCGTCAAGAAAGGCGCCAAGCGCGGTAAGGCAGTTGCTATGCAAATGTTGTCTTTCGCTTTGGTATGCGTGGCTTGCTTTGCGGTCCCGATGATCGCTTCCGCCGCTTCCAGCAATGACGACGCAGCCCCCCAAACAGTCGCCTCTGCTCAGGCCGCCAATGAAGAGGCAGCCGCCCAGGCAGATTCCGGTGACGACGGTATGGTCCGCATGGCCGCCGCTGTAGCGATGGGCGTGTCCGGTATCGGCGGCGGTATCGCTGTTGCTGCTGCTGCTCCTGCCGCAATCGGCGCCACCTCTGAAGATTCCAAAAACTTCGGTAAATCTCTGATCTTCGTAGCCTTGGGCGAAGGTATTGCCCTGTACGGCTTGTTGATCTCCATCCTGATCCTGGTTCTTTAATTTTCGTGGATCTCCTTGATAAATAAACCCCTGGAAGGAAGGTGTTCCAAGATGCGTTTTTATTTGATCAGCGATAATATTGATACCATCGTGGGCATGCGTCTTGCGGGCATCACCGGCGTTTTGGTGCACGAGGACGGCGAGGTCCGCAGGGCCTTGACGGAAGCTATGGAGATGGAAGACGTGGCTGTGATCCTCATGACGGAGCGTTTGGTCAAGCTCTGTCCGGAATTGGTCTACGACCTCAAGCTCAACCGCGCGCGTCCTCTGATTGTGGAAATTCCCGACCGCCACGGCAACGGGCGCGCCAAAGATTCCATCACCAAATATGTCCGGGACGCTATCGGCGTGAAAATTTAAACGGTAACAGGGCGCGGAAACCGCGCCCTCTTTTGAAGAATCAGCAGAACAGGAGGGATTCGTTGTGCCTGTGAGCAATGAAAAAACAAGCAATTTCTTAGAGGCAATCAATAAATATGCGGAAGAACAACGCAATCAAATTTATGCCGAAGTGGAACAATTCAAAAAAGAAGAACTGGAAAAAGCGGAAACCGAAAGTTTAAACGACGCTTATATCCTGATACAAAAAGAAATGTCCCAGATGCGTCTGGCAATCTCCAGCGAGGTTTCCCGCCAGAATATGGCCAGACGGAAGGAACTTTTTCAGAAACGACAAAATATTACGATAGAAGTCTTCCAGAAAGCCGCTAACAAGTTGGCGGAATTTACCAAGACCGCGGATTATCCCGTTTTGCTGGAAAAATACGCTGCCCAGATCGCGCAAGTTTTGAATCAGCCGGGAACTGTGCTCTACATCCGTAAGAAAGACGCTGCTTTGACCGCCCGCATTCAAAAGGCCTTTGGCGGCGATTGTATCGTAGAAGAAACTAACGATATCAAATTGGGTGGTATTCGCGGATACAATCCAGCGATGGGACTGGTCGCGGATGAAACTCTGGATTCCAAATTGGAAGATCAGCGGGAATGGTTTACGGAAACCTGCGGCATGCATTTGGGATAAGGAGATGAGTGTAATTGGATAATCAAAATGTAATCTATGGAATCAACGGTCCGGTTGTCACCGTCAAAGGCACCCGCTCCTTTTCCATGATGGAAATGGTATTTGTAGGAAAAGAACGCCTGGTGGGCGAGATCATCGGCATTACCGACCAGTTTACCACCATCCAGGTGTATGAAGAGACCACCGGCTTGCGCCCCGGGGAACCGGTTTACGGGACGGGAAGCCCCATGAACGTTACTCTGGGACCCGGTATCATCGACAATATCTTTGACGGCATTGAACGTCCTTTAAAAGCCATCGAGGAGCAATCCGGCTCTTTTATCTCCCGCGGTTCCAGCGTGCCTGCCCTGGACGAGGAAAAGCTGTGGGACGTCACTGTCACTGTTAAAGTAGGCGATCAATTGGCTCCAGGCTCTATTTATGCGGAATGCCCGGAAACCTCCATCATTAAGCATAGATGCATGGTGCCTCCCCGCCTCTCCGGTGAAGTAGTAAAAGTACTCCCCAACGGCCAGTATCGGATCAACGATACTGTTGTCGTACTAAAAGATGAAAAGGGGCAGGAACATAATCTGACCTTATGCCAAAAGTGGCCTATCCGTACGCCTCGTCCGGTAGCGGAGCGCCTGCCCGCTTCTGTTCCTTTGATTACCGGCCAGCGCGTCATCGACACCCTTTTCCCCGTTTCCAAAGGAGGTACAGCCGCTATCCCCGGCGGTTTCGGTACGGGAAAGACCATGACCCAACACCAGCTGGCCAAATGGTGCGACGCAGATATCATCGTCTATGTTGGCTGCGGGGAGCGCGGCAATGAAATGAGCCAGGTATTGGATGAGTTCTCCGAACTGATCGACCCAAAATCCGGACGTCCTATGACCGACCGTACCACTCTGATCGCCAATACCTCCAACATGCCGGTGGCTGCTCGTGAAGCCTCCATTTATACTGGTATCACCTTGGCGGAATATTACCGGGACATGGGCTATCATGTGGCCATCATGGCGGATTCCACGTCCCGCTGGGCGGAGGCTCTGCGGGAAATCTCCGGGCGTCTGGAAGAGATGCCTGCGGAAGAGGGGTTCCCGGCTTACCTGCCTTCCCGTCTTTCTGAATTCTACGAGCGCGCCGGCCGTGTGAATACCTTGAACCAGCAGGAAGGTTCCGTCACTATCATCGGAGCCGTTTCCCCGCAGGGTTCCGACTTCTCAGAGCCGGTCACTCAGAACACCAAACGTTTTACCCGCTGTTTTTGGGCTTTGGATAAATCTTTGGCTTACGCCCGCCATTATCCGGCTATCAACTGGATGTCCAGCTACAGTGAATATTTCACCGATTTGGACCCTTGGTATGAGAAACATGTGGGCGCTGAATTTATCAAATATCGCACCAAAATTAACGCGATTCTCCATGAGGAAAGCCAGTTGATGGAAATCGTAAAGCTGATTGGTTCCGATGTGCTGCCGGACGACCAGAAACTGGTCATTGAAATCGCCCGTGTGATCCGCGTCGGTTTCCTGCAACAGAACGCTTTCCATGCGGACGATACCTATGTGCCGCTGGAAAAACAAAAGCTAATGATGAAGGTAATTTTGCACCTGAATCACAGGGCAAAACAGCTGATTTCCGCTTCCATTCCGATCTCCAGTATTTCGGAGCTGGGACTGTTTGATAAGCTGACCAAGATGAAATACGATATTCCCAACAACAAACTGGAATTGTTTGATGATTATATCAAGGAGATCGATGAAAAGATTGCCACTTTGCTGACCCCGCAATCCAAGTAATCCTTCCGGAAAGGAGCAAAACGAGTTATGATTCTTGATTACGTAGGCGTAAAAGAAATCAACGGTTCCCTGATTGTTCTGGATGATGTGGAAAACGCCTCTTTTGAAGAAATTGTGGAAATCCGTTTGGACGACGGCACCTCCCGTCAGGGAAGAATTGTCCAGATCGACGGGAAGCGCGTGGTGATCCAGGTGTTCCAAGGAACCCGTTCCATTTCGCTGGACAACACCCGTACCCGCTTAAAAGGCCGCCCCATGGAATTGGCCTTGTCCCCTGAAATTTTAGGCCGCACTTTTGACGGCGCCGGCCGCCCCATCGATGGGATGGGAGATATCTATCCCGACGAACGCCGCAATATCAACGGCACTCCCATCAATCCAGTATCCCGTGTGTACCCCCAAAACTATATTTCCACGGGTATTTCCTCCATCGATACCCTGATTACTTTGATCCGCGGCCAGAAACTGCCTATTTTCTCCGGTTCTGGTATGAAACACAATGAGTTGGCCGTGCAGATCGTGCGTCAAGCTAAGATTTCGGAGGAGGAAGGAAGCCAATTTTGTATTGTGTTCGCCGCTATGGGCGTAAAAAACGACGTGGCCGATTATTTCCGCCGCAGCTTTGACGAATCCGGCGTACTGCACAAGGTAGTCATGTTCTTAAACCTCTCCAACGATCCGATCATTGAGAGAACTTTGACCCCCCGCTGCGCTCTTACCGCCGCCGAATATCTGGCTTTTGAACGCAATATGCACGTGTTGGTCATCATGACCGATATGACTTCTTATGCGGAAGCCCTGCGTGAATTCAGTTCCTCCAAGGGTGAAATCCCCGGAAGAAAAGGCTTCCCGGGCTATCTATATTCCGATTTAGCTTCTCTGTATGAGCGCGCCGGTATGGTAAAGGGCAAACAGGGGTCCGTAACACAGATCCCCATTCTCACCATGCCCAACGACGATATTACCCACCCGGTTCCCGACCTTACCGGTTATATCACCGAAGGCCAGATCGTTCTGGACCGTTCTCTGGAGGGGGCCGGTATCTATCCGCCGGTTTCCGTTCTGCCGTCCCTATCCCGTCTGATGAAAGACGGCATCGGAGAGGGCTTTACCCGTGCGGACCATTCCGCGCTCTCCAACCAGCTTTTCGCTTCTTATGCCAAGGTGATGGACGCCCGTTCCCTGGCTTCTGTTATCGGCGAAGAGGAGCTTTCTCCCACCGATAAAAAATACCTGGAATTTGGACGGCTTTTTGAATCCAAATTTATCACCCAGGGTTTCCATGAGAACCGCAGTATGGAACAAAGTCTCAATTTGGGCTGGGAATTGCTTTCCACCCTGCCCCGTGAGGAACTGGACCGTGTGGACGACAAGCTTCTGGATCAATATTATAAACCTCAAGATAAGCAGTAAGCGAGGTGAACCGCAATGGCCATACAAGCTGTGCCTACCAAAGGTAATCTGATGACAACCAAAAAGTCCCTGGAACTGGCGAAAGTAGGGTTTGACCTGTTAGACCGCAAGCGCAATATTCTCATTCGGGAAATGATGACCCTAATTGACCGGGCGGCGGAAATTCAGGATAAAATCGATATTACTTACAGCCGCGCTTACCAGGCTTTGCAAAAGGCCAACACCACGCTGGGTATCTGCGAAGAGTTGGCGGGAACCGTCCCAGAAGACGATTCCTTGGCTCTTTCTTACCGCAGCGTCATGGGTGTGGAAATCCCTATTGTTTCCATTACCCCTCCTGATAAAAACGACGTGCCCTTCGGCCTATACGGCACCAATTCCGCTTTGGACGAGGCATATCTCCGCTTTATCGAAGTAAAGGAATTGACCGCCGATCTGGCTGAAGTGGAAAACAGCGTCTATCGTCTTGCGGATTCCATCAAAAAGACGCAAAAACGGGCTAACGCTTTAAAAAACATCATGATTCCCCGTTTTGAGGAAACCGTGAAATTTATCACGGAAGCATTGGAAGAAAAAGACCGCGAGGAATTCTCCCGGTTAAAGGTAATCAAACGGCAGAAAGAAGCATAA
>CAJFUH010000013.1 GCA_904420155.1 uncultured Clostridia bacterium
GCCTGTGGAAATCTTGAGGATTTCGCCCATTGCGATGGTGAGGAAGGGCTCCGCCCCTCCACCCCGCCGCCTTTTGAAAAAGGCGGGCGAAAACTTTTACGTTCAAACGCGGGCAACCTAGGCTCTTTTTAGAGAAAGCCTTGTGCGCGATGTACCCGCCGTAGGCGCGCGGCGTGCCCCACCGCAGGTGGTGGGCTATTGTTCTTTTATAACAGGTTTTCTACAAGCTGCAATACAAAAAGTAGTGGCATATTTTAGAAATGGGATCATCATGGATAGAGGGGGTTACAAGAAACGCGCTTACTATCAGTGCAAAAAAGCAGGAAATATGGTATAATATATCTGCTGATACTTAAGAAAAGGAGGGCGCTATGATTCCGCAACCGTTAGCTATCCTGGAGCGTTATTACGGATATTCCCAATTTCGGCAGGGACAAAAAGAAGTCATCGAGAGTATCCTCAGCGGCAGGGACGCCTTGGCTATTATGCCCACAGGATCCGGGAAATCTATCTGTTACCAGGTGCCCGCAATTGCGATGGAAGGGATTACACTGGTGATCTCCCCTCTGATTTCCCTCATGAAAGATCAGGTGACCTTCCTCAATCAGGCGGGGGTTCGGGCGGCTTATTTTAATAGTTCCCTCACGCCGAGGCAAATGTCCGCCGCCATGTATAACGCGAAACAAGGGATATATAAAATGATTTATGTGGCTCCGGAACGGCTGTTTACGGAGGTATTTCTGGATTTTGCCCGGCACACGCCCATTTCACTTTTGGCGGTGGACGAAGCGCACTGCATTTCCCAATGGGGACATGATTTCCGTCCCAGTTATACCCGTATTTTTGAATTTGTAGAGCAGCTTCCCAAGCGTCCGGTGGTGGCGGCTTTTACCGCAACGGCAACCAGGCAGGTGGAACAGGATATCCTGACCCAATTGCAATTGCGGGATCCCTATCGTATGACAACGGGGTTTGACCGGAAGAACCTT
Source organism: uncultured Clostridia bacterium (assembly GCA_904420155.1). GTDB lineage: Bacteria > Bacillota > Clostridia > Oscillospirales > Acutalibacteraceae > CAJFUH01. Next base: position 990 of record CAJFUH010000013.1, read on the forward strand.
TATTTCGCGGTGGAACGGCCATACGATAAAACGGATTATATCCTGCAATATGTGCGGCGGTACCCGGAGAAATCGGGGATCGTTTACTGTAATACGCGCAAAAGCGTGGATGAATTATGCGAGGAGCTCAATTCCCATGGAGTCTCCGCTTTGCGCTATCATGCGGGTCTCTCGGATCAGGAAAGATTGGAAAATCAGGAAGCGTTCCTGTTTGACCAAAACAGGGTGATGGTGGCCACCAACGCCTTTGGGATGGGAATTGATAAATCCAATGTTTCTTTTGTGATCCATTACCACATGCCCATGAATTTGGAGCAGTATTACCAGGAAGCCGGACGCGCCGGGCGGGATGGATCGCCTGCAGACTGTATCCTGCTGTATTCCGGTGCGGACGTCCGTTTGTGCCGTTTCCTGATTGACCGGGGGCTGGAGGACAGCGAAAACTTAGAGGACGGCCAAAGGGAAGCGTTGCGGCAAAGGGAATACGAAAAGCTGAAACAGATGACCTTTTACGCCACCCTTGACACCTGCTTGCGCCAATTCCTGCTGCGCTATTTTGGAGAGAAAGCGCCTGGCCGGTGCCAGCATTGCAGCAATTGCCAGGATAACAGCAGGCTGGTTGACGTGACCCAATCAGCTCAAAGCTTGCTGAGCGTGATAGTGCAGACCGGGCAGAGGTTTGGAGCGGGTATGGTTGTGGACGTGGCTACCGGGGCCAAGACGGCTCGGATTTCCCAGATGCATTTGGAACGCCTGCCGGGATATGGAAGTTTGGCTGGAATGGAAAAACGGCGGGTACGATCCATCATTGATCATCTGGTGAGTAAGGGATATCTCTCCATTTTAGAAGGGGATTATCCTATTTTGAAGCTCACTCCCGCCAGTGGGGAACTGAGAAACGGAGAAGTGTCCCTACATATGAAAGTATTTGCATCCAAGGGGAAAACGCCACCTCCCTCAAAACAGGAGGTGGAAGTGGATGGCGCCCTGCTGGCGCAGCTCAAACAGCTTCGAAAACGACAGGCGGACCGGCTGGGCGTTCCTGCCTATGTAGTCTTTACAGACGCCACCTTGCGGGATATGTGCGCCAAAAAACCGACAAGCTTAGAAGAAATGAGGGAGATTAGCGGCGTGGGTGCGATAAAATTGGAACGCTTTGGGGAGATGTTCCTGACGGAAATCCGAAATTATGCCGGACAGGGGGAAAAAGATGGGACAATTAAATTTTAAAGTTCCCCCGGAATATCATGGCGCCACGGTAAAAGGGTTTCTGCGTGGATATTGCGGAATGTCCGCGCGCTTGCTCATCCGGTTAAAACGGGAGGAACGGGGGATTCTGGTTAATGGGAAACCGGTATGGGTGGTTCATTGCTTACAGGCGGGGGACCGGGTGGAATTAATATTACCGGAAGACCGAAATCACACGGAAAGCAGCGGACTGTCTGTTCCAGTGGCGTGGGAAGATAGCCATCTTATTTTTTTTGAAAAACCTCCCGGGATGCCGGTACACCCTTCTTCGGGACATGCAAATGATACATTGGCCAATATTGCGCGTTCTTATGCGGAACAAAAGGGAGAACACTGGGCGTTTCGCCCTATTAACCGTCTGGACCGGGATACCTCCGGTTTGGTAGCGGTGGCGAAAAATGCCTACTGCGCTTCTCAATTAGCGGGAGATCACCTGCAAAAGGAATATTTTGCCGTTTGTCAGGGTATATTAACTGGCAGTGGAACCATAGACGCCCCTATTCGGGTCAAGAAAGGCCATACGATTCAAAGGGAGGTGGGAGAAGGGGGAGTAAAAGCGGTCACCCACTGGCAGGCGTTAGGATGCGGACATGGGCATACGTTGCTCCGGATCCACTTGGAAACGGGGCGTACCCATCAGATACGCGTTCATTTTTCCCATCTGGGTATGCCGTTGGCAGGGGATGATATGTATGGCGGCAGCCGAAAATGGATTTCCCGGCAGGCGCTCCATTGCGGATGGATCCAGGGGATGCATCCCGTCACCCGGGAACCTTTTTACGTAGCACAAAAATTCCCTCAAGATTTCCAAACCTTATGTAGACAGATTGAGACGGTTGTGCGAGAAGAGGACAAGCCGTTTCTTAGCCGCTTCTGGGATATGATTTGAATGAAAAAAATCAAAACTTTTTCGACTGTATTCGACTATATGCGTTGACCTTCTGCCAATTATTCTAAAAAGGACAATAAGAGAATTTTATCGGTCGCCTTTTTATAGCAGTGTAAAAAAATTGGAAAGTTTCCCGTAGAATTTCTGACAGTTCTATCCTTGACTTTTTATGTATTCTATATTATTATCTAGCAAGGTAATTAGGATTTTTCCTGACATTTTGTTTATAATAGTAATTGAGTGAGAGCCGGCTTTGTAAGAAACAAAAAGAGAAAAGACCGGTTTTTCTTTATTTCATCATGTATAAAACGAAAGAATCGTAAAAATATAGAAGCATTTGAGGAGAATTTTATATTTAGGAGTGTGCCGCGTTGGATAAGTTTATCATAACGGGTGGAAATAAATTGTACGGCGATGTGAATATCAGCGGAGCCAAAAATGCCGCGGTCGCCATTATCCCTGCTGTCATTTTGGCCGACGATGTGTGTCGGATTGAAAATATTCCCAACATTAAAGACGTTTCCATCATTGCCCGTATTTTGCAGCAGATGGGCGCCATTGTAAAAATGGTCAATCGTACTACCTTAGAAATTGATCCCCGCCATATTGTATCGCCTGTGGCGTCTTACGAGCTGGTGCATCAGATGAGAGCTTCTTATTATTTGCTGGGGGCTCTGCTGGGGCGTTTTTCCCGTGCAGTGGTAGCCATGCCGGGAGGATGTGATTTCGGCGTGCGTCCTATTGACCAGCATCTCAAAGGGTTCGCAGCGCTGGGAGCGGATTATAATTTAGAAGGCGGCGTGGTCAACGTACACGCCGATAACCTGGTGGGAAACAACATCTATTTGGATGTTGTTTCCGTAGGCGCTACCGTAAATATTATGTTGGCAGCCGTCAAAGCCAAAGGCTTGACGGTTATTGAGAATGCCGCCAAAGAGCCCCATATTGTGGATTTAGCCAACTTCCTGAATTCCATGGGCGCCGATGTGCGCGGAGCGGGTACGGATGTCATTAAAATCCGCGGGGTGTCCCATTTATCCGGGGCCTGTTATTCTATCATTCCCGACCAGATTGAGGCGGGGACATATATGGTAGCCGCGGCCGCCACCGGCGGGGATGTGACCGTACGCAATGTTATCCCCAAGCATTTGGAGTCCATTACTGCCAAATTAGAAGAAATGGGCGTGAAAGTGGAAGAATACGATGAAGCGGTCCGCATTGTGCGGGACGGCCCGCTCAATAAATGCAATATCAAAACGATGCCGCATCCCGGATTCCCCACCGATATGCAGCCTCAATTTGCAGTTTTGCTTTCTTTGGCAAGAGGAACAAGTATTATTAATGAGAGCGTATGGGATTACCGTTACCGGTATGTAGAAGAGTTGCGCCGCCTGGGCGCTCAGATATCGGTGGATGGAAAGATCGCCGTGATTGAAGGGGTAAAAGAACTGGTGGGCGCTCCTGTAAAAGCCACCGATCTGCGCGCAGGCGCGGCTATGGTCATCGCCGGGTTAGCGGCCCGGGGAGTAACCCAGGTGGAAGAAATTGAGCACATTGAACGCGGCTATGAAAATATTGTCGAGAAATTCCAGGCGTTAGGGGCGGATATCAAACGCGTCAGCGTAGCGGAAAAAATTTCTGCTAAGGCCGCTCTGTAACGGATTAGAATAGAAAAAGGACTGTTACAGGAGTTTTTTCCGTTGGGACAGTTCTTTTTTGCAGAAAAGAGGTTGAAAAATGGCGAAATTGTGCCCGCTGTTCAGTGGAAGCAGTGGGAATAGTTACTACATCGAGGCTTCCGGCAGCGGGATCCTGGTGGATGTGGGGCGAAGCGCGAAACAAATAGAAAATGCGATGCGCGCAAACGAGCTGGATATCAAACGGGTACAGGCCATTTTTATAACCCATGAACATAGCGACCACATCCAGGGCGTGCGGGTATTGGCTTCCCGCTACCATATTCCGGTGTATTCTTCCCAGGGGACGTTAGAAGGAATGGAAGAAGCCGGGGCGCTCAGTGAAAAATTTTCTGCGGATGTCATCGGTTGGGAAGGGATGGAGATCGCAGGTATGCGGGTAGTGCCTTTCCGGACCCCTCATGACAGCCGGGAGAGCGTGGGTTTTTGTATACATACTTCCGACGGCCGTAAAATTGCCATAGCCACTGATTTGGGCTATTTTTCCGAGACGGTCTTTGAAGCGGTATGCGGCTGTGACGTGGCGGTGATTGAATCCAATCACGATGTCCGAATGCTGCAAAACGGGTTTTATCCCTATTATCTCAAGCGCCGTATTTTGTCCAAACGGGGCCATTTATCCAATGAGGCGTGTGCTGGCGAGCTGCCCGCTTTTGCACAAAGCGGTACCACAAGGTTTGTGCTGGCTCATTTGAGCCAGGAAAATAATATTCCGGAATTGGCATATCAGACTGCGCTCTGTTCCTTACAGTCCTGCGGTATGAAACAGGGACTGGATTTTGAATTGATGGTGGCTCCCCGAGAAAATGTTGGGGGACATACCATCCTGTTTTGAGGAACGTTTATGGTAACAATCACGATTGTTTGTATTGGAAAATGCAAAGAAAAATATTGGCGGGAAGCTTGCGCGGAATACGCCAAGAGATTGACAGGCTTTTGCCGCTTTTCCATCGTAGAATTGGAAGAGAGCCGTGTGCCGGAAAGGGCTTCTGCGGCGCA
>CAJFUH010000014.1 GCA_904420155.1 uncultured Clostridia bacterium
CCTTTGGCGAAGGGAACAAACCGGCTGCTGAAAGAGGTCCAGCCCACAATGGTCTCCAACACGTCGTTGCGCAGCATAAAGGCCATTTGATCGATCACCATCAGGAGGATGGACACGCCGAATGTACTGACGGCGGCGATAATCTGGCTTTCCGTGAGGCTGGACAAAAAGATGCCGATAGAGATCATAGCGCCGGCGTATAGCAAGGAACCCAGGACGTTGCCAAAGACGATCCCCCAACTGAGGTCGGCGTAAAAGGAGATGACCAGGCAGGGGAACAAACTGAGGGCCAGGCCGATAGCATATACCGTCAGCGCCGCCAGGAATTTACCCGCTACCAAAGAGTACAGCCCCACCGGGGAAGTAAGCAGCATCTGGTCCGTGCGGTTTTTCCGGTCTTCGCTCATACTCTTCATGGTAATCAAGGGGATCACCATCATGCCCCACATAAACATCATATTATAAACGCTGGAAAGATAATAGGTGGAACCGGAAAGCAGCACCTGATAGAAGTAGTATCCAAAGAGGGCGCTGAGCACGCCGATGCAGACATAGCCGATAGGTGAGGAAAAATAGGCTTTTAATTCCCGTTTTGCAATGGCTCTCATTTTTCGCCCTCCTTTGCGGTATGGTCTGGGGAACCGGAAATGTCCAAAAGAGGATCTCCCGATTCCTGGGGTGGGGAGGAAGTGAGCTTCAGGAAGATTTCTTCCAGTGTCATCCCCTCTTTGCGCAGGCCCAACAGAGGGTAGGAAGCCTGGGCCAACTGTTCAAAAACAGCCTGGCGGGGATCGGTATCCGGATCCAGGGAAAGGGAAAATTCAAACACGCCTTTTTCGCTTTGTACGCCCCGCTGTACCTGCCGGATCCCTGGGATGGCGGATAGAAGGGCCGCAACCTTTTGCGGGTCCCCTTTGATTTCCGCAGCCAGTTTTCCGCCGCCGGATAACCCGCGGCTGAGACTTTCAGTGGTGCCGTCCGCCACGATACGCCCTTGATTGATGATTAAGATCCGGTCGCACACGGATTGGACTTCCGGCAAGATATGAGAGCTAAATACCACGGTATGCCGTTCCCCTAAATTCCGGATCAGGCTTCGAATTTCTGTGATCTGCTGGGGATCCAGCCCAATGGTGGGTTCGTCCAGAATCAGTACAGGGGGATCGCCAATGAGGGCTTGGGCCAACCCTACCCGTTGCTGGTACCCTTTGGATAGGTTGCGGATCAGCCTGCCCCAGACCTTTTGCAATTTAACCCGTTGGCAGATATCCTCCAAGTGTTTTTGCCTGGGCTCCTGCGCCCCCTTGAGCTCATAAGCGAATTCCAGGTATTCCCGGACGGTCATGTCCTTATACAAAGGCGGTACCTCCGGCAGATAGCCAATGAGCCGTTTGGCCTGGCGGGGCTGTTCCAGCATATGGTATCCCCCCACCCGGACGCTGCCGGAACTGGGGGACAGATAGCCGGTGATGATATTCATGGTGGTGGATTTCCCCGCCCCGTTGGGTCCTAGAAATCCCAAGATTTTCCCTTTTTCCGCGGTAAAAGTGATGTCCTGTAGGGCCTGTACACTTCCGAAGTGTTTGCTCAGGTGATTCACTTCAATCATAGAAAACCTCCTGCTGTTGATGATTCGGTCTATGCGAAGCCCATAGGACTGCGCAACAATCATATATTAGGTATATGAAATGATCATATCAGATAAGTGTAAATAATTTATGAAAGAACCAGAAACCACATAGAAAAATATTTTCGCATCTTTGTGTCTAAATGGAAAAAAAGGAAGTTCCTCCCTTCAGGAGAACCCCCTTCTCTTGTCAGATGATGATGGCACTGACTGCACCCGTATTACAGTTATCCTTTCCGCTTTTTCCACAAGATCAGATCCGCGTCAGAACCGTTTTCTCCGTATTCGCACACCAATAGAATGGATTCGTCCGCCGCCAGGCCATAACAGCGGGAACTGCCCTTTTTACAAACTTCCGCGCCCCAATACCATTGATCATCTTCCAGGAGTTTGGCTGTCTGCCCGCTGGGAAAGGTATATTCCAGGTTGATAAAATCGCCCCGGAGCCTGTTTAACCGGCTTATTTCTTTCAGTTCTTCGATATCCAACGCATGAAATTCTTTCAGAAGTTCTTCTTGTGGCATGTCTTTCCTTCTGTTTCATTATAAAAAATATGATATATTATAATGCTTCATAGGCGCGATAGCAAGAGAAATAAAATGACTTAGGAATCAACATTTTCTTTCTTTTCTGTATCAGCTCAAAAAAATTTTTCCCGATATACCTGTAAAACAGGTTCCGGGATAGGGATGTATACGCATTCAGAACAGATTCCCAGGTCGTCGAGAGAAATATGATCTAAAATGCAACGGCCTTTTTGATAGTAAATACAAAAATTATTTTCACATTTAATCAAGATCATCACCATACCATTTAGATTTTTATTAGTCAAAAATGCGTCATTTTTACCATTATAACATCTGGTGGGGTAAGATATCAATAAGACTGTAATGGGTTTATGCTACAAAAAGATACCCGCCTTAAACGCGGACACAAAACCCAAAAATAGAAATACCTGCGATGCGCGAATTGCTCACCGCAGGTGTGGGTGACAGGTGATTATATTGGAAAAGGATATGGCTCGTTATACCCTTAGGGTGGATCGGGAACTTTTGGAAAAGTTCCGGTATATTTCTAATTATGAAGGCCGTTCTGCCAATCGTCAATTGGAGCAATATATGATAAAAAGTATCCGGGAATTTGAAAAAGAGCACGGGAAAATTATTCTTCCGGAACAGGAAAACTGAAAGAGCTGGAAATAGGATTCCGGCTCTTTTTCTTTTGGTAAAATGCGGGAGGCTTTCTGAAAGGTTTTTTAACGCCTATTTTCTCAAAGAAAGCTTATTTCTGTTTGCGCTCTCTTTCCGCCCTTTCTCTGCCGCCAGAGAAAGGGCGGAAAGAGAGCGCAAAGGGGGGAGTCGTGTCTCCCCCCTTTGAACCCCTTACAAAGGCCGCTGCGGCGGGTCTTCTAAGAAAGCCCGGGAAGTATGCCGGCTCAGAATGAGCGGCTCCGCCCGCTCAAATCGCCGTCATACCTCAGTCGTACCGCTCGTCTAATTTTTTCCTATTAGCATACAGAGAACACAGATGATGTTTTTTGCAAAAAGAAAAAATGGGCGAGGGTGAGCGCAAGGACAGGATGGTAGAAAAGGTTATCAAACAAAAATAACCTGTGATCAAACATAGGCTGGGAACCCAGTTGCAAATTTCCATATTCTCATAAACAATGAAAGGGAAAAATAGTTTATAGAAAGATATCCCAAAAACAAACCGGGAAAATTCCAACAAACTACACAAAATTAGACAAGTTAAAACAGATAAAGATACACACTATGCCTTAAAACCTATTGAATCCTTTCTTGCTTTATGCTACTATAAAAAAGGTAACCATATGGTTTCTTACAAACAGGAATTTTCTAAAAAAAGGGAATGAGAGAACGATTTATGACAAGACACGCAGGTATCTTGATGCATTTAACTTCCCTGCCCTCCCCTTACGGCGTCGGGACTATGGGAAAAGCGGCTTATGAATTTGCAGATTTTCTCCAGCAGGCGGGACAGACCTATTGGCAACTGCTTCCGGTAGGCCCCACCAGCTACGGGGATTCCCCCTACCAGTCATTTTCCACCTATGCGGGAAACCCTTATTTGATCGATCTGGATTTGCTGGCGGAAGAAGGGTTGTTATTCCCTGAAGATTATCAGGACCGGGAATGGGGGCAAGACACGGAAGCCGTGGACTATGGGGCGTTATATAACAATCGGTTTGCTGTGCTGCGCCGGGCTTATGAACGCGGAAAGCAGAAAGATCAGAAAGCATATCGCCGGTTTGAAAAGCAGAACCAGGCTTGGCTGGATGATTATGCGCTGTTTATGGCGATAAAGTCCCATTTTGACATGAAAGCCTGGTACCAATGGCCGGATAAGGGAATCCGCCTGCATAAAAAGAAAAGTATGGAGCAGTATGCTTCCCTGTTGAAAGATGAAATTTCCTTTTGGAAATATGTGCAATACCTGTTTTTCTCCCAGTGGAGACGGCTCAAAAAATATGTCAATGGGTTGGGTATCCGGTTATTTGGCGATATGCCTATCTATGTGGCGCTGGACAGCGCGGACGCCTGGGCCAACCCGGAAGTGTTTTGGCTGGACAAAGAGCGCAAGCCCGTGTGTGTAGCGGGATGCCCGCCCGACTATTTTTCTGAAACCGGGCAGCTCTGGGGAAACCCTTTATACAACTGGAAATACTTAAAGGAAACCCATTACGGCTGGTGGATGGACCGGATCCGCCATGCCTCCAAGATTTTCGACGTCACCCGTATCGACCACTTTCGGGCGTTCCACAACTATTACGCCATTCCTTTTGGCGCGGAAAACGCCGTCAAAGGGGAATGGAAAAAAGGCCCCGGTATGGATTTTTTCCGTACCCTGCGCCATAGCGTGGGGGATATCCCCATTATTGCGGAAGATCTGGGATTTTTGACCCCCGGCGTGCACCGCCTGCTCAAACAGACCGGATACCCGGGTATGAAAATTTTACAGTTTGCTTTTGATTCCGGGGAAGAAAACAATTATCTCCCCCACAATTACGACGCCAACAGCGTGGTGTACACGGGGACCCACGATAACGATACCACAGCGGGATGGTTTGCCGCGGCGAAGGCCGCGGATCGGAATTTCGCGGCGCAGTATTGTCGGCTTACCAAAACGGAAGGGTACCACTGGGGGTTAATCCGCACCGCGTACGCCAGCGTCAGTTTTTTGGCAATAGCCCAGATGCAGGACTTTTTAGGGCTTCCCTCCCGGTGCCGGATGAATACACCGTCCACGGCCCAAGGCAATTGGCAATGGAGAATGAAGGCCGGGGCGGCAACCCCGGCACTGGCAAAAAAGATTCGGAAATTAGCCACCCTATATGGCAGATTGGAGCGTCAAGATGATCAAGCTGATGAAGAAAGATAAACAATCCCCTTTGTGGGAACAGATGGAATTGCTGTCTCACGGCCTGTACTGTAAGGAAATCCAGCAGTTATCCGCCGGCCAGCTGCACGACGTTTTGGGACGGGCGGTGACGGCGCAGATAGCACAAGACTGGCAGAACAGCAAAAAGGAGCATGCCTCCCGCCGCCGCGCGTACTATTTTTCCGCAGAGTTCCTCATGGGCCGGATGGTGAACAATAACCTGTATGCTTTGGGAATTTTGGAGGATGTGCGCCGGCTGTTTGCCCAAAAGGGCATAGACCTGAACGCCCAGATGGAAGAAGTGGA
>CAJFUH010000015.1 GCA_904420155.1 uncultured Clostridia bacterium
CAGCAGGCTTTCTTTTGATTTTGGGGAACTGCGGTTGACGGAGCCGGTAGCTTTACGTTACAATAAAATGAATAGCTGGCAAAAAAGGCTTATAATAAAGGAGAGTGTCAATATGGCTGAAATCAAACCCTTTCGCGCCCTTCGCTTTGATACGCAGGCGGCGGGGCACATTCAGGAACTTACCTGCCCCCCTTATGACATCATCAGTGAAGAACAGAGGGCCCAGTATTTAAAGACCAATGAACATAACGTCATCCGGCTGGAGCTTCCCCGGGGAGACAACCCTTATGAAGAGGCGGGAGCTTTGCTTCGCCGATGGGAACAGCAGGGGATTTTAAAACAGGATCAGCAGGAGGGGCTGTATATCTACGAAGAGGAGTTTGAGGCCCATGGCAAACGGATGCGCGTCAAGGGTGTGATCTGCCGTGTAAAACTTGAGGAATTCTCAAAGGGAGTTGTGCTTCCTCATGAAGAGACCCTCTCCAAGGCTAAGGCAGACCGTTTCCAGCTGATGAAAGCCACTTTCTGCAACTTCAGCCAGATTTATTCTTTATATATGGATCCACAACATACTACTCCCAATAAAATCGACCGGTTGTCCCAGGGAAAACCCGAGGTGGAAATGCAGGATAGCGATGGGGTCACCCACCGCCTCTGGATTGTGACCGATCCCCAGGAGATCCGGAATATTTGCAGTGATTTCGATGAAAGAAAATTGTACATTGCAGACGGGCACCACCGTTATGAGACCGCGCTGAATTTCCGCGACTACTGCCGGGAACAGGGAATGGCGAAAGAAGGGGACGCGGTGGATTATGTGATGATGATGCTGGTAGATATGGAAAACAGCGGGCTGGTGGTTTTCCCCACCCATCGTCTTGTGAGAGGGCTTTCTTCCTTTGACGAAACCGCCGTCAAGGAAGCCTGCCGGGAATATTTTTCCGTAGAGGACAAGACGGATATATCCACGATAGAAAGGGAGCTGGACTCCCTTTATCAGCAGGGAAAGAAAGCGTTCGCCTTTTATACCGGACAGGACCGGTGGACTTTATTGGTTCTCAAAAGCATGGAAGCGGTGCGGGAATGGCTGCCTAAAGCCAGCGCCGCCACCCAAGGACTGGACGTGACCGTACTGCATAGCTTGATTTTAGAGAAGATCTTTGGGATTGACAAAGAAAATATGGCCCAGCAGATCAATTTGACCTATACCCGGGATTTCCAGGAAGCGGTTTCCTCCGTGCAAAAAGGGGAATCCCAATGCGCCTTTATCCTCAATCCCACCCGTGTTACAGAAATCCGGGACGTGGCCGCAGCGGGCGAGAAGATGCCCCAAAAATCCACATACTTTTATCCCAAACTGATTACGGGCCTTGTGATGAATCAGATGGAACGGGACCAATAAATAAAGAGGGCGCAAAAACGTTTTCGATTCCGATAGTAAGAAGGTTTGACCGAGTTTTCAAAAGAGGGGGCCAGCGTCCGCTAGGGCTGCCAATTCCGTCTGACATTCTTTGTAAAACGATAGAATCTATAAAGGAAACAGCGCTATCCTTTGGGGGATAGCGCTGTTTTGCCGCAAGGAACAATTAGGAGCTGGCAGGCTTATGGGAGGGAAAGAAACCAATCTTCCGGGGAAATTCCCAATAGGACGCACACCGCTTTTTGCATGTCGGGTGTTTGGCGGAATGCCGTCACCAATTGTTTTTCAAATTCAGACAGGAAAAAAGAGGGTTCTTCCTCCAATCCTAACAGATAATCTGTGCTGGTTTGTAAAGCCCTGGCAATTTTTTGTATGGTCTGTATGGATGGTTCCCGCTTATCGCTTTCATAAAGGGAGAGGCTGGACTTAGCGACCCCAATTTTTTTGGCCAGATTTACTTGAGAAATTTGCGCCTGTGTGCGTACTTGCCGAATTCTTTTTCCAAAAGAATACATAAATTCACCCCGGATCATCTACTAATACAGTTATTATGTGAAAAATCCAGCGAATATGCAGCTTAGAAAAACCCGCTGTCACAAATTCATTGACAGGATTGTGGATTCTCATTATAATAAATGGAGAGATTTGCAGCTTTATCGTGGTAAGTTGTCGATGAAACACGTTTGATACAAGGCGTAAGAAAAGTAAAGGTTGATTGGAAAGAAATCCTTGAGGGAAAATCCTCAAAAAAGAATGAGACAAGAGATGCACTAAGTAGGGAAAAGAAGGAATTGAGTTCATCGGCGGGCCTTGATAAGTTGTTAAAAAATATAAAGAAAGATTTGGAGGAATCTAACGATGGGTTCAAGA
>CAJFUH010000016.1 GCA_904420155.1 uncultured Clostridia bacterium
AATATCGTTTTCCAATAGGGAAATCTGATTTCTTTTTTCGGAAGCCTGCTCTTCCAAATGGGAAATTTCCCGACGGACAGCGTCCACTCTGGCGGTATGGGAATTTGTCTGGATGAAGATATCCTCGGTCTCTTTTTGAATGCGTTCCAACTCCGCCGCTGTGGATTCATGCTGAGCGCGGGCAATGGAAATCCTATCTTCCTGAGCACGCAGCACTTGCCCGGATTTTTCCAATGTGTCAAGCCACAAACCGATTTCTAATGTCTTTTTTTCTTCGGCATAATTCAGGTAATCTTTAGCCTTTTGCGCCTGTTCCGCTAAAGGGCCCACCCGGTCTTCCAGCTCTGCCAGGATATCCCGCAAGCGCAGCAGGTTTTCTTCCGCCTGCCCCAGTCGGCGTTCCGCTTCGTTCTTGCGATAGCGGAATCGGGAAATCCCCGCCGCCTCTTCAAAAACTTCCCGCCGGTCCTCCGAACGGGCCGCTACAATACTGTCAATTTTTCCCTGTCCAATGACGGAATATCCGTCCCTGCCCAAACCGGTATCCATAAACAGGTCGTGAATATCTTTCAGCCGTACCGAAACTTTATTGATCTGGTATTCGCTCTCCCCGGAACGGTAGTAACGTCGTGTGACGGCCACTTCATCGCTGTCAAATTCCAATTTCCGGTCTGTGTTGTCAATAGTTAGCGTAACCTCCGCAAACCCTTGGGATTTCCGGATAGGGGTGCCGTTAAAAACCACATCCTCCATTTTGGAGCAACGGAGCGTTTTGGTGGATTGTTCTCCCAACACCCACCGGATGGCATCGCTGATATTACTTTTTCCGCTGCCATTTGGTCCCACCACAGCGGTAATCCCTTCCCCAAAGGAAAGGACGGTCTTATCTGGAAATGTCTTGAACCCCTGGAGTTCGAGAGATTTTAATAGCACATTCTCACCTGCATTTTACTAATCGTAATTTTTCCGTTATTGGGGAAGATGTTCTATCCAAAAATCCCCAGGACAGATAAAAGGGTCCCCTTTTACTGTCATCTCATAGCCATCCCGCCGCAGCGCTTCTACGTTGGATCTCTTTTGTCCCACAGCCTTGGAGATTTCTCTAGGGGATACCCATAGAATCATTTTCCCCAAAGGGATATGGTCAATCCTTATGCGCCTGCGTATATTCTCCAAAAAAATATGATTTTCGCACAATTCCCGCAGGGCAGGGTGAATTGCCCCCGCTATGGCATCCCGATGAAGCTGCGGGGTATCGTGCAGCCCCAAGCGAATCACGGGAATATGATGTGTCTCAAAAAGCTGCAACAGCTCCGCACACAGCACGACGGTCTCTTCCAACCCGGGAGGCTGATATTCTCCCTTGTGGTAAAGCTCCCCCAACTTTGTATGGGCCATTACCACAGTGGGATAAATACGCACGGTATCCGGCTTTAACAACAGAAACCGCCGGGCTGTTTCCCGGTCTTTCTGGGGCGTGCTTCCATAAAGCCCCGTCATCATCTGCAATCCCAGCGAAAATCCAAAGGAACGGATCAGACGTGAAGCGTTCTCTACATCTTCCGAGCTATGCCCCCGCTGATTACACAACAGCACTTTGTCGTCCATACTTTGGGCTCCCAGCTCCACCGCAGTCACTCCCGCCTCCTGCAATTCCTCCAAAATTTCCGGGGAAATAGCGTCGGGGCGGGTGGAAATCCGGATGCCCGCAAACACGCCGCGCCGAATAAAAGGGGATGCCGCCGACAATAACGCTCTCCGGTAATTCGTTTCCACAGCGGTAAAACTCCCACCAAAAAAGGCAACCTCCGCCCCACGGGCCCGGTCGCCCATTTGATCCGCCGCCTGGCGCAGGGTTTGTTCTACCTCTTCCGGAGCAGGCTGTTTCCTCTGTCCGGTGATACTGCGTTGATCGCAAAAGCTGCACTGATGGGGACATCCACTATGTGGAATAAAAAAGGCGATATTGGCATGTCTCAATAGCCCATCAGCTCCAACGCTTCCCGCGCCGCCTGCTGTTCCGCTTCCTTTTTACTGCGGCCACCGCCCTTTCCGATAACATTGCTGTTGAGATGAACTTCCACCACAAAATGCTTGTCATGGTCCGGTCCGCTTTCCCCAATCAGCACATATTCCAGACGCTCTTCCGGGTTTTGCTGGATAATTTCCTGCAAGGCGGTCTTGTAATCTTTAAATGCCTTGGGCCTGGGGTTTTCAATCTCCGGGAGAACAAACCGCAAAATAAATTTCCGGGCTTCTTCCATGCCCCCATCTAAATAAATGGAAGCGATGATAGCCTCAAAAGCATCCGCTAAAATAGAGGGGCGGTCTTTGCCTCCGGAATTCTGTTCCCCACGGCTCAACCGCAGGAAATCCCCTACTCCTAAAGAACGGGAAAACCGGCACAGGGTCTTTTCACACACCAGGGAAGCGCGCAGTTTGGTCAAATCCCCCTCCGGCAGGTGCGGGCAATGGAGGAAAAGATAATCCGACACTACGATGCTGAGCACGGCGTCCCCCAAAAATTCCAGCCGTTCGTTGCTTTGTTTCCCTCCGCGCGATTCGTTAGCATAAGAGGAATGCGTTAGCGCCGTGCGCAGGTATTCTATATTTTTATACGTATACTGTAACTTCTTTTCTAATTCCTTCATCATTTGGAAAGCTCCTCTTTCTTGTGATCCCTTGTATCCCGGAGAATGAAAGCAAGAACGGTCCATCCTCTTTCTTTTTTCTACTCGTTTCCGCCGATCAGGATGATTCCTTGACCCTTTCGCTCAATTGCGAAATCGCCTGGCTGATCTCTCCCACCACGTCGCCCTGTACATACGCGGCGGTCAAACGCAGGGCATTTTTAAAGGTCTTCGCCTTTGCGCTGCCATGCGCTTTGAAAACCGGCTTGGAAATCCCCATAATCGGGGCTCCGCCGTATTCGTTGTAGTCCATCTGCTTTTTCAGCACTTTCATATCCGGCAGAATCAGGGCCGCCGCCAGTTTATTTTTCAAACTTTTGGTCAAAACCCCTTTTATCTTGCCCATCACGGTCATGGCTACTCCCTCGTACAGCTTTAAAATGACGTTTCCTGTAAATCCATCCGACACAATGACGTCTGCGGCGTCCATGGGGATATCACGGGCCTCAATATTCCCAATAAAATTCACCGGGCTTTTTTTCAGCAGAGCAAAGGTTTCATGTTGCAGTTCTCCTCCTTTGTGATCCTCTACGCCTACATTAGCTAAGCCCACTCTGGGATTTTTCACACCCATGACCCGCTCCATATAAATGGAACCCATAATGCCGAATTGCTGCAACTGCTCCGGGCGGCATTCCACATTGGCCCCGCTATCAATCAGCATAAAACAGCCTTCGTCTTTGGGCATAACGGGGGCAAACGCACAGCGTTTCACTCCCCGGATCCTTTTGACAATTAAGGTAGCGCCTACCACCAGGGCTCCGCTGTTCCCCGCTGTGAGGAAAGCGTCTCCCCTTCCTGCGGCAAGCAGGCGCAGCCCTTCCGCCATCGAGCAATTGCTCTTGGATTTCATGATCTCCCCTGCGGAATCCTCCATAGTAATGACGTCCGGGGCGTCGGCAATTTCCATATGGGACAGAGAAATCCCGTTTTCTTCCGCCACCCGCTGAATTTCCTTTTGAGAACCCGTCAGTAAAATTTCCAGGCCGTATTCCTCCACCGCCTGTTGGCAGCCTCTCAAGATTTCCAGTGGAGCGTTGTCCCCGCCAAAAGCATCTACAATAATTTTCATGGTCTGATAACCCCATTCTCCGTACAATCGCTTTCCCTGATTGCTGTTTTTCCGTTCCCTGCACGGTGGGAACCCTTTTCTTATCTATTTTATCTGTTTTGTCTTCTTGAAAAACTCACAGAGAGAATATCCTTTCTCTCTTAGTGGATCAGTCTTTAAAAAAGCCAAGACATTGCAAAGTTTACTTGTTGAGAATCTCTTCTATGTTCTGTAAAGAACGTCTGGCCAGCGCCGCGTAACGTTCCTTTTTGTCGCGGATATGCGGCTCGATTCCCGGGAGGATTCCAAAGTTAGCGCCCATGGGCTGGAATTTTGTCACGCTTTCATCACTGATATAATGGCTTAACGCCCCTATCATGGTTTCTCTGGGCAGGATCAGGGGGGCCTGTCCATTTATTCTTTTCCTCGCATTGATCCCCGCCAAAATGCCGGAGGAAGCGGATTCCATATATCCTTCCACCCCGGTGATTTGTCCGGCAAAAAAGAGGTTCGGCCTGTCTTTCATACTGAAATCCGGATGTAACAGGCGTGGGGAATCGATGAACGTATTCCGATGCATCACGCCGTAGCGGACAAATTCCGCGTCGTGAAGCGCCGGGATCAAACCAAACACCCGTTTTTGTTCCCCAAACTTCAAGTTGGTCTGAAACCCAACCAAATTATAAAGGGAACCTTCCCGGTTCTCCTGACGCAGCTGTACTACCGCCCACGGGCGATGCCCGGTACGGGGATCCCGCAGGCCCACCGGTTTCAGCGGTCCAAACCGTAAGGTGTCCTTTCCCCTCTGCGCCATAATTTCCACCGGCATGCATCCCTCGTATACTTTGGGATCTGCGACATCAAAGTCGTGCACCGGCGCCCTTTCCGCAGAGATCAGCGCCTCATAAAAGGCTTCGTACTCCCTTTTATCCATGGGACAGTTGAGATACGCCTCATCCCCACCCTTATCGTAGCGGGACGCGGAAAAAGACAGCTCCTTATCCACGCTTTGAGCCGTTACAATCGGGGCCGCTGCGTCATAAAAACTAAGCGATCCTCCGCACAGGCGGGAAATCTGTTCCGCCAGGAGATCGGAAGTGAGCGGGCCGGTGGCAATGACCGTCACACCCTCTTGTGGGATTTCCGTCACTTCCTGGGAATAGACGGTGATGTTGGGGTGGTTTTTGATGCGCTGGGTGGCCAAAGCGGAAAATTCCTCCCGGTCTACCGCCAGCGCCCCGCCGGCCGGGACTGCGCATTGATCCGCACATTCCATCAGTAAAGAGCCAAAGCGGCGCATCTCTTCCTTTAACAGGCCCGCAGCGCTTTCCACCCGGCTGGCCTTTAAGGAGTTGGAACAAACCAGTTCCGCAAATTGTTCTGTTTTGTGGGCCGGCGAATACCGGACCGGTTTCATTTCATAGAGGTCGACCGGGCAGCCCGCCTGGGCGATTTGCCAAGCGGCTTCGCAACCGGCCAACCCCGCTCCTATCACTGTTATCTTCATTCGTCTTTTTTCTCTTCTACCTTTTCATATCCGCAATCGGGGGTCACACAGTATAGCTTGGGATTTTTTCCCTTTTTCTTCAGCAAAGTTTTTCCGCAGCGAGGGCATTTTTCCATAGACGGTTCATCCCAGGACACAAAATCGCAATCCGGATAATGGTCGCATCCGTAAAAGATACGGCCTTTCTTGGTTTTTTTCACAATGATTTTGCCGCCGCATTTGGGGCATTCGGCCCCGGTATCCTGTATCAATTTTTTGATATTCTTACATTCCGGATATCCCGGGCAGGCGATAAATTTTCCATACCGTCCGGTCTTAATGACCATTTTACGCCCGCACTTTTCACAAATGATATCCGTTTCATCCTCTTTGAGCTGGATTTTAACTCCCTGCATCTCTTCTTTGGCCTTTTTTAAAGTCTTATCAAAATCCCCGTAAAATTCATGCAGAATGTCCACCCACTGGGTCTTGCCTTCCTCTACGGTATCCAGCTCTTTTTCCATCTGGGCGGTAAATTTCAAATTGACGATCTTGGGGAAACGTTCTTTCATCAATTGGGTGGATACTTCCCCCAATTCGGTAGGCTTGAGTGTTTTTCCTTCCCGCACCACGTATTCCCTACTGGTAATGGTGGTAATGGTGGCGGCATAAGTAGAGGGCCGGCCGATCCCGTACTCTTCCAACGCCTTAATGAGGGAAGCCTCTGTAAAGCGTGGCGGGGGTTGAGTAAAGTGCTGATTGGGGAGCAATTCTTTTATCCGCACCTTCATATCTTTTTCCAGAGGAGGCAGGGCTCCTTCGCTTTCTTTGGCTTCGTCCTTGCTCTCTTCATATAAGACCGTATAGCCGTCAAAGGTGACGGTATATCCGGAGGCTTTGAAAATATAGCGTCCCGCCGTGATATCCGCCTGCATGGTGCTCTGAATACAATTTGCCATCTGACAGGCGATAAAACGCTCCCAAATCAACTTATACAGCTTATATTGGTCGTTACTCAAGCTGTCCTTGACGTCCGCCGGGGACAGGCTGGGCATAGAGGGGCGGATGGCTTCGTGTCCATCCTGGGCGTTGGCGCGGGATTTGAAATGGCGCGGCTTATCCGGCAGGTATTTCTCCCCCCATCGTTCCCGGATATAGTCGCCCGCGTCTTTGATGGCGTCTTCGGAAATACGCAGGGAATCGGTTCTCATATAGGTGATCAAACCCACTGCGCCCATTCCTTTGATTTCAATACCTTCGTACAGTTCCTGGGCCGCCTTCATAGTGCGCCTGGCCTGGAATCCCAGCTTGCGGGAGGCCTCCTGCTGCAAGGTAGACGTAATAAAAGGAGGCGCCGGCGATTTGCGGCGGGTCCCTTTTTTGACCTTGGTGATAATAAATTCTTTATCTTTTAGTTCTTCCAAAATCCCATTGGCCTGATCTTCCGTAGTAATTTTGATTTTCCCGTTTTCATCCCCGTAGAAAGAAGCGGGGAACTGTTTGCGGCTCCCCTGGGGGATACATTTGGCGTCGATGGTCCAGTATTCCTCCGGTTTAAAGGCCTGGATCTCCGCCTCGCGGTCTACAATCATGCGCACCGCCACAGACTGTACGCGGCCAGCGGACAATCCCCGGCGTATTTTCTGGGATAAGAAAGGGCTTAATTTATAACCTACCAGCCGGTCCAGGATACGGCGCGCCTGCTGGGCGTTTACCAGATCCAGATCAATTTCCCTCGGCTGGTTCATTCCATTGGAAACGCCGGTTTTGGTAATCTCGTTAAAAGTCACCCTGTTTTTATCTTCCAGGCTGAGGTTGAGCAGATAAGCCAAATGCCAGGAAATGGCCTCCCCTTCCCGATCCGGGTCGGTGGCCAGATAGACATGGTCGCTTTTTCCCGCCATCTTGGTCAGCTCTTCCACCAATTTTTCCTTGCCTTTGATCACTTCATATTTCGGTTTAAAATCATGCTTGATATCGACGCTCAGACGATTCTCCGGAAGATCGCGGACGTGACCCATGGAGGCGATCACTTCATATCCGGATCCCAGATACTTTTTTATGGTTTTCGCTTTGGCTGGCGACTCCACAATGACTAAATCTGACATTTACTAACCACCTTATTATTATCAGTAAGTGTATCGCTTTTTGGAAAAGCCATACATCCTGTTTCTCTCCATAGAATATGCT
>CAJFUH010000017.1 GCA_904420155.1 uncultured Clostridia bacterium
CCCCACGGCCAAACCGTCCACCGGACGGTTTGGCCTCCCCTCCTGAGCTTTTGGAATTCTGAGGGGTTTCGCCCATTGCGATGGGCGAGGAAGGGCTCCGCCCCTCCAACCTGCAAACTTTTGAAAAAGCTTGAGCAAAACTTTTACGTTTAAACGCGGGCAACCCAGGTTCTTTTCAAAGAAAACCCTGTGCGCGATATGCCCCACCGCAGGTGGAAAAGGTGGACGAAACTTTTACGTTTCAGCGCGGGCAGATTGGATTCTCTCTAAGAAAAACTTAGAGCGCGACGCGCCCGCCGCAGGCGTGAAAAAGCTTGCGCAAAACTTTTATGTTTCGGCGCGGGCAACCAGGTTCTTTTTAGAGAAAGCCTTGTGTGCGATGTGCCGTTTCAATCTTATCCTTTCCCTATTCGTTTATCCGTTTGCCTTTTGCTGAGATCTCTGTCAGCTCAATTTTGCAGATTCCGGTCCTATGGAGGGAACGGCTGATAGCCTGGTCAAAGGATTGCAAATTGGACGCGGCATATTTTTGGCACAGCAAATATAAAATACGGATCTTTTCTTTTTCATCTTCCACCATACTGGCCGTGCCAAAAGCGACAGCGGATTGATATTCCGTCGTAAATTTTTCCGGTACCAGTTTCGTTTTCCCTACGCAGGCAACGCATACCAAGGGATTATTCTTGATATTCTCTAGCTTTCTCCCCTCCAAGGCGCAGTGAAAATACAGGTTTCTCCCTTCTAGTACGGGAGAAACAGGGATACCGTAAGGCGTGCCGTCCTCATTTACCGTAGACACCACCGCATATTCGCACTGCTCCAGCAGGCTAAGAGCCGTCTGCCGATCTAGCCGGCGGTCTTTTCTTCTCATTTCCATAAAAATTGCCTCCTTATATATTGATCCTATGATGGTTCTTTTTCCACGCACGGATTTTGTTTGTCCTTCTATTCATGCCTTGCCTGTGGAAATAGAAAAGGGACTTATCTAAATGGATCTTTGCCGTTCTTTTCTATACGTACGGCCCGTCCCCCGTCTCGCTTAAACAACCAAAAAATTTACAGTTCAGCAAGAGAAACGCCTCACGGGAATAACCGACCTGTGAGGCGTTTCTCTGATTATTTCAGAAAGATATCGCTATCTCTCTCCCTAACTATTGGTAACAATCCGGAATGGGGAAATGGTGGTCGCTCAATTGATATCCGCGGTTATACTCCCCGTATAGGAAAATTTCTAATTCGTCAAACCGCCTGGTGAGCAAGCCCAGGACACATTTCCCGCCTGCATGATGCCAGGAAGACATTTCCGTGATCAAAGCGTCTTGATCCACATAATTGAGATCCAACTCTCCCGTACCGCCGGAACCGCCTGTCGTGACTACATTGACGATATAATCGGAATGGCAATAAGCCGCGCTGCCGTCTGTAGTCTTCAGCTTATACCAGTCCCCATTATATTTGGTTTCATCGATCAGCTGCACTACCGTGCCGTCGCTGAGGGCGTACAATACCGGGTAGTTGGTCCCTGGGCCGGAACGGATGTTAATCCCCTGTCCGCCGCCGCTGACAATCCCTGTGGTAATGGTAGCGCCGCCACCCCCTGTGCCGGGATTGGTGGACCGGGCCCGCAGTAGGATATTGCGCAGATCCTGGGTACTGCTGTTGGTAATCCATCCTGTCCCCACATTGTAAGAAAAGCTGATTAAGGAATCAAACTGTTGCTGGTTACAGCGGATCTGGTTGTCCATCAGGAAACGGTTGACCGATGTGGTATAGCCGCCGCGGTTGGTTTCCTGTACCAGTAACGCCCATCCTTCATCTTTGGTAAGGTTATTGTAGAAGGTATCCCCCGGATAAAATACATAGCCATAGGCCACTGTGGGGATGTTATTGGCCACTGTATCGGGATAGACCTGGGAAGAAAACCCTTCGCAGGTAGCGATAAAGTCCAGGCACCTGTCGCTGGCCCGCCTTTCCTCCACCCGGGTAGTCATGATATCGGTGGAATTTGTGACAAAAATAGTGGTCTTGCCGTCGTCACAAGTCTCCCAGCCGCCGTCTCCCACCTTGGAATATGCCTTTACGGTAAAGACGCCGGCGCTGTTAACCGTCATTTTCGCCGTCCATTTATAGGTATCGCCGTCCCGGACCTTTTCCGTGGCTCTCACAGAGGTAATTCCCCCGTTCTGCTCCACATCAAACTCCACCATGGAACGATCCAGATCTGTAATCGCCACCAAGGTGACTTCCCCATTTTTAGGGACAATGTTTGGGGAAGTGTAGGAGAATTTCACCGGCTGCGCCTCTTCTACGGTTATGTAACAGGAAACCCGGTTTCCATAATCGTCGTAAGCCACGATCCGGGCTTCCCCTGGGTTGACCCCCAAAATATACCCTTCCTTAGAAACTGTGGCGATAGAAGGATTGTTCGTGGTCCATTGCACATTGGAAGAGCCCGCTTTGATATATAAGCTCTTTCCAGCGGGTACCGACCGGGTAGACCCGGTCAGGGCGATCCCTCCGGTATCGTCCGCAATGTATCGGTTGATGACGTAATGTTCAATCACCTGGGAGGTCTCCTGCTCCCCGCTGCGTACCGACACCCGCAGGGTATACAGGCCCGCCTCCTGAGGGGTCCAGACCGCATGGTTGGCATCCGAATAATCCTGGATGGTATTCCAGTTTTCCCCCACTTTCTGATAGGAGAATTGATATTCATAAGAACCGGTAGCCCCCTGGGCCTGTGCCGTCATGCGGACAGAGCTGCCCTCCAGCTGGGGGGAATCCTGTTCTGTGGAGAAGCCTGTAATTTCCAGGGGTTCCTCCCGGTCTTCGATGATAAATTCCGCGGTGGTGTACCCTTCGGCCCCCAAACGGTCTTTGGCGAAAGCTGCCAGGACATAGGTCCCCGGCTCTGTGGGAACCCAGGTAATATAGTTCTTGGTGGAATAATCTCCCAGATAAACCCAGTGATCCCCTTCTTGATAGCCGAAACGGTATTCATAGTCCCCCACCCCGCCTTTCGCGGTTGCAAAAAGGGAAATAGCGGTCCCCGGCTGCTGCGGAGAACCGTGGTCAATACGGAATTCTGTAATTTCCACCGGATCCGGTTCTTCTACCTGATAGGAAATGGAGGTTTGCTCTTCATTTCCCAAGCTGTCTTTCACAAAAACGGCAAGGCGGTATTCCCCTGCTTCCTCCGGGGTCCAAAGGGCCGCCTGCTCCTGGGAATAATCCTGGACGGTCTTCCATTCCTCTCCGCTTTTCTGATAGGCAAACCGGTATTGCAGCGCCCCTTCTCCTCCGGAAGCGGATGCCGCCAAAGCCACATCGCCGCCTAAAATCTGGCTTCCCTCCGGAGAGGCAACCAAGCTGCTGATCTCGATGGGGTTGGGGGAACGGACCTGGAACTCCATGGTTTTGCTTTCCTGGCTCCCGGTTTCATCCGTAACAAAGACGCCCAAAGTATAGCTGCCCGCCGTTTCAGGAATCCACACCATAGAATGAGCAGGGGAATTGTCCTGTAGCGTCTCCCACTCCCCATCTTTTTGATATGCAAAGCGGTATTGCAGCGCCCCTTCCCCCCCGCTGGCATAAGCGGTCAACCGAATCTCTGTTCCCGTCAGTTGCGGGGAAGGAACATTCGCCTGAAAATCTTCTATGACAATCGGGGACTTGGATTGGATCTCATAGGAGAGAATTTTGGTGATCTCCTGTCCCTCCTGGTTTTTCACTGAGACCGCCAAGGAGTAAACCCCCTCTGATTTGGGCTGCCAAAGAGCGGTATTCTTTGAAGAATATCCCTGCAATTCCTGCCAGGGGCCGTCGGTCCGATAAAGGAATTGATATTCCAGCTCCCCTTCTCCTTCCGCCTGGGCCGTGAGCTGGATGGACGTACCCGTATATTGGGGGGACGGCGGGTCTGCGGTAAAGGAAGTGACCCGGAGGGGGATAGCCTCTGTCACTTGAAAATCCACCCCTTTGGCCACTTCAATCCCCTGGCTGTCCTTTACAAAAGCCACCACTTTATAAGTCCCCGGTTCCTGGGGAACCCAGGTAGCCGTCTGAGAAGAGGAATAGTCTTGAATCCGCACCCAAGACCCATCTTTCTCGTAGGAAAATTTATAGCTCAGCGAACCAACGCCGCTGGCGGCCTGAGCGGAAATCTGCAAAGCGTTGCCCGCCGGCTGGGGCGACGGTTTATCCACCGATACCCGGGTGATTTCCGGGGAAGGCCCCGCCTCTACATGGAAAGCCGTGCCCTTGGCAATCTCCATTCCCGTCCCATCCTTGATAAAGGCGGTGACGGTATAGTCTCCCGGCTCCTGCAGCTGCCACTGCGCGGTATTGGAAAAGGAATAATCCTGGATGCGTACCCAGAAGCCGTCTTTTTCATAGGAAAATTTATATTGGAGTTTTCCTGCTCCGCCGCTGCCCTGGGCCCGCAGGGTCACTTCGTCCCCCACCTGACCGGAAGAACCGGGATCCACCGTGATGGAATCCACATGAAGGGCCGGAGGATCGGTCACCTGAAACTGCGCCGACTTTACTTCTTCCGTCCCTGCGGCGTCCTGTACAAACACTACCAGCGTATACGCACCCGGTTCCATGGGGATCCACTGTGCTTCAGGGGATGGGGAAAAATCCTGGATACGCACCCAAGCCCCATCTTTTTCATAGGAGAATTTATATTGGAATCCCCCTTGTCCCCCGCTGGCGGAAGCGGCGAGGGATACCGCAGACCCCGCCGGCTGTGAGGAAGAGGGATCCACCGTAAAGGACGTCACTTCCACCGGGATGGGGTCTTCCGCTGTAAAAGGAATCCCCTTGGCGATTTCTGTCCCCGAACTGTCTTTGATAAACACGGTTACGGTATAGTCTCCCGGCTCCGGGGGCCTCCACGTAGCGGTGGAAGCTTTGGAATAATCCTGAATCCGTACCCACATGCCGTCTTTTTCATAAGAGAATTTATATTGCAATCCTCCCGTCCCTCCGCTGCCGCTGGCCGTCATAGTCAGTTGACTGCCCGCCGGCTGAGGGGAAGATACATTCAAAGAAAAACTATCAATCGACAGTCCTCCTCCCGCCTGCGCCTGTACATTCACTGTGCCGGCAAATATAACCGTCAGCAAAGCGAAACACAGCAACAGGCTCGCCAAACGTTTTGCTGTTTTCATGGCTCCTTTTCCTTCCTTTTTGTGTTGCTTTTCCTACCAATATTTGGTTTTTTTGTATATACTACTATTATACTGTTATTTTCAAGTTTCGCAATCCCAGATTAATCATAAAGTTATAACACTCGTGTGGGACCCCCTCACAAATCAAGCGTTTGTTTTTCCAAATACTGTATCGATTCCCATTTTTTTCTATTTATTAAGGAATTATTCTTTTCTTTTTTTACAGGTTGCTTTAATATCTCCTCTAAATCCTGTAATTTTTCTACACTTCTACTTTTTTCACAAAAAGCATCCAAAAGTCCTTGTATCTTTTCTTGATTGGTAGGTCGGAGAAACACACAAAAAGGTTTGTGATATTTAAGGGAATATACACAACCATGAAAGGTATCGGTTATCACATAGTCTGCATCTCTCACATAAGCCAGCAATTCAAACGGAGTGGCTTTGGGAATATTGACCTGACAGAAGGGCTGATAAGTCCCCACGGACAGTAAGGTTTTTCCCTGCTGTCGTGCAAACCTCTGGATCGCGGCAATTTCCGGTTCCTGCATCCTGCCGGCATAGGCGTATACGAGGATCGTATCCCGGCACACGGTGCGCTCGGGCGTCTTCCGGGAAAAATCATACAAAAGCACTGGATCTATATGCAGATACGCTTCCCGCCCGGTCAGCGCCCTGACTATCTCCCAGGAATGGCTGTCCCGCACGGAGAGGGCGCAAAACCGGGAAAGCATCCGTCCTATCTCCCCGTCAATCCCCTTTTCCCTGAGCATGGAAAGGGTGGTGGAGCCAAAGGAAGCGGCAAAACTTACAACCCGTTTAGCCCGGTTCCCTTCCCCAAACAGCTCCTTTGCGTACCCCACCTGGGGATTGCTCTGCATACAGTGGAATACTTCGTCGCTGCCGATAATCAACAAATCCACCGGGATACGGCAGCGCCTCTCTTTCGAAAGGCCCAGCAAGGGAAGGTACTCCCGCTGAAAGGTCTGCTGGAACGTTTCGTTTCTTTCCTGCTTGCGGATCATCCGGCTGCGGCGGCTTCGCATCTGCCATAAGGCGTGGCATTTTCCCTGCAGGAGGCGGGAAAGCGGCGGCCTGCCCTCGGGGCAAAGTACCGGACCCGGCGTATAATCCACAAAGCAGACTTCATGCCCCATTTCCTGCAACAGATGCTGTAGGGCCCACGCCTGCAAAAAAGATCCATAATTGCAAATCCTCTGCATGGATAAAATCCCTATCTTCATCGCTGGGCGCCCTCTCCACCTTTTCTTCCCAAAAAAGGCCATCGGTTTATGGGCAAAGTACGCGCCGCCGCCTGCTCAAACCCCAGGCGGATATATCTCTTGCGGAACAGCTCCCTTTTGGGGTGGGGAAGCGGGGGGCCTTGCAGTTGTTCGTTGCCCCGTCGCGCTTCTTCTAACGTCCTGCTGCTGAGGAACAGCTCTGCTTTACAGCTTTCCAGCAGGCGCTGTCCCCTGCGGGTATTCACCAGGACGGCCGACACCCC
>CAJFUH010000018.1 GCA_904420155.1 uncultured Clostridia bacterium
CGCTGGCTTTGTGAAGCAGGCGGATCAGTTCTTCCAGATCTTCTTCCCCCATGCGCTCGGCCACCTGATCCAAAAAACGGAAAAAAGTCCTTCCCACTTCTTCTACCGTTTCTTCCCCATGTTTGGTCAGACGGATGTACACCTTGCGCCGGTCTGCCTTGGCGGGCACGCGCTCTACAATGTTCTTTTCTTCCAGCCCGCTGAGAATTTGCGAAACGGCGGGCATAGAATTATGGGTAGCGCGGCTGAGGGAAGAAACCGTTACCCCCGGCGGGGGGACAAGCCCGCGCTCCTTCATTTCCTGCAATTGCCGTTGCAAGCCTGCATAAATCGCATGAAGCATATACAGTTCACTGGTGCGTAAATAAGCGATAGGGCGAAACCCTGTACTGTTCCTTCGCACTTCATGGAAAGCCTGCATAAGACGTTCGCCCGGACGATCCCGCGATTCTTCCATTTTCACGCAGTCTCATTCCTTCCTTATTATTTTTGAAACATAATAGTTTACTCTTTTAATTATTATATTTTTAACTAGTTGCTTCGTCAATGTCCCGTAAAAAAATTTCCCTATTGAAACAAATGATAAAAAGAAAGAAAAAAAGAATGGTAACCCTGCACAATTCCTATTGCGACAAATCCCATATATCCTGTCACGTTTTGGGGAAGGCCCTGATGGGAGGACAAAGGGAACCATCTAAGAGCATAATTTGCCCCGTTAGATAGGGAATGAACTGTGAATACTAATGATGGTTCTTTTCTAAAGAAAGTTGAAAAAAGGGAGAAGAAACAGGAATCCGGCAGACACCTTGATTTTTAGGTAGGATAATGTTAGAATAATGAAAATCATATAATGGGGTTTTTATGGAGTTATGCCCTCTATTTTATGAGAAAGAATGATAAAGGAATGGGAACGATGAACCAAGTCTTAGTGATTATTCCTGCTTATAATGAAGAGAAAAATATCGTCCGCGTGGTGGATAATCTCATCCAGCATTATCCGCAATATGATTATGTAGTCATCAACGATGGCTCCAAAGACCATACCGCCGCTGTCTGCCGGGAACATGGATACCGCCTTATCGACCTCCCGGTCAATCTGGGACTGGCGGGCGCTTTCCAGACCGGTCTGAAATACGCCGACCGGATGGGGTATCCCTATGCCATCCAGTTTGACGCCGACGGGCAGCATCGGCCGGAATTTATCGCGCCTATGCTGGAAGAAATCAAAAAAGGCAACGATATTGTCATCGCCTCCCGTTTTGTCACGGAGAAAAAGCCTTTTACCATGCGTATGGTGGGAAGCCACCTGATCTCCTTCGCCATGCGCCTGACCACCGGGAAACGCATCAAGGACCCCACCTCCGGCATGCGCATGTTTGACCGCACCATGATCCACGAATTTGCCTCTAACATCAACTACGGCCCTGAACCGGATACGATCTCTTACCTGATGAAACATGGGGCTAAGGTGGCGGAAGTACAGGCCGCCATGGACGAGCGCATTGAGGGGAAAAGCTACCTCACCTTTTCCAAGTCCCTTTCGTATATGCTGAGAATGGGAATTTCCATCATGCTGGTGCAGTTGTTCCGCAAAAGATCAGTATCTTAACCACGGATGCTATGGAGGAGGAAATGCCGTTATGAGTATTGTATTGCGTGTTATTTTGATTATCGCTTCCCTTTTGACCATTCTGTACATGATGCGGAAGATCCGCCAATCCAAGGTACAGATTGAAGATTCCATCTTTTGGGTGATTTTTTCCGTTATCCTGTTAGTTGTCAGCATCTTCCCAGGCTTGGCGGACTTTTTAACCCGTCTATTGGGTATCTATTCTACGGTAAACTTTGTATTTTTGCTCACTATCTTTATTCTGCTCATTAAGCTGTTCCTTATGACCATACGGGTTTCCCAGTTGGACAATAAAGTGCGGGAATTGACGGAACGCTTAGCGGTAGAACGGTCGATGGATAAAGAGAGGGCAAAAGAGGAAAAGTCCCCAGAAGGGGCAAAGGAAAAATAAAGCCTACCGCTTTATAAAAATAAAAGGCTTTCGGCTGGGAGCAATGCTCCCTCTCCGAAAGCCTTTTCTCTTTTATGGGGGTTACCGGGGTTTACAAACATCGATCCATCCCAAGCTGCCGGAATACTGTTCCAACTGGGAAGGGGTCAATTGGATGGCGCTGTTGCTGCTGCCGCAGGCCGGATAAACCGTATCAAAACGCTGGAGGGAAATATCCAGATAAACTTTGACGCCCTCGTTGACTCCAAAGGGGCAAACGCCCCCTACCGCATGGCCCACCATTTCTACCGCCTGCTCCGGCGTAAGCATTTTAGCCTTTGTATGAAACTGGGCCTTGAATTTGGCGTTGTCAATTTTCATATCCCCGGCGGCCACCACTAAAACAGCTTGTCCCTCCACCAGAAAAGAAAGGGTTTTGGCGATACGCCCGGGTTCGCAATCTAATGCTTGCGCAGCCAGTTCCACGGTTGCAGAAGAAGAATCAAACTCTAAAATCTGGTCTTGTATCCCCCATTGCTGTAAATATGCCCTCGCTTGTTCAATTCCCACGAGATATCCACTCCTGTTCCAAATTTGATAATAGTATTGTACCCCTTCGCCCCTGGGGATGCAAGCCAATGGAAACATGGCCGGAAAGGATATATCCAAGATATTTCTGACGATTGTCCAAATACGCCTTTTCCCGCCGGGAAAAATCCAGTATAGTAATGGAAGGGAAACTATAAATTCCAATAGGGGGATGTATATGAAACAGTACCAGGATATCCTGAAAAAAAGCCCGTTGTTCCTGGGATTGACAGACGATGAACGCTCCCAGGCCCTTTCCGCGCTCCGGGCCCGGGTACAGAAGGCCCCTAAGAACGCGGTACTGTTGCTGGCCGGACAGGCAGTGAAAGATATCGGGATCCTGTTAGAAGGGCGCGCCCAGATCATCCGGGAAGAATACACAGGGGAACGGAATATCCTGGCGGACCTGGTCCCTGGGGAATTGTTTGCGGAGGCGTTTGCCTGCGCTTCCCTGCAACAGGCGGAAGACTGCCCTATCCCTGTAACCGTAATCGCTACGGCGGAAAGCTCGGTCCTGTGGATCCCTTGCGGCCGCCTGACCGTCATGGATGCTGAAGGGGACGTCACCCACGGAAAACTGGCGGGCAACCTCATGCGGGTACTTGCAAACAAAAATTTATTACTAAACCGAAAGATCGGATACCTTTCCCAGCGTTCCACCCGGGAAAAACTGTTGGCGTATCTTTCCGATCAAGCAGCGATGCAGGGGAGCCGGGAATTTACCATCCCTTTTAACCGGCAGGAACTGGCGGACTACCTATGCGTGGAGCGCAGCGCCATGTCCGCCACGCTGGGAAAGCTCCGGGAGGAAGGTATTTTGACCTTTCGGAAAAATTTCTTTCACCTGCTGTAAGAAAACAGCGCGTCCTTGCCGGACTTGACATGATAAGCCTATGAAGGGGCGCTTTGCAGAACAGCTGCAAAGCGCCCCTTTCATCAATAAAACCGGGTTATACTTCTACCACGCCCATATCGGTGATGCGAATTTCCGGGATAACGGGAAGGGCCAGGAAACTTAGGGCGATAAAGGGATCGATACCGGGATTTACCCCCATGGAATAAGCGCACCGGGTCAGCTCCTGGATCTTTTCCGTAAGCGGTTCTACATCTAAATCGGACATAAGGCCGCCAATGGGAAGCGGTAACGTAGCCATTACCCGGCCGTTTTGTACCAAGGTGTATCCCCCCTGTACCCGTTCCAGCTCCTGAACCGCCAGGAGCATATCCTCGTCGCTATCGCCGGCCACCAAAAGGTTGTGAGAATCGTGGGCCACCGTAGTGGCAATGGCCCCATGGCGCAGCCCGTACTGGGCCAGAAGGCCCAGCCCCATTCGGCCTGTGGCATGGTGGCGCTCCAAAACAGCGATTTTCAACAGGCTTCCTTCTGTAAGGCCCTGAGACACTTCATCCTGTGTCAATATCCCTTTTCGGGTGAGAATCTGCCTGGGAACCATATGGATGACCGGATAGCAATCCTGTTCCGGCAGGGCGAAGCAATCCGGGGAAATGCCCCCCAGATGGACGGAATGCAAGATCCGCTCCGGGACCGGAGGCATGGGAGGACGCAGGGAAAGATCCCGATAAGGCACTCCGCCCACATAGACGTCTGACACAGATACCTGTTTCAAATCTTCCAGGATCACCAGATCCGCCCGGTAGCCCGGCGCGATAGCCCCTATATCCCGCAGGCCGTAGATACGGGCCGCCTGTATGGTGGCTAACTGGTAAGCGGTAACGGGAGGCATTCCCAGCTCGATGGCCCGCCGGATGTGGCAGCGGATGGTACCTTCCCGGTGGATATCCAATAAGTGCTTGTCGTCGGTGCAAAAGGCCAGCCGGGAGGTATCCAACCCTTCCCGCAAAACGCCCTCCATGATAGCGTCCAGGTTCTTGGAACCGCTCCCCTCCCGGATCAGTACATACAATCCGGCGCGGAGCTTTTCCCGGGCTTCTTCAAAAGAGACGCTCTCATGGTCGGTCTGGATACCCGCCGCCGCGTAAGGCTGTAGCAATTCCTGAGGCACAGAAGGAAGATGCCCGTCCAGCACCTTATGCCGGTACAGGGAGAGCTTTTCCAAAATATCGGGATCGCATTGGGAGACCCCATAAAAATCCATCATTTCCCCCAGGCCGGTCACGCGGGGATGTTGGGTAAAGCAGGCGAGATCCCGCGCCTTCAGTACGCTTCCGGCATGCTCCAAAGGGGTAGCCGGCACGCAGGAGGGGATCTGCACAAAATAGTGGAGCGGAAGGTTTTCCGAGCGGTCCAGCATAAACTGGATCCCCTCATTCCCCGCTACATTGGCGATTTCATGGGGATCTGTCACGACGGCGGTAACGCCGAAGCGCA
This sequence comes from uncultured Clostridia bacterium, assembly GCA_904420155.1. GTDB lineage: Bacteria > Bacillota > Clostridia > Oscillospirales > Acutalibacteraceae > CAJFUH01. The sequence continues at coordinate 4,939 of CAJFUH010000018.1, forward strand.
GCTCCTCCTGGCAATAGAGTTCCGGCAGGGCCATAGAGGATTCCACATGGCAATGGGCGTTGATAAAGCCGGGGGAAACATAACGCCCCTGCAAATCCACGGTATGGGGGCCGTCATATCGTCCCACTCCGGCGATATAGCCGTCGCACACCGCGATATCGCCCGTAAGCAGCTCGCCGGTCAGCACTTGGATGACGGTGGCGTTTTTGAGCACCAGATCCGGTTCTTTCTTTCCCAATGCGGTTTTTATCAGATTCTGCCGATTCATATTGCACCTTCCTTTTTCAGATTGTTTAGGCAGTTGTTTTCTAGCTCCCTTTTGCTTTTTGTGTTTCCATCACTTCATTTTTCAAACTTTTTGGTAAAACGGCCTGGCTAGGGAACCTCTATACGGAACAACATAACAATACAGGAAATTTTATCGATTTTTCCAGTTTAACGCCTTTGCTTCGACCTCTTTTACAAACTTTTCTTTGCCGTCGCAGTATCCGTCAATATCATAGGGGTACTTGTTAGCAAGCGCTCTCTTTAATTTCGCA
>CAJFUH010000019.1 GCA_904420155.1 uncultured Clostridia bacterium
ATTGCATTGAAGCAGATTATAGGAAACGATTCTGGAATTTCTTTGACATCAAGAATTGAGTCTATGGAAGAACTGGTTCGTGCAAAAATGGCTGTGCTGATTCTTGGTGGAAGCATTTCGTTTGTAATCGCGCTTATTGGAATACTTAATTTTGTTAATGTCATGTCGGTCAGTGTTGTGGCCCGCAAGCGTGAATTGGCAACGCTTGAATCTATTGGGATGAGCCGTAAGCAGGTTCGGATAATGCTGATAAGTGAGGGACTTTACTATCCAATAATCACCCTGATTCTTGTCTTGTCTGCTGGCAACCTGATTGCATACGGCATCTTCAAACTATTTCAGCAGCAAGTGAGCTTTGCGGTATTTACCTATCCGCTTATTCCGGCGGCAAGCATTATTCTGGTGATATTGATAATCTGCTTTATAACGTCGGAGAGGATGTATCGCTCTCTTAGCAGAGAAACCATAACGGAGCGGTTAAGGGAGACAGAGTGATGATAAATATGTTTTTGAATCGAAGTGACAATAATATGGGAAATTAGCCGTTTGGAATTAGTAGATTCCGGCAGGAAAATCGGTGAAAAGCAGTTATATTGGGGAGATGCTATTCAGCAAAGATTTTTCGAAATAACGGGCCAATCTTGGCAGGTTTCTTATTTGACATCCGCTTTAGTATGCAAGGCGTTTAACAATACTTTGTTTCTTCTTGATAAAAGAAGACTTATATTTTTCATAATTTTTGCAATGGTTCTTTGGTGTCCAATTCCATGGCGTCTTTTTGTAAAGATCAACCAGTGGCTGGATTTTCATAAATGAAAGGAAAAAGGAAAAGAATAAAGAGAGCCCCCTATCATTGTGTAAATAAAGGAACCATTTTATAAAAAAAGAAACAATCCACGGATGCAGACTTTTTATAACTTGACAAGGAAGAAATGGTTTAGTATACTATAAGCGTATAGATTAGTTATAACTAACCTATGTTATTTTCTGTTATTTTAAGGAGGTATTTTTATGTCTATGATCAATAAGGAAATCGGTGATTTTTCGGTACAAGCATATCAGGACAACGCGTTTCGAACTGTGACGAAAGCGGATGTTATGGGTAAATGGAGCGTGTTCTTTTTTTATCCCGCAGACTTTACCTTTGTATGTCCAACGGAACTGGAGGATCTAGCCAACCAGTATAACGATTTTAAAAAAGCGGGTTGCGAGATCTACGCGGTTTCCTGTGATACGCATTATGTGCACAAAGCTTGGCATGACGCTTCCAAACGGATTCAGAAGATCCAATATCCCATGCTGGCGGACCCCACCCACGCATTGGCAAAGGATTTTGATGTCTATATCGAATCGGACGGCATTGCAGAACGTGGAACCTTTATTGTGAATCCGGAGGGGAAAATCGTTGCCTATGAGGTGACAGCGGGCAATGTAGGCCGCAATGCCGAAGAACTGTTCCGCCGGGTACAAGCCAGCCAGTTTGTGGCCGAACATGGGGACGAAGTTTGCCCGGCTAAATGGCAGCCCGGCGCGGAGACTTTAAAACCCAGCCTTGACCTGGTCGGACAGCTATAAGCGATGGAAGCGCGGAATTTAGAAAACCTATATGACGTTGTGATAATCGGCGGAGGGCCGGCCGGGATCACCGCCTCTTTATACTTGGCACGAGCTAGGTATCGGGTGCTGGTGGTGGAAAAAGAACATTTTGGCGGGCAGATTACCATCACGTCAGAGGTGGTGAATTATCCGGGAATTGAGAGGACCAGCGGAGTTGAATTGACCGACACCATGCGCAGGCAGGCGCAGAATTTTGGAGCAGAATTCCTGTTGGCGGAAGTAGAACGGTTAGAGATGGAAAAAGAGATCAAGACCGTCTATACCAGCCGGGGAGCGTTCTCCTGTTTTGGCGTCCTTCTCGCCACCGGTGCGCATCCACGCAAGGTGGGATTTAAGGGAGAAGAGGAATTTCAAGGGCATGGGGTGGCATACTGTGCCACCTGCGATGGGGAGTTTTTTACAGGAAAAGACGTTTTTGTAATCGGAGGGGGATTTGCTGCGGCGGAGGAAAGCGTTTTTCTTACCAAATATGCCCGCCAGGTCACCGTTTTGATTCGGGAGGGCGACTTTACCTGCGCCAAGGCGACGGCTGAGGCCGCCAGATCCCATGAGAAAATCAAGGTTGTGACCAATGTGCAGGTGGAGGAAGTCTCTGGGGATTCTTCCTTGCAGACGCTCCGTTATCGCCATACGAAGACCGGCGAGCTGACAGAATATAAGCCGCCAAAGGGAGAAACGTTTGGCGTATTTGTTTTTGCAGGCTATGAACCTGCAACAGATTTGATCAAGGGCCTTGCCCAATGCAATGAACAAGGATATGTGATTACCGATCAAAATCAACAGACCAGCATAGAGGGCCTATATGCAGCCGGGGACGTCTGTGTGAAAAGTCTGAGACAAGTAGTCACCGCAGTGGGAGACGGAGCGTTGGCAGCAACAGAGCTGGAAAAATATGCCGCAGCGATGCAACAAAAAACCGGATATCATCCGGTTCCCCCAGTGACCAGGCTTTCTGAGGCTAACTCCGAAACAGAGGATATAGGCAAAGAATCTGAAGAACTTTTCACAGCGGACATGAGGTCGCAGTTAGAGACGATCTTTTCCAAAATGACTCAACCGTTGCTCCTCAAACTGTATCTGGATGAGCGTCCCGTATCCAAAGAGTTGGATCAGTATATGAGTGCGCTATCCGCTTTAACAGACAAACTTTCTATAGAACGCAACGACTTTTCTGAAAAAGAAGACGGACTTCCTTATGTAAGTATCTGCAAAAGCGATGGGGAATCCCTTGGACTGGCTTTCCACGGCGTACCGGGAGGACATGAATTCACTTCCTTTGTACTGGGATTATATAATGCCGCCGGCCCAGGACAAGCTTTAGATTCAGATGTAGAGCAGGAAATCCGTGCCATCGGCTACCCGGTTGACATGAGGATCTTAGTATCTTTATCTTGTACCATGTGCCCGGAACTGGTTACAGCGGCACAGCGGATTGCCTCTTTGAATCCGGAGGTAACCGCAGAGGTATATGACCTGAATCATTTTCCGGATTGGAAGGAACGTTATCAAGTGATGAGTGTGCCTTGTTTGGTGATGAATGGAGAACAGGTCTTTTTTGGAAAAAAGAATATTCGTCAGTTATTAGAGATGATTGAGGGAATCGGAAAATGACATGGCAAATATTACAGAAGAAAAAGAGGATAACCTGTGATTCTCCTAACCCAAATAGGCGATACCCGTGGTTTTTTAAGATATTCCCTGGCGGAAACCGCTCTCGCAACCATAATGGCTTTTTGAGGCCAAAGCAAAAAAATAACATTGATAAAGGGAAGTGGGACGGGATCAATATCGATCTCGTCCCACTTCCCTTTTGAGAAAGAATATCCATATGAATAGCTGATTCTGTCCAGATGGGAATCCCATCTTCATAAGCATGCCGACTTCCCGTACCTAATTTTAGATCGTATAATCCCTATGGTATGTTAGTATAAAGGACAGATATCCGATTTTTTAAGGAATAAAAGAATGTCCCTAAAAATATTCACAAACAGTGCATATCGTCGCTATGGAAGCAATCGTCATCTGCCTGGGAATCAATCAACTCTCCCTGGCGCATCCGCAGACGAAGTTTGTCTTCCTCCACGGCGTTGGAAAGAAGTTCTTTAAAATTGCGCACGTGTTTGATATTTTTGATGACCAAAGAGGGATGGGTTTTATCTTGAGCTTCAATGGTAAGGCTGCCTAAACCAAAGAGTTTCTGTATCAAGGAGCGGCTGAGGGTCATATCCACAATACGATAGAGCAAAATCTCATTTTCTTTGGAATTGAAAAAGCCTTCCTTTAAAATGAGCTTTTTATTTTCTAATGTATACACCGTAAAGGTGAAGGGCAAGCCAAAAAACAACCACCGTTTCCGTTCCGAAACAGAAAAAGCGGGATTGGAATGTTCCTCCATAAAAACAACCTCCTATTTCCTATGATAAATCAAATATAAGAAAGCGCTTTCTGTTTAATGAAAGGACAGAGAGCCACTCAGCAAAGCTTTCTAAGAATTTTTGCCGGGAGAAGATTCCCTGGGTTAATCCCCAAAACTGACTCCAATTTCCCGGGCGGCGCGCACAATGGAATGCTCCGGTGGGACAGTCTTAAGCTTTCCGGCCACCTCGGAAAGGGGGACGGGAACAATATCATTATTTTTAAGAGCCATCATAACTCCATATTGTTTCCGGACGATCTGCTGGGCTGCTGCTGCCCCCAAACGTGTGGACAATGTTCGATCGTAAGGGCAGGGGCTCCCACCGCGTTGGAAATGCCCGGGAACCGTTACACGGATCTCCTGTCCGGTAGCTTCCTCCAGCTCTTTGGCAATCTTATAGGAAATGGAGGGATAGGGCATGGCGGCCCGTTTGGCTTTGCGCTCTTTTTTGCTGAGGGCGGCGTCTTCTTTAGAGATAGCGCCTTCGGCCACTGCAAGAATGGAGAACCGTTTCCCCATTTTATTGCGCCGCTGGATGGCTTTACATATGGAAGCAATGGTATAAGGGATTTCCGGAATCAGGATGATATCCGCCCCGCCGGCGATACCCGCGTGCAAAGTGAGCCATCCGGCCTTATGTCCCATCAGCTCCACGATGAATACCCGCCCATGGGAAGTGGCAGTGGTATGGATACAATCCAGCACATTGGTGGCGATATCCACGGCGCTTTGGAATCCAAAGGTCATGTCGGTACCCCAAATATCATTATCAATGGTCTTAGGAAGGGTAACGACATTTAGCCCTTCTTGGCTCAGCAGGTTAGCGGTTTTGTGGGTGCCGTTCCCTCCCAGAATGACCAGACAATCCAGCTTCATCTTTTTGTAATTGTCTTTCATGGCTTTGACTTTATCCACGCTGTTTTCATCTACCACGCGCATCAATTTAAAAGGCTGGCGGGAAGTTCCCAGGATAGTTCCTCCTTGGCATAGGATACCGGAGAAATCCTCTCGCTTCATCAAACGGTAATCCCCTTCGATCAGGCCGCGATATCCATCGCTGATCCCGTAGATCTCCAGCTCATCTTCATCATAACTTTCATATAAAGCCTTTGCCACGCCATGCAAAGCGGCGTTTAATCCTTGGCAATCGCCGCCGCTGGTTAACATTCCCACACGTTTCATATTTATCACCCAGTCCTTTTTTAATAATATATTATTGGTTGGATTCAAAATGAGGATTCCGCAATGGTTTATAAGGCTCCTCATGGTTTAAAACTTCCTTTTCCTCCAATGCTTTACGGGCCAGACGCGCAAATTCCGTCTGGCTGCGGATGATCGGTTTTCCGCGTTTATCGATGTGAGTATAAGTGGTGTCCGGCAGCTGTACCCGGGCATTCACCGTATCACTGAGCATTAATTCTAGGATGGAAAAGGCGCGTTCCCGCAGGTCTTCGTCATCGATGGGGAAGACCAACTCTACCCGCCGATCCAAATTACGGGGCATCCAATCGGCGCTTCCCATATAAATTTTGGGGTTTCCTGCATTTTCAAATTGGAAAATACGGCTGTGTTCCAAAAGCTGGCCCACGATGCTGATCACGGTAATGTTTTCACTGATACCCGGCAGTCCGGGGATCAGGCAGCAGATTCCTCGTACAATCAGATGGATCGGCACCCCCGCTTGGGAAGCCTGATAAAGCAGTTGGATAATGCGGGGATCCACTAGGGAGTTGACCTTGGCTGTGATGCCGCAGGGCAATCCTTTTTTTGCGTTTTCGGTTTCCCTCTCAATCATATGCTCAAAGAAGGGGCGCATTCCTTCCGGGGCTACAATCATCTTGCGGTATTCCGGCGGACGGGAATATCCCGTCAGCACGTTAAAGAGTGAGGAGGCGTCCACGCCAAAGGGTTCTTTGCAGGTAAATAAACCGATATCTGTATAAAAACGGGCGGTGGAATCGTTGTAATTGCCGGTTCCCATATGCAGGTATCTGCGGATCACCCCGTCTTCCCGGCGTACTACCAAAAGAATTTTACAGTGGGTTTTCAGCCCGGATAAACCGTAAACCACATGGCAGCCGGCGTGTTCCAATTTTTTGGCCCAGTTGATGTTATTCTCCTCGTCAAAACGGGCCTTCAGCTCCACCAAGACAGTTACCTGTTTACCGTTTTCCGCGGCCTTGATCAATGCGGCTACGATGGGGGAATTCCCGCTGACCCGGTAAAGGGTCTGTTTGATAGCCAGGACATTGGGATCCTCTGCGGCAGCCTCCGCAAAGCGCACCACGCTGTTAAAGCTTTCGTAAGGATGGTGAACTAAACGGTCTTTGTCCCGGATGGCCTCAAAGATATCATCATATCCCCAGAAGTCGGCAGGCGGATCCACCGGGCGGATAGGGGCGAAGCGATAGTTTTCAAAACCGGAGACCCCGCAGAACTTGGATAGGAAGGTGAGATCAATGGGGCCAGGGAGCTCATAGATGTCGCGTTCCTGTACATGCAGCATTTCTACCAGGAATTCTTTGGTCTCCTGGTCGCACTTTTGGATAAGCTCCAGGCGCACCGGGCGGCCGCGTTTACGCTTTTTAATCGATTTTTCAATGGCCAGCATCAGGTCTTCCGATTCCTCGTCAATGTCCAAATCGGAATTGCGGGTGAGGCGGAAAGGGCAGTAGGCTTTGATCTCGTGCAGTTCAAAAAGCTGGGAAAGCTTGTGGATGATGATGTTCTCCAACAGCACAAAGGCCCGTCCGTTTTCGCAGGGTAACTCCAGAAAACGCGGCAGAATGGAGGGAACCTGTACCACCGCAAAGTAAGATTCTTTATCTTTTTCCAAGCGCACGGCAATGTTAAGGCTCTTGTTGGCCAGCAAAGGGAAGGGGCGGCTGCGATCCACCGCCAAAGGGGTGAGAACCGGGAAAAGGATTTTATCAAAATATTCTTCAATATGTTTCAACTGTTTTTCATTTAATTCCCGCACAGGAAGAAAGGATACATTGATCCGTTTGAGGGCGGGGACAATAGAACGATGCAGACAGGAGTACTGCCGTTCGGTAAAGGCGTGTATTTTGTCAGTGAGCTTAGCAAGCAGATCACGGGGGGTCAGGCCGGAAACATCCGGCTCATTGTATTTGGAGCGTATCTGCTCCATCACGCCAGCGACGCGTACCATAAAAAATTCATCCAAATTGGAAGCGGTAATGGAAAGAAAATTCAGGCGCTCCATAATGGGGTTATCTTTTTCCAACGCCTCTTCCAATACGCGGATGTTGAAATCCAGCCAACTCAATTCTCGGTTATGGTAGGGAAATGGGGCGGCGTTTTTATTACTCATAGATGGTTCATCTCCTAATCAGTCTAGGATTTCTATATGGATTCCTTTCAAAAGATTATCAGCTCTTAAAACGGTTCAGAACAGCAACGATTTTACCACAAATTGAGGTTTGATGCCGAACACTTCTTCAAAGAAAGGGGAACACTGCGAGAAAGCCCATTGTTCCAGAAGTAAATTGTCGTCGCTGACCCCCGTGATAGTGAGCGTGTCGTCGCTCAAACGGATACGGATGCTTTGAAGTTTTTGCTTGCCGGACTTATCCAAGGAGTTGGCCAGTTGGAAAATGGCCACCATTTTTGCCACCGCCAGCTTGTTTTTCTCGCTGAGCCTGGTATAATAGCGGTCCTCTGTTTGTTCCATAAAGAAATCCGTACAGCGGGCGATATGAGCGATGAGCAACACTTCCTCGTCGGTCAAGCCATAGATATCGCTGTTTTTAATGAGATCGAAGGTGCTGCGTAAATGGGATTTGGAATTTACATAATATCCGGTTTCGTGCAGAATCGCGGCAATCTCTAAAAGCAACCGCTTTTTAGATCCGAGGCCGTGAATTTTTTTCATGCGGTCAAAGATAGCGCAAGCGTACTCCCGTACGGTTTCCAGATGCCCCGGATTGCTGTAATAGTGGTTAGAAATGGTCCGAGCGCAGGAAAGCGCGCTTTGCCGCACATGGTCGTCGTACTCCGACTTGCTTTTAGAGAAAAGAAGCTGCCGGACAACGGCGTCCCATAATTCTATTTTGGGAGAAATGACCTTTTTGGCGTCGGTCAAAGTGAGAATATGGCGCATCAAAGCCAGGGCTGTGTACACCAGTTCCGCCTGCCCTGGGGTAATATCGTATCGTTCCCCCATGTGCTCCGGCGTCATGGAACCGAAAGCGCGGGAGAGCTCCTTAATTTTTTTAGCGTCGAAAGTATAGCAGCCTTTTTTCAGGGGAATAGCACTGATTTTCGCAATTAATTCTAGTTCTGTTCCTGTAATAAGGACATGTTCCGGTTTCCCTTCTGAATGCAGTAGGGGAATGCGCCCGATCACACCGTTGAGATATTCGTCCAGCGCGGTAGAGTAATCCACGCTTTCCTCCCGAATACCGCTGAGCATATCCCGCAGTTTGAGGGAACCCAAAGGAATATTCTGAGAAAATATCATGTTACCTTCCCGGTATAGGGCCAGTCCGATGCTACCGGTGCCGATGTAAGAAATGAGAGCCTGACTGATATGGGGAAGTTCGCCGCCGGAGAGTTCCCGGAGAATTTCCGAATAGATCAGCGTTTTTTCCTGATCTTCTTCCAGGATTTCGATATTCATGTCGTTTTGAATTTTCAGCTGGTCTACAATATAAGCGCGGTTATGCGCCTCCCGGAATACAGTAGTGGCAACAATTTTCGACTGCGCGACCCCGTATTCTGTCATAACTTGGGAAAATCCCCGTAAAATAGAGGATAGTTCTTTTAAACTGTCAAAGCTGATTTTCCCATCTTGAAAGACTTCGTGTCCCAGATGGATGGGATATTCCAGGCGATCCAAATCCTGAATGATTCCATTTTGGAGCTGAGCCACCCTCATTTTCACCAGATTGGAACCGATGTCAATGACAGCGACGGCTTTGCCCCCGCGTTTTTTGTTCACAGTTAGCACGTCTCCTTCTTTCTACACACAACGCGTTCTGTGCGATGGATTTGTTTTTATTATACCAACATATTGTTAAGTCATCAAGGAACTTTGGAGAACTCTTATGGAAAGAAGAGAAAAAAGATAGAGAAAAAGAAACGATTCTATACAAAGTGAATTTGACGAACAAATAAAAAAACCGCGCGTATCCTCAAAAATGGATAGCACGGCTTTTTTTAAAAAGGTCCTCTTTGACATTGGGAAGAACGATGATCGTTGTGAGAACAACCGGGACATCCGCCGCAGCACCCGTTGCCGCGTTTTTTTCTGCGATAGGAAAAAAAGAATATCCCCCCAACAATCAAAAGAAGTAAACCAATAATGATCACATCGGCGATAGACATAATAATTCCTCCTACGCTAATAAGAAAGAAACAGAGATCCAACCTGAAAAATCAAGAAAGCGACCACATAAGCAGCGCCAGTCTGATAAAGAGCTGTAAGCACGGCGGATTTCAAGGAACCCAATTCGCGCCGGGATGCCGCAAAGGCGGCCACACAAGGCATATACAATACTGTAAAAGCCAGGAAAGAAAATGCGCTCAACGGGGTGAAGATGGATTGCAGTGCTGTTGAAAGCTGAGCGTCGCTGGCGGCTCCAGTCAGTACAGTGAGAGTGCTTACCACGGATTCTTTGGCGGTCAGCCCGGTAATCAAAGCGGTAGAGGCCCTCCAATCCTGGAAGCCCAGGGGGGCGAATAGGGGAGCAATAACGGAACCGATGGAAGCAAGAATACTTTGCGCGCTGTCGTCTACCCAGTTTAGAGACCAATCAAAACTTTGAAGGAACCAGATGACAATGGCGGCCACAAAAATAATCGTGAAAGCTTTGCGGATAAAATCTTTAGCTTTTTCCCACATATGTAATAGAACGCTGCGCCCGGAAGGCAGGCGGTAGGAAGGGAGCTCCATAACAAAGGGGACAGGCTTACCCTTGTAAACCGTACTTTTCAGCAACAAACCGGACAACACAGCCACGATCATACCGGCAATATATAGAGCAATCATGACCAGCGCACCATGGCGGGGGAAAAATGCGGCCGTAATCATCCCGTAAATAGGCAGTTTGGCGCTGCAAGACATAAAAGGCGTAAGCAGAATGGTCATTTTACGGTCTCGTTCACTGCTCAAGGTACGGGTAGCCATGATAGCGGGGACGCTGCACCCAAAACCGATGAGCATAGGGACGAAAGAGCGGCCGGACAGGCCAATTTTACGCAGGAGTTTATCCATGACAAAAGCCACGCGGGCCATATATCCACTGTCCTCCAACAGGGAGAGAAAGAAAAACAACAGGACAATGATGGGCAGAAAAGACAGCACACTGCCCACACCGGCGCATACGCCGTCGATCAAAAGGGAGTGCAGCCACTGGCTGACATGAACCTGGGTGAGAAATTCGGAAAGCGCCCCGGTAAGCCACTGGATACCTGCATCCAGCAAGTCTTGGAGGGGAGCGCCTATCACAGAGAAGGTAAGCCAGAAAATAACTAGCATAATGCCCAGGAAAATGGGAATTCCAAAGTACTTGTGGGTGAGAATACGGTCGATTTTTTCAGAACGTACCTGTTCTCGGGTTTCCTGCTGTTTGACCACGCATTCCCGGCACACTTCCTCAATATATTGGTAACGCATGTCCGCCAAGGCGGCTTCCCGGTCTGTGCCTAACGCCTGTTCCATGTGCTGTACAATATGGTTAATAATATGCAGCTGTTCCTCCGTTAATCCCAAAGCGTCGATCATGGGACGATCGCCTTCTACCAGTTTGGTGGAAGCAAAGCGCAAAGGGTACCCTGCTTTTTTTGCGGCGTCTTCCACAATATGGGCGATGGAGTGGATGGCGACATGCACTTCTCCCTGGCAAAAGTCCATTTTAGAAGGGGGCGTATCTTTTTCCACCACCTGGAAGACGGCGTCCAACAGATCGGAAATCCCTTCGTTTTTACTGGCGGAAATAGGAATTACCGGAATACCCAAATGTGCGGAGAGCTGTTGCACGTGAATAGCGTTGCCGCTGGCCCTTACCTCGTCCATCATATTTAGGGCGATGACCATGGGGATACCCAGTTCCATCAACTGGAGAGAGAGATAAAGATTGCGTTCAATATTGGTGGCGTCCACAATATTGATGATGGCCTTCGGATGTTCTTTGAGCACGAAATCCCGGGTGACCACCTCTTCCGCAGTATAAGGGGAAAGGGAATAAATGCCGGGTAAATCCACCAGGATAGCATCCTTATGCCCTTTTATAGGGCCTTCTTTTTTCTCTACAGTAACGCCGGGGAAATTGCCCACATGCTGGTTGCTGCCGGTGAGAGCGTTAAACAGCGTGGTTTTGCCGCAATTTTGATTTCCGGCTAACGCTAACAAATAACTCATACCGGCGTTACCTCCTTTACTTCGATATTGGCGGCGTCTTCGCTGCGCAAAGTAAGCACGTAACTGCGCAGATATAATTCAATGGGATCGCCCATAGGGGCGACCTTCCGAACGGTCACTTTCGTGTTGGGCGTAAGCCCCATATCTAACAGTCTGCGGCGCAGGGCGCCGTGCCCCCCTACTGTGGTGATGATACCGCTGTAACCGGGTTTTACGGAATTTAATGTCATAAAAATACCTCCTTCAGCTTCCTCTCGGACTTTTTAGGAGTCAAACGGGGAATGGTGTCTGTATAGAAAAAATTATATAAAAGTTAGCTTAAGATAACATTTTACCCGGTTTTTGCATGGGTGTCAATCTCTGTAGAAATCTCTGTTATCTTATACGGAAATAGGGAAGAAAAAAGACGCTATTTCAACAAACATTTAAGAAAGTTTGCAGATGAAAAGCGGTCGTAAAGCCGTAGTAATAAAAGAAGTTCAAATTTTCTATTAACTTAACTAGAATAAGATGGTATTTCTCCCCTTTGGGGAAGGATCTCATAAAAAATCAACTGAGAAAATAAAAAATTTTTTATAGGTTGCAATCTCCATTTGACATTGGTAAAAAGAGGCATTAAACTTAAAGAAAACTATTAGTAAAAAATTGCTATAGAACTTTCTATTTCGTCTAACTGATGTGTGAAATAAAGAACAAAGGAATGAAACCGCTATGACACGAGAGGAAAACAAAAAGGTAGCGAGATACGTCCCAACTTGCCAAGAAGGATTGAATACCGAGCAAGTAGAGGCGCGCATACAGGAGGGATTGGTTAATTACGACACAGATATCCCCACAAAATCTGTGGGTAGAATCATCCGTGACAATGTATGTACCCTCTTTAATTTCATCAATGCAATACTGGCGGTGGCGGTTCTCCTAGTAGGGTCTTATAAAAACTTATTGTTTATGGGTGTCGTGTTGTGTAACATGGTGATAGGGATTGTCCAAGAAATCCGTGCGAAACGCACCATTGACCGTTTATCCATTTTGTCTTCTACAAAAGCTAAAGTGGTGAGAAATTCCCAGATCCAGGAAGTAAGTATCCATGATGTGGTGTTGGATGATGTGATAGAACTCTCCCACGGAAACCAGGTAGCCTCCGATTGTATCGTGCTCTCAGGGGAATGCGATGTCAATGAATCAATGGTTACTGGGGAATCGGACGCTATCCATAAAAAAGAGGGGGATATGATCTTATCAGGCAGTTATTTGGTAAGCGGCCGCTGTAGGGCGCGGGTGGAACATGTGGGAGAGGATAATTATGTATCCCACATTTCCAAAGGGGCAAAGTATCTCAAAAAAGTCCGCTCTGAGATTATGGAAGCTTTGCAGAAGATTATCAAAATTGTATCCATTCTCATTATTCCCATTGGACTATTGCTTTTTTGGAATCAGATGCGGGTAGAGGATAATACGGTCGCTCAGGCAGTGGTCAATAGTGTGGCCGCTTTGATCGGTATGATTCCAGAAGGATTGGTGTTGCTGACCAGTACTGTGCTGGCAGTCAGCGTTATTCGGCTTTCCCAACACAAGGTGCTGGTACAGGAACTTTATTGTATTGAAGCGTTAGCACGGGTGGATGTGCTTTGCCTGGATAAGACGGGTACCATTACAGAAGGGCATATGGAATTGCATGAAGTCAAACCTTTTGGCGCTCACGATGCTGCTGAAGTGGAAGAAGCTTTACGGGCCTTATCCGCAGTGATAGAAGACGACAGCCCCACCTTTGCGGCTGTTTCCTCCCAGTATGGTGGAGGAAGCAACTGGAAAGCCGAACAGGTTGTCCCTTTTTCCTCGGAAAAAAAGTGGTCGGGGGCTCAGTTTCAAGAAAAGGGAAGTTATGTGTTAGGGGCGCCGGAATTTGTGTTACGGGGAAAAACCAAACCCATTCAATCACAACTGGAGGAATATGCCCGTGAAAATCGCGTGCTGATCCTCGCTCATTCCCAGAACCCTTTTGAAGGAAGGGAGCTTCCCGCCCAGCTTCAGGTAATGGCGTTCCTGCTGATTCAAGACGTCATCCGTCCGGAAGCGGAACAGACATTACGCTATTTTACAGAGCAAGGGGTACAGCTTAAAGTGATCTCCGGCGATAATCCTTTGACAGTGTTAAATATTGCCCGGCGTGCAGGTATGCCGGAGGCAGAAAAATACATAGACGCCTCCACATTGGATACGGAAGAGGACCTGAAACAAGCGGTGGAACAATATACCGTATTCGGACGCGTTACCCCCAATCAGAAAAAACAGATGGTACTGGCGCTAAAAGAACAGGGCCATACGGTGGCTATGACTGGGGACGGAGTCAACGACGTGCTGGCTCTCAAAGAGGCGGATTGCAGCGTGGCAATGGCTTCCGGCAGCGACGCCGCCCGCAATGTTTCTCAGTTGGTGCTGTTGGATTCCAGCTTTGCTTCTATGCCCAGAGTAGTGGCAGAAGGGCGCCGCTCCATCAATAATATCCAACGGTCCGCTTCCCTGTTTCTCGTTAAAACGATCTATTCTTTTGTATTATCCCTGCTGTTTGTGGTGCTGCCTTTTTCCTATCCCTTTATGCCCATTCAGCTTACTTTAATCAGTACATTGACCATAGGAATCCCATCTTTTGTGCTGGCGTTAGAACCCAATAAAGAGCGTATAAAAGGACAATTTTTAAAGAATGTCATCAGCAAAGCTTTACCGGGAGCGATTACTACTATTTTTAATGTGGTCGCCGTTACCGTACTTTCTGCTGTGTTGGAGATTCCTCCGGAGAATACCTCCACCATGTGTGTTGTACTCACGGGTTTTACAGGCCTTCTGTTGGTATTCCGGTTATGCCAGCCGTTCCATGTTATCCGGGGCCTGTTATTTGGGACAGTTACGGCGGGTATGCTGTTGGGGATTTTTGTATTCCACGATTTGTTCTCGCTGGTGGCCTTGACAGTGCCGCAGTTTTTATGGTTGTTAGCCCTGTTGGTCGTGGCCTTTTTCCTTTTCCATGCCTTACTATATCTGTTGAATCGGATTTTGTTAGAAAAAAAGTAGAAGAAAGAATTAAAAAGGCGATTCCTGCGAACATAAAACGCGGGAATCGCCTTTTGGCATAGAAGACCAGCATGATTGTAGTTTTCTTCTTTAAGGAGAAAGCTTTAAACATTTTTCTCAAAGAATACAGTCTTTCGGTCAATTAAGCGCTCTGATTGTGCTGTGAATACCTACAATCGTTTGGAGAGAATGACCTCAAACGGTTCTTTTTCCGGAAGGAAACCGCCGATAATCCGATAGCCTAACTTGACATAAAAGTGCTGGCTGTACTCGTTGGATGGTGTAGAAGTCATCACAAAGGGATATTCCCATACTTTCATATTCCTCTCCCAATGATCCAACAGAGCTTTTCCGTATCCCTTTCCCCGGTTTTTTTCTAATACATATAACATGTTCAAAAATGGCGTGTTGTCCCAGAAAAGCTGATAGCGTAACCAGCCGAGAAAGTCTCCTTTTTCCTCCGCAATATATACACGGTTGAGAGGAATAATATGGGTGAGTTCGGTCTTGCTGATATGCTTATCGTATAGTGATAAAATAGGAATATCCTTAACTGCGGCCAAACGGATCTTCATGGTATGATTTCTCCCTTCCTTTACAAAATATTTCAAGATGATCGAATGGAAAATACAATATCTCTCCAATCTATTTTGATATCTTGCATTTCTCTAGTGACTACTGTTAAAAATCTTTTCGATATCAAACTTATATGTTATACTACCATACAAAATTTCACTATACAAGGTTTTGATACATGTAGGAGTACAATCATACATCATTTAAATGAGGATAAACGCTTGCTCAATTGACGAAACCAAACAGGCGTGCTATAATAAAAACCAATGCAGGGGAGCCCGTTCAACAGGGCTGAGAGGAAGTAAAAGAGGCTTCGACCCTTTACCTGATGTGGGTAATGCCAACGAAGGGAGCAAACAACAAACTTCAAGAGGTATGCCTGAATGGAGCATATCTCTTTCTTTTTGGGAGGAGAAGAGGATGAATTCCGTCAAACGGTTAGCTGTGGCAGGAATTTTGGTTGCGATTGGAGTAGTATGCTCCCCGTTAGCCATTCCGGTGGGGGCTTCAAAATGCTTTCCCATTCAGCATATGATCAATATTTTAGCTGGCGTGTTGCTGGGACCGGCTTATGCTGTAGGCATGGCTTTTGTCACTTCACTGCTGCGCGTGCTCTTTGGCATGGGTACATTGCTGGCGTTCCCCGGCAGCATGGTGGGAGCTTTATGCTGTGGCCTTTTGTATCGGTTTACCCAAAAACTTCCGCTAGCCTATGTGGGCGAAATTGTAGGGACTAGTGTCTTGGGGGGGCTGGCGGCGTATCCCATCGCGGCGTTTGTTATGGGAAAAGAAGCCGCTTTATTTGCTTACGTGTTGCCCTTTTTTGTCAGTACCGCAGGAGGGGCAACCATTGCCATTCTATTTTTGGCGGCTCTTAAGCGCACAAAGGCGTTTGACACCGTACAGCGTGTGGTAGCAAATAAAGGAAGGAAATGCTGATGAGTAACGATTTATCCGCCGTGGTGCAGCGGACAATAGAAAAAGGGCCGTTGGTACATGCTATTACAAACTCGATCACGATCAACGACTGTGCCAATATAATCCTAGCGGGAGGGGGACGTCCTACCATGGCGGAAAGCCCGGAGGAAGCGGAGGAAATCACCGCTTGTGCAGACGCTTTGGTGCTTAACTTAGGGAATCCTTCTCCAGAAAAAATAAAGGCCATGCTGTTGGCGGGACGGGAGGCGAATCGTCAAGGAATACCTGTGGTGTTTGATCCAGTAGGAGTAGGGGCTTCCCGCTTTCGCATGAAAGCAGCGGCAGATTTACTGGGAAATATACGACTGTCTATTATCCGGGGAAATGCATCGGAATTGCGTTATCTTGCTCAGGGACAAAAAAGTACAAGCGGGGTAGACGCCGGCAAGGACGATCGTGTGACAGAACAGAATCTTTCTGAATGGATAACGCAGCTTCAAGGATTAAGCGCTCGATGGGGAGCGGTGACGGTGGTCTCCGGAGAATGGGATGTGGTAGCGGATGCCTCTCATAGCTGTATTTTACACAATGGGCACTCCATGATGAGAAAGATCACGGGTTCCGGCTGTATGCTTTCCGCCCTCATGGGGACATACTGCGGGGGAAATCCAGGCGATCCTTTTGCCGCTGCGGTAGCCGCCTCCGGTGTGATGGGAATCAGCGGGGAACGAGCATATCGAAACGTCCAAAAACAAGGCGGCGGCACAAGCTCTTTTCGGATAGCATTAATTGACGCGGTCAGCCAAATACAAGATACTCATTGGGAGGAGGAATTGCATTTTGCATATCGATAGCACCTCTTTATTACTATATGCAGTTACTGATCGTACCTGGCTGTATGGGAAAAAATTGGCGGATCAGGTGGAAGAGAGTATCCGTGGGGGAGTAACTTTTGTACAGCTCCGGGAAAAAAACCTGTCTCTTAACCAGTTTGTGGAACAAGCCCAGGAGGTCAAAAAAGTGACTGACTATTATCATATCCCTTTCGTCATCAACGATAATGTTCAGGTAGCCCAAATAGTGGACGCCGATGGGGTTCATGTAGGCCAGGGGGATCAATCCCCTAAAGAAATCCGGGCGCTTTTGGGGCCGGACAAAATTATTGGGGTCACTGCGAAGACTGTAGAACAGGCCCGGAAAGCCCAACAAGACGGCGCTTCCTATTTAGGGGTGGGAGCGGCGTTTGCTACTTCCACGAAACGGGATGCCGTCACCATTCCCCGGGAACGTTATTGGGAAATTACCCAAAGCGTGGATATTCCAGTGGTAGCGATCGGCGGCATCCATGAGGGAAATATCCTGCAATTACAAGGAAGCGGCATTGCCGGAGTGGCGGTAGTTTCAGCCCTTTTCGCACAGCCGGATATCGGCAAGGCGGCCCGCCGGTTGCGTGAGCTGGCGGAACAGGTGGCCAAACAATGAAATACAGGGGCGTGATTTTTGACTTGGATGGGACGCTGCTGGACACTATGGGAATGTGGGAGAATGTGGGCCGGACCTATTTACAGCAGGAAGGGATCAATCCACCGGAAGACTTATCCCAAAGGCTGCGCTCTTTGAGCTTTGCCCAGGCGGCGGAGCTTTTTCAAGAAGAATTTGGGATTTGCAAACCTCTTGCACAAATGGTAGAAGAAATTCACAGGATTCCACAGGAGCAGTATCGGAAATACGTGCCCTTGAAATCGGGAGTAAAAGCGTTACTCAAGGCATTGGAAACCCAGGGCATTCCATTGTGTGTGGCTACCGAAACCGACCGGAATTCAGCGGAATCTGCTTTAAAAAGGCTTGGCATCCGAGACAGTTTCTGTTTTGTTCTTAGTTGCCGGGAGATAGGAGTGGGAAAAACAGATCCTCTTATTTATCAGGAAGCAGCAAAAAGGATGGGCGCTACGCCGGAAGAAACTCTGATAATCGAGGATAGCTTTTATAGCGTTTGTACGGCCAAGCGAGCGGGATTTCCTGTAGCCGCGGTGTATGACGCATCCTCTGCTCCGGATTGGCAAAATATTCAGTCTATCAGTGATATGTGGGTAGATTCTTTAGAAAAACTGATACCCCTTATTATCCCTCAGATAAGACAGGAGGAAAAACAATCATGAAGAAAGTGTTGACCATAGCGGGATCGGATTGCAGCGGCGGCGCTGG
>CAJFUH010000020.1 GCA_904420155.1 uncultured Clostridia bacterium
CTGTTCGGGCGGGCCAGTTTAGCGCCTACAGCGGCCGGGATTGAGTATCCCATGGTTCCCATACCGCCGGTTGTGAGGAATCTACCCGCAGTGGTAACAAAATAATTGGCGGACCAGATTTGATTCTGTCCTACATCCGCTACCCAGATTGCCTTTGGCTGGAGAAGTTTGGAGAACTCCCGGATAAAGGAACAGGGTTCCACATACCCTTCAAACGGCTGGGGCTCTTTTTGGAGAGATACTTTCCATTTCTGGGTGGTAGCCGTCCACTCGTCATCCACATGGTAATCCACTTTTTCCAAAAGGGATTCCAATACGCTGCGGATATTGCCCACAATCGGGATGTGAGCGATCATATTTTTTCCGATTTCAGCCGGATCAATATCGATATGGATCACTTTGGCTTTTTCTGTAATTTGATCGGGGGCAGCTACCGCACGGTCTCCCACACGCGCCCCGCAGAGGATCACAAGATCCGCGTTATGGATCGCTTTATTCGCGGCGGCAACGCCGTGAGACCCCAACATCCCCAAATAGAGAGGATGCTCCGACGGCATAACGCCAATGCCCATCATAGTGGAAATTACCGGAATCCCAGTCTTTTCCGCAAAGGCCACCAGATTCTTCTTTCCACCGGAGGAGAGCACGCCGCCTCCCGCACAAATGACAGGGCGTTTGGACTGCTTGATCTGTTCCGCAGCCTTCTTAATTTGCAAAGGGTGCCCTTGGGTCCGCGGTTTATATCCGATGATATCCGCCTTTTCCGGATAGACAAATTTTTCTATGGTGCCCTGCTGAATATCAATGGGGATATCAATCAGCACGGGGCCGGGCCGGCCTGTTGTGGCAATATGAAATGCTTCTTTAAAGATCCGTGGAAGATCCGCTGTCTGCTTTACGAGGTAACTATGTTTAATAAAAGGTTCACAGGAACCGGTAATATCAGCCTCTTGAAAGACATCGCGGCCCAACAGGTCGCTGCGCACTTGGCCGGTGATGGCAACCAACGGGATAGAATCCATATAAGCGGTGGACAGACCGGTGATTAAATTGGTGGCGCCGGGACCAGAGGTGGCGATACAGACGCCAGGCTTCCCACAGGAACGGGTATAGCCGCTGGCAGCATGTGCGGCATTCTGCTCTTGACGGACCAGAATATGGCGAATAGAGGAATCCATTAACGCATCATAGAAGGGGCAAATAGCCGCGCCCGGATATCCAAATACAACAGAGACGCCTTCACTTTCCAGACATTTCACCATAATTTGCGCACCATTTATCATAAATGGATCATCCTCCTTCCTAAAATAACCAAAATCACGATAAATAAATCATCGCTAAGTTTTGATAGTTTTCATTATAATATGGAGAGTGTACATGGTCAAGCAATATTGTTGACAAAGAATAAGAGGGAAAGAAAATGTTATTTTGTCATACTTTACGGGAAGTTGTCTTACAAGTGGAAAAACAGTCTTTTTTCATTGGGATCGCATCGATCGACATCTAAACGACCCTATGGATTATTTAGGATATTTTAGCATAGGAAACCCATAAAATCAACGTTTTTTTCATGAAAAGAGGGAAAGAAACAAGAAAAAGCAGAAGCAAGATGAACTTTAGCAAAAAGGAAATTTTTGTCTTGCTTACAGGATGGAAAAAAGAAAAAAATAAATATTTTCTATAGAGGGTAGACAAGTGGAGCGCTTTTTTGCTATATTTTTCTCAGAAAAAGAAAGATACAGATCCCTTTTTTCTATCGGGGATCTGTATCTTGTTTTTTGGTTCCCAATAACGGTTAAAAAGTTGGGAAAGAGACATTAGGAAGAAGTCAACTGCGTATTTGGGTAGTACCAAGCCAGAATTTCTTGATAATCGGAACCTTGTTGCGCCATATAATTGGCCCCATATTGGCTCATTCCCACACCGTGCCCATATCCCCGGACAGTAAAAACAAACCGGTCTTCTGCATATACTAAGTCAAAATTGGCAGAACGCAGGGAAAAGACGGAACGCATATCGCTGCCGGATATTTCCTTATTTCCAATGGTGATACTTTTTACCATTCCGGAAGAAGTGCGTTGGGAATTGCCCACCCATGTCTGGGGCTCTCCCTCTAGGACCAGATCCGGCCATTTTGTCTGGGCCGCGGCCTTGAATTCGTCAGCGGAAAGTTCCACAGTGGTTTGATATTCTGGCGCCAAGAGGTCGCCGGGGCTGGGGACGGCCACAAGGTAATCCTTTTCCCCGCCGAAAACATCCGCGCTGGTTTCCGTGGTTCCGCCGGAAATGGCGTGGAAAGCCGCCACAATGAGCTCATCCCCGTTGGTCAGTACTTGCCCTATTACCGGCTGGACGGCGTCCGAGATCTTTTGATAATATTCCTCAAATTGTTCTCCCCAAGCCTCCTGCATTTTGCTTTTGCTCCAATAAATTTTTCCGTTGGAAAGGTCGGCGGAAAAATCCGCCCCGTTTAGATCGGGGGTGGGATTTTCCCGTTCTTTCTGGCGGAGATTGCTGTAGTAGGTATAAGCGGCTACGGATTGCGCTTTGAGCGCTTCTGGTTCAAAGGTAGGAGGCATTTCGGCGGCCACTCCCCCGACGGCGAACTCTTCGTTGCTGACGGTTACAATTTCACCAGTGGTTTCATCTAAAATACGGAAAGATTCCGCTTCCAATTGCGGGGAAGCGGGCGGGGAGGATTCTGCCGTAGGAGCAGAAGAATCTGGAGCCGAAGAAGCTTGGCCGGAGGCGGCGCTTCCCATAGCTAAAAAGGGGATCAACAGCATGGAGAGGAAAAGGATAGAAATAAAAATAACATGGCGTTTCATTATTTGGTCAAGCTCCTTTCTGAATACTCTATATTTACATGGAACACAAATATATTATTCATAATTTGGGCTGTTTTTTAATATTGAAAGGGAAATCTTGCTTTGTTTTGCATGTTTTTTGATAAAATATTTCATAATGTGACGATTTTCGTTAAATTCATATTGACTTTGCAGGAGCCTTGCTCTAATATTTTATTTTAATGGATGCTTATTCCAATAACCATTGAGACAGCGATAGAAAGAGGTGCGTTAGGATGGGGGAAACGGTACAAGAAACTCGGGAAAGCAAGTTTGCCCATTTATGCGATGAATTTAGAAAGAATAATTACATAGACCCTTCTAAATATGAACAATATAATGTCAAACGCGGCCTACGAAATCAAGATGGCACCGGTGTTATGGCGGGGCTGACCATGATCTGCAATGTGCATGGTTACTTGGTGGCGGATGGGGAACGTATCCCGGATGAAGGAAAGCTGACTTACCGGGGGATCGACCTGGTGGATATTGTGCAGGGCTGTACCCAAGAAAACCGGTTTGGTTTCGAAGAGGTAGCGTGGCTGCTGCTGTTTGGCACCCAGCCTACCCGAGAACAATTGGCGGGATTTAGAGCCTTATTAAGTGAATACAGGGAGCTGCCCGACTACTTTGCAGAGGATATGATCATCAAAGCGCCGTCGAAGGATATTATGAATAAATTGGCCCGTTCGGTGTTGGCGCTGTATTCTTATGATGACAATCCGGATGATTGCTCCCTGGAAAATATTGTCCGACAATCTATTCAGCTGATTGCCCGTATGCCCACTATTATGACTTATGCTTATCAGGTAAAACGGCGTCATTTCGATAAAGAGAGCATGTATTTCCACCCCATTGACAGCCGGCATTCTACGGCGGAATCCATTCTCAACGCCATCCGGCCGGACCGCAAATTTACAGATGAAGAGGCCAAGCTGCTGGATCTTCTAATGATTATCCATGCGGAACATGGCGGCGGCAACAATTCTACCTTTGCCACCCGCGTGCTTTCTTCATCAGGGACCGATACTTATTCCGCCATTGCCGCCGCTATTGGGGCCTTGAAAGGCCCAAAGCATGGAGGCGCGAACCATCGTGTTATGCAGATGATGGAATGTGTGAAAGAGAAGGTGCATGATTGGGCTGACGATGATGAGGTAGAAGCCTTTTTGACCCGCATTGTCAATAAACAGGAAGGGGATCATTCTGGATTAATCTATGGCCAAGGACATGCTATTTATACTTTATCAGACCCAAGAGCCGTTTTGCTCAAACAGCATGCCAAAAAGCTGGCGGGGGAAAAGGGAATGCTGAAGGAATTTGAACTTTACGAACGGGTAGAACGGCTGGCTCCCCAAGTGTTTGCTAAAGTAAAGGGAGATAGGAAGGTGCTGTGCGCCAATGTGGATTTTTATTCTGGCCTAGTTTATCAGATGTTGGGATTGCCCAGTATTTTATATACGCCGATGTTTGCCGTATCCCGTATTGCCGGATGGTGCGCCCATCGGATGGAGGAAGTTTATACAGGGAGCCGGATTATCCGTCCCGCTTACAAGTCCTTGGTGGAGGGAAGAAAATATATTCCCATTGATAAAAGATAGTTGTACATTTTGGCGAATCCATGTTACAATAATTCAAATGATTTGTAATGCGGATTCGCATTTATTTTTTGGAGGAAGATAGCATGAAACTTAAATACCTGTGGATTATTTTTGCTGTATTCTTGTTGATTACCGTGCCGTTTCGTATTTACCAGGTGCTGGCCTTGATTGATCCTAAAACTAATTTTTATGAGAAAGGCACAGAGTTTACATTAGGGCTGTTAATTGGATTGCTGGCGCTGTATACGGTGGGAATCTTGGTGGTTACCGCTTGCCGCAAAGACGCGCAACGCCATATGGTACATAAAAATATTCCAGCGGGTATTTTTGCTTTGGTAGCGGGCGTATTGCTGTTGACTGAATCCGCTACGGAGCTGGTCAGAGCCGTTACCAACGCAGATCAAAGGGTAGAAGCGGCAATCCTGTCAGCCGCCGCTGTGCTGGCGGCGATTACCTTTGCGATAATGGCAGTATCCTCTTTTGTCGGCAGAAATATGTTTGAAAAGGTACCTTTGCTGGCCCTATTGACCACATTATGGGGATGCGCCCGGTTGGTCGTTACTTTTCTGGGATATACTAATATCGCCAGTGATAGTTCCAGTATGTTTGATATGGTGGGAATTATGTTCGCTTTGCTTTTCCTGTTTGCGCAGGCGAAACTTTTTGCCAATGTAGACAGCAAGAAAACCAGCAAAAGATTATTTATGCTGGGACTGCTGGCTATCGTCTTTATCTGTGTATTCAATATCCCGGAACTGATACAGCATGTGATAGGCGTTCTCCCCTTTACCTTGGATACGTTTCTTCCCCGTGTAATCGATTTGTCTTTGGCCTGCTATATTTTCTGTATCTTACTAGAAATGTCGAAAGAAGAGATATTAGCGGGAACGGAAGAAGCACAGCCTTTTTCAGATAAGGGGGCAGATGCAATACAGGGGCGGTAATCTAGGAAAAATCCCAAACCAAGGATTCATGATATCTTTTCTCCAATAAGGAAGGAAAAGCATACTAAGAAATGGCAGATGATAAAGATACAATCTATGAAATTTACCGAAACCAGAGAAAAGATCGTGAAATTGCTAACAAAGTATTGTAAAATTCATAAAAATGTTTTAAAATAGACCCTAGAAAAATTATCAGGAGGTAATATTTTTATGGCTATCAAAATTGGCATTAATGGTTTTGGCCGTATTGGCCGTCTGGTATTCCGTGCTGCTGTTGCTCAGCCGGAGACCTTCGAGGTTGTTGGTATCAACGATCCCTTCATCGATCCCGCTTACATGGTTTATATGGTAAAATATGATACCATGCATGGTAAGTTCGATGGCACCGCTGAAGTAAAAGACGGCAAGTTCGTTGTAAACGGCAAAGCTATTGCTACCTATGAGGAGAAAGATCCTTCCCAGATTCCGTGGGCTGAGTGCGGCGCTGACTATGTAGTTGAATCTACCGGCGTATTCTGCACCACAGAGAAAGCTTCCGCTCACTTAGCGGCTGGCGCAAAGAAAGTTGTTATTTCCGCTCCTGCGAAGGACAAGGAGACTCCCACCTTTGTTTGCGGTGTTAACTTGGACAAGTATACCAAGGACATGAAGGTTGTTTCCAACGCTTCCTGCACCACTAACTGCTTGGCTCCTTTGACCAAGGTTATCAATGATAAGTTCGGTATCATCGAGGGCTTGATGACTACCGTTCACTCTACCACCGCTACCCAGAAGACTGTTGACGGTCCTTCCAAGAAGGACTGGAGAGGCGGCCGCGCTGCTTCTGGCAACATCATTCCTTCTTCTACCGGTGCTGCAAAGGCCTGCGCTCTGGTTATCCCGGAAGTAAAGGGTAAGCTGACTGGTATGTCCTTCCGTGTTCCCACCCTGGACGTTTCTGTGGTAGACTTGACCTGCCGTCTGGAGAAGAGCACCACCATGGAAGAGATCAATGCTGCTGTCAAAGAGGCTTCTGAAACCTACATGAAGGGTATCCTGGGCTACACTGAGGATGCTGTGGTTTCTTCTGACTTCCTGACTGATTCCAGAACTTCTATTTACGATGCAACCGCTGGTATTGCTCTGAATGGCAACTTCTTCAAGTTGATTTCTTGGTATGACAACGAGTGGGGTTACAGCAATAAGGTGCTGGATCTCATTAAGCATATGGTAGAGGTTGACAATCAGTAATTTTCTTTGATACCATAAAAGAC
>CAJFUH010000021.1 GCA_904420155.1 uncultured Clostridia bacterium
ATTGAGGAGGTAATATCATGCTGAGAAATTTATTGCTGCCGATTGAAACTTCCGGAAAAGTAAACGCGCCGGTGGACTCCCCCAACATTGGGTTCGTTCAGTTCCATGAGGGGTACAACCTGGGGACCATCTCCGATACCATCAACCGGAATATCCGGGAGGAAAGCCCCAGCCCTAAGGTGGACGATCACGCCATCCCCAGCCTGCTGGCCCATATGATGTATACCAGGGACGCTTTGCAGAACCATTCGGATACGGCGCAGGTCCAGGGTTTCCGCCCGGAGGCCCTTTACGCCTGGCAGGGGGTGCTGGCGATCATCGGGTTATCCCAGCTGTATGGATTCCGTTTGTCCCTGGAAACCTGGGATCTGAGCAGGGAAAACACCATGTTAAGCCGCATTTTGCTTCAGGCTTTGAATCAGGAGGGCATTGCTTACAACGGGCAGATTTCCGTCATCTGCAAGGATTCCGTACCTCTGGCCGTCGTCCATCCTGATATCCTGTTTTGCCCGTTTAAAGAGATCCCCGCCCAGGCGCTGCGGGATGTGCCGTGGTTCCAGGACGGGGCGTGGAGGGATTTGGCGCCCCGTTTAAAAGAGGAGCAGCGGGAATACCTGGCGGCATGGATCGCCACATTCCAGGGGAAGGTGCACGGCATTTCCGCTTCCCTCCAAAGCTTTTCTTCCCGCCTGCTTGCCCATACCCAGAATACCGCGGCAAAGGTACGCAGCGTAGACAGCTTGTCCCCAGAATTCCAGGCGTGGCGCGGGGTGCTGGCTATGGTGGGCTTGTCCCAGATGTACGGTTTTAACCTGTCCTTCCAGCGCGTGGATCTGCTTTTGGATAACCCCATTGCCAAAGACGTCATGGAACGCTGCCTTTCCCAGCAGCGCGGTTATGTTCAAAACCAGGCGTCCCTTTCGGAAAACAGCATGGTCGTATTATACCGCGATCAATATCCCCTGGCTGTGGTGCACGCGGATATCCTGCTTTGCCCGCTGCAGCGGATCGATCCCAGGGCGTTGGGAGGCGTGCCGTGGTACCGGGACGGCGCCTGGGTAGACGTGGCGTCGTCCGTAGGGGAGGCGGAACGGGACAGCCTGGCCTATTGGCTCTCCTCCTCCCAGGTAATGGACGGCCCGCTGCTCCCCGCCGTCAACGCCATGATCCAGGAATTGTCCCAGGGGCGGCCCCTGAGAAATCCTGGGAAGGCCTGCCCGCTGGGGGACGCCGGCATGCTCAAGGAACAGCAGGTGTGCATCGGCAGCCCGGAGGACTTCCTCAAGGTGCCGGGATTCCCGGTGGATATGCCCGCCATCTTTAACGACCGGCTGGCCATTGCGTTGGGGGCGGAAAAAAGTTCCGTAGGGACGAAATACGCGTCTAAATTTAAAGAAACCGAGCATAACAAGTCCCTTTATTTTGACGTTTTGCTTCCGCTTACCCCGGAGATTACCGCCCAGTTTGAAAAAGAAGAAGCGGACGAGGGAAGGAAGCTGAGGCTGGAGAGTATTTCTATCAATACCACCCGGTTTTCTTCCGACCACAGCGTGACGGTGGAAGTGACGCTGCAAAACGGGAGCTTCTTCCCCCGCCGCAGCCATACCTATACGGCGGATCATATCGACTATATCCCCAACCTTCCTTATCTTACCCTGTGGCCTTACGTCTCCCTGCCGGAGACGGACTGGAAACGGTATTATATCAGCCAGTTAAATAACCCCGCCGACGCCGGTGCCGGGGCGGTGGAATGGGCCAACGAGGTGTCGGGGGACCGCTTACAGATCGACTGTAACCCCATGACCAAGGAATCCGGTTATGAAAACTATAGCTGGAAGGTTTCCCGTTTGTCTAAGATGCCCCGGTGCATCCATTTTTCCTATCAGGAGAACAATGAGACCCGGCAGGCGGGATGCCTGTTTATTACGCCGCCGGAGGATCAGAACCTCAAGTGTACCAATTTTAATAAGACCGCGGTGGTGGGCGTGGATTTCGGTACCACCAACACCATCTGTTCTATCAAGATCGCCGGGGGAAACCTAAGCCATGAGATTGTCCGGGGGGATTACCTCAAGGACCTCACTTCTCCTCAGAGCGATGCGGTAAAGTCCATCTTTACCTCCCAGTACTGGATGCCCCAGGAGGACAAAAACGGGAAATTCCTGTCCATTGTCCAACTGTACGCAAACCGGAACAACCGCAGCGACATGCTCCCCTATGAAGAGGGAAGCGTGATGTTTGTGGATCAGAAAGTGCTCAACTACTTTTTATCTCGGTCCGAGGGCGGGCATTTGCGCAGTTTAAGCGAGATGGGCATTTACAACGACATGAAATTCGGCCGGGAAGCCGAGGAAGAGGGCAACGCCGAAGAGAGCTTCGCCGCCCGGATCTTTATCAAGAACGTCCTGCTCAACGCTGTGCTGGCGGCCAAATTACGCGGCGCCGACCGCATCAGCCTGAATGTCTCCTATCCCCAGGAAAAGGTGAAACAGAACCTGCAAAAATACTGGGATGAGGCCCGCAGCTTTATTGAGGATATGGACATCAACCTGACCTTTACCGCCCCCGGCCCCCAGCGGATCCATTATTTGACCGAGGCCGAAGCCGCGTCCCGGTTCTTTGACAAGCAGCTGGCGGACGGGCTGGCGGCAGACCCGGAAGCCGGGTTCGCCATTATGGATATCGGCGGCGGTACCACCGATATTTCCGTGTGGAAAGCCGATCCCCCCAAGCCCAGTGAGATCGGCAAGGAGCTTCCTGCCAAACGGCGGGGCGCGTTCTCCCTGCTTTACGCGGGGCGCGAAATCGTGGTGAAGTCCATCTACCAGCAGTACCGCGACGGGGCTACGGAGAATTTCAGGAACCTTTGGTGCGCGCCGGACAGCAAGGATCCGGAGACCCAGGAACTCATTGGCCTTTATGATAACCTGGTAAAAATGGTGGACGTGCACCACAACCTGGATATCGACCCCATTTATAAGAATATCCGAGTGATTTTGGATACGCTGATCGATA
>CAJFUH010000022.1 GCA_904420155.1 uncultured Clostridia bacterium
GTTAAAATTCAGCCCCAGCCGGGTCTGGGCGATGGCGAAAGCGTCCCGGGAGTTATCAAACATGAGGATTTGCCCGGCATATTTGGGGTCCCATAGGATATCCCAGCCGATTTCATCCTCGCTTTCCTCCACCATATTTTTGTTATAAAAGATGCCCACTGTACCCCAAGTATAAGGAACTGAATATTCGTTGGTGGGGTCGTACTGGGGATTCCGAAACTCCTCATCGATTAAGCTGAAGTTTGGTATGTTATGAAAATCCAGCTTTTCCAGCATATCGTTCCGGATCAGTTTCGCAACCATGTAATCCGAGGGGATGATCACATCGTAATCCGACCCGCCGATAGCAAGCTTGGCGTATAATTCTTCGTTGGTGGCAAAGGTGGTGTAATTCACCTTAATTCCCGTCCGCCGCGTGAATTCTTCATTGACGTCTAACGTCCCGTCGGTTCCATTGGAGATATATTCCCCCCAATTATAGACATTGATGGTTACCCCTGTGCTGGGCGCCGCCGTATCTTCTCCCGATTCCGCGCCCCAGGCCGGAACCGCTATGCCGAAAACAGCGCACCAGACGGCAAGCAGCAGGGAAAGGAGCTTTTTCAAGCTTTTGCCACCCCCTTCCGATTGGCCTTTTGCCTTTTTTGATCCCGTATCTGCCGCAGATTGATGATAATCAGCAGGATCATCACCGCGCCGAACAGAATTGTGGAAAGGGCATTGATCTCCGGGCTGACAATTTTCCTGGTCATAGAGTAGATAGCCACGGGCAGGGTCTGGGTGGTGCCGCCTGTAAAATAACTGATGACGAAATCATCAATGGACAGGGTAAACGCCATAATCATGCCCGTCACGATACCGGGCATAATCTCCGGTAAAACCACTTTGAAAAAAGCGGGAACCGGATGGCAGCCTAAATCCTGGGCGGCCTCATACAGATGAGGGTCCATCTGGCGCAGTTTCGGCATAACGTTGAGTACCACATAAGGCAGGCAAAAGGTGATATGGGCGATGATCAGCGTAGCCATGCCGGGTTTTAAAATACCCAAACGGTCGTGTAAAAAAACGAACAGCAGCAGCATGGAAACGCCGGTTACAATCTCCGGATTGACCATAGGCAGGTTGGTCAGGTTCATGACCACGCGCTTTACCCATTTATTCATGCCCCGGATGCCAATAGCCGCGGCCGTGCCTAAAATGGTGGCGCACACCGCCGTAATTACCGCAATGATTAACGTGTTGGTGAGTGCGTTTAAGATTTCTTCATTCTGAAAAAGGCGCTCATACCAGCTCAAAGTAAAACCGTTCCATACCACGCGGCTTTTGGAATCGTTGAAAGAAAAGACCATCAGTACCACGATGGGGGCATACAAAAAAATAAAGATAATCCAGGTATACACCTTGGAAATGGCCTTCATATCATCATCCCCCCTGTGTTTTCTCCATCATCAAACTGGTTCATGATCCCCATACAGATCAAAATAAGCACCATCAGCACCAGGGAGATAGCAGAACCCAGGTTGGGGTTGTAGGAGTTCCCCAAAAACTGCATATCGATCAAGTCGCCGATCAATAAGTTGGCCCCTCCCCCCAGCATTTTGGAGATAATAAAAGTGCTGACCGCAGGTACGAACACCATGGTAATACCGGTGATAATGCCGGGCACGCTCAAAGGGAGGATGACCCGATAAAACACCTTAAACCCATTGGCCCCCAGATCCTGAGCCGCCTCAATAACGCGGGAATCCATCTTTGCCATCACGGAATATAACGGCAGGATCATAAAGGGAAGGAAATTATACACCATGCCCAATACCACGGCCCCCTGGGTATTGATGAGCTGGAGGGGCTCCAAACCGATAGCGCCCAACAGCCGGTTAATCAGGCCGTTATTTTCCAGCAAAGTCATCCATGCATAGGTCCGCAGCAGGAAGTTCATCCACATGGGCAGCATAATCAGCATAATCATGACGCTCTGGCGCGCCCCCGCCGCCCGGGAGATGATATAGGCCATGGGGTATCCCAGCAGCAGGCAGATCACCGTGGCCAAGGCCCCCAGCCAGATAGAACGCAGGAATACTGTGGAATATTTCCCCACATTGACAATATTCTCCAACGTAAAGTGCCCGCTCCGGTCGGTAAAGGAAAAAAACACCACCAGAGCCATAGGCACTACAATAAAAATAACCATCCAAACCACATAAGGAAGCGCGGCAGTCCTGGATTTCATCATGCTTCCCCTCCCGCCTGTTCTTCCTGGTGGACTTCTTCGTAAATCTCGTCGCTGAAGGCGCTGTAGTCCCCCACTTCGCTGGAATATTCGGATTTTTTCATAATGTGGATATCATCCGGGTCCAAAATCATCCCAATGACGTCCCCGGGGCGCTGGCTTTCGGTGGACTGGATCATCCATTTAAATCCCTCTACGTCCACAATGATCTCATAGTGTACCCCTTTGAAGGTGACTGAGGTCACTTCCCCTGAAATATGCCCCTGCATCGGGGGCACCACCTTGATATCCTCCGGGCGGATTACCACATCCACCGGTTCCATTTTTTCAAATCCGTAGTCCAGGCAGTCAAACTTGCGGCCCGCGAATTCCACCAGGTAATTGGCGTGCATGACCCCATCCACAATATTGCTTTCCCCGATAAAGTCCGCCACAAAAGCGTTTTTGGGCTCGTTGTAAATATCCTGGGGGGTGCCAATCTGCTGGATCTGCCCTTTATCCATCACCACCACAGTATCCGACATGGACAGGGCTTCTTCCTGGTCATGGGTCACAAAAATAAACGTGATGCCTGTCTGCTGCTGGATGTTCTTCAGCTCCGCCTGCATGTCCTTGCGCAGCTTTAAATCCAGGGCCCCCAGCGGTTCATCCAAAAGCAGCACTTTCGGATGGTTCGCCAGCGCCCTGGCAATGGCCACCCGCTGCTGCTGCCCGCCGGAAAGGGAATCCACCTTGCGCTTGTCAAACCCGCTCAAATTCACCATTTTGAGCATCTCTTGCACGCGCTCCCGGATTTCCGCCTCTTTTTTCTTGTGCACCCGCATACCGAACGCCACGTTTTCATAGACATTCAAATGGGGAAATAAGGCGTATTTCTGAAAGATGGTATTTACGTTCCTTTTATAAGGAGGCAGATCATTGATCCGTTTCCCATTGAAAAAAACATCGCCGCTGTCCGGTGTGACAAATCCTCCAATCACCCGCAGCGTGGTGGTCTTTCCGCAGCCGGAAGGCCCCAGCAAGGTGACGAACTCTCCGTCCTGTATGCTCAAGTTGAGATCCCTGAGCACCACGTCCCCATCGAACGATACAGCGATGTTTTGTAAAGAAATAATCGACTGTTTTTCCATTTCTGCATCCCCTTTGCGGTTAATTAGTTGCGATACGCTTCTCTTAGCGATACACGCAAGCCCAGCGCACCCCGTCCCACTGCCCTCCGCAAAGGATGTTTTGCAATCCGCCCGCATGCTACGAGCAGCGCTTGATTGCGGCAATGAAAGTGCGCCGTCATGGAACTTTTATGATAGATGCAAACGCAACGATAAAAATATAGTTGATAAACCTGCAAATGTCAAGTTTAATTTCCATTTTTCTGTAAAATTCTGCAAAAAAACTGATTTTTCTTAAATTAAAAGCCTAATTTAAAAGGTTTCCTCAAAAAATCTCTGATATGCTCTGATTTTCAGTTTTTCTTTTGTGAACAAACGGAAAAGGATATCGTTCAAACCATATCTTTCCCCATATCCTTTTCAACCTGTATTAGCATAGAGAAAAACATAAGAAAAGGACCCAGCCGCGCTGGATCCTTTTTTCATCTTTTATTTCCGGATGGCTTTTAGTACCTTACTCTTTCTTGCCCACTCTTTCAAAAAAGTGGGTTTCCGTTTTACCAAAAACAGGGTTACGGTACCTCCGCACACAGATATCCCAACAATCATCAGCCACACAATATCGCTGCCCTGTCTGTTTCCAGCCCCTTCGGAACCGTCCGCTGCATGGGCTACTGCATAATTCCTAGATGCAGTCTTTTCTTCTACCTGATTGCTGGCATAAGACAATTGATGTATCTTCTCAACCGTTTTCATGGTGTATTCCAAACGGCTGTTGATCTCAATTTTAGAATCAATGGCGCTGATCACATCGGGGGTCGCCTTGCCGGTGGGCTCTTTTCCCACATCGGTCTGGAATTCCGTCACTGCTGTTTGCGTGGCTTCGTCGTATACGGCGGTAGCTTCCGCCTCATAATAACCCAATGTATTCAGTTTCTCTTGCAGAACCTTTACGTCGCTTCCCACATAGCCCAGCTGCAGGCAATCAAAGTCCGGGGCCTTTACGGCGGTATCTGCAAACAATCCCTCTATATCCTGCTGGCTCAGTTTGCCGGTGGCCTCCATGCCGCTGGCTGTCTGATATGCTTTTACAGCAATCTCCGTCTCTTCGTCAAAGACGTTGTTTACCTCGCCGAATAAATAACGCAGTTCTACCAGGCGGTTTTTCATGTCCTGTACGCAGGAACCCTTGATGCCCAGCTTCATCGTGCCCGCTTCGGGGTTTACCGGAGCGTCTTCCGCATACAAAGCCGCACGCATATCCCCATCGGAGGTCCCCGTCACTTCCAACCCGGCGGCCGCCTGGAAATCGCTCACGGCCAGCGCGGTATCTTCTTCGTAGGTGTCGGAAGGCTCGTCATAAAAATAGGACAATTCCTTCAGTCGGGTTTCCACATTGAGGATTTCCGGATCGGTAGCACCCACCTCAAAGACAGGTTCAAATTTAGGGGCGTCTTCCGCATACAATGCATCTAAAGTCGCCTGATCGGCAATACCTGTTACTTCCAGCCCTGCGGCCTCTTGGAACAGTTTTAATTTTTCGCCGGTATATTCACCAAAATAGGTAGTGATCTCTGCATCATAATACCCCAGCTCCGTCAAGCGCTCTTTCATCTTCTTGACTTCGTCGCTGGTGGTCCCTACTTTCAATTCCACTTTCTTAGGTTCTTCCGCCTTCGGGGCGCTTGCTTTCGCGGTCGTCCCACTGCCGGAGGAACTGGAAACAGAACCGCTGGAAGAATACTGCACGTCCTGGTAAGCGCTGTCCGGCGGGGGATTCCCCTGCAACGCTCCATCCGCGCCAAAGGTATAGTCAACGCCGCCAATGTTCTTGGTCACGCTTACTACATATTGGCCGCCTTCATAATAATAGGTTTTGCCGTCAATCTTCACAAAGCCGTTTTCCGGATACTGTACGCCGGCTATTTTAAACCAGTTGGTCCAGCGGTAAGAACCTACGGACTGGTACATCACGCCATATCTGGAATTGCGGGCGTCTACCGCCATGCCGCCGCCTACATAAACGCCTACATGTCCCGGGCCGTACAACCCAAGGCCATGGATACGCGGCAAAGTGCCGATGGAGCCTTTCTCTGGAGAAGCGCCCATCATATTGGTGCGCTGGCCGCCTACGCCGTTATAACTATAGATCAATCCGGAACAGTCCACAGCGCCTGCGCTGCTGCCGCCGTAAACATATCTCCAATTCTGATAATAAGCGGTTAATGCATGTGCCGCCATTCCCGGACCTGTGCTAGACGCTGCAATTGCAGAATCCATCCTGCCCAGTCCGGCTGGGATCAGCAAGGTAAGTACCATTATCAGGGCTAACAACCCTCTCACTTTCCTGTTCATTGTTGTAACAAACCTCCTGTTTTCCTTGCACATCCATTAGTGTGTCACAAACTTTATCAGAAATGTAATCTTTCTCCTGATTCATGACATGAAGATTACAATTAGTAACAAATTGATTACATTTTATCACGCCAATGCATACTTTGCAATGTTTCGGGGAATTGTTAACAATTTGTACATAAATAAAAAGCAGAATAGACAGAATATTTCTGGACTTTTTAGGTCGATTTTATAAAAAATATTTATCCCCCTGGTTTTTGACGTCGTGGGAGGATTTTATGTGTCTAAACCGCAGCGGGATGTTTCTGCTATCTTTTTCCTTGCCTCCCATACTTTCCCTGATAGAAATCGCGCCTTTATAATCCTTGAATACGGCTGTATCGGTAAAAGTACCTCTGAGAGAATGAATAGGCAACAAAAAACGGATAAGCCTTAGCTTATCCGTTTTTTGCGGTTGATACCATATTTTGGTCAACCCCTAATAATCCTTTTTACCCAAAAAAACCAAAAGGTTTTAAGGAAAAGAGGGAAAGGGAAAAAGGATTATTATTGATTAGTTAAGCGGGTACCGGAAGTATTGTAGCCAACCCTCACATTAAGAAGTTTTCGTAAATAAACCTTATTGAACCATTTGACCAGAAGTATTAAATCCAACTTTTATATCAAAATTCATATTCTTAACAACGATACCGCCCCACCATTTTTTCGCAGTTACACTGGCATGTGCCCAGCAAGTACTGCCTCCATTGGCAGGATCATGCCATGCATGGGGATTTTCAAATGTATAATCAGTACCATCGATAACTCCATGACTTTCTGATCTGCTAATACAGGTTACAATAGAAGTTGTAACATTAAAAGTTCCATAGACCTGAATCCAATATTTCTGCACTCCATTATCTACAAGAGTTCCCCTACGGGTTGCAGACTGTTGGCCATAAGCCCTCGCTACCTTGCTCGGGGCTGTCTCTTCTGCTTCGTAGTATACAAAAGAGATACCATCTCCATATTCTTCAACAATTGTTCCGTCATCAAAAGTTACTACTGAAATTGGTTCCATATCTTCCTCTTCCGCTTGAACTCTTTCAGCAGCAAAAGCGATCGTAGATAAGGACATCAACATTACAATCGCAACAAACAAAGATACTAATTTCTTCAATTAAAACTCTCCTTTTTGAATTTACATAAGTTGACCTTCGCCCATAATAAACTGAACGTTATTAGTGCTATTGACCACAATGAAATAGAAAATCGTCATAACGATCAAAGCAGCTAACACAATGCCTCCTACCAGCAATATCTTCGACTTCCTTCTTGCCCACAGAACTTCCCGCTTGGGCAGGCTCTCCATAAAGTTAGCAACCATCGTTTCGCAGTCGCCCAAATAAGCGCACAGACCTTCCACGGTGGCGTCTGGATTCATTTGCAGATATTCCTCTGCACTTGCTTCCAAGGCCCGGCAGAAATCCCTTTTGGATTTCTTTGAACAAACCAGCCGCCTCTTCGCCTGCTCCATGTATGTTTTGACCTCTCTCAAAACATCTTCCTGCTTCATGATTTACTCTACCTCCTGTAAAATTTTGTATTTTATTTTTTATCTGCCATAATATCGCTGACAGCTTGAACCATTTGGCAATATTCCTCCCGGATATGTTTTAACCGTTTTTTTCCTTCTTCGGTAATACCGTAATATCTGCGAAGCCGGTTGCTATCCGTCACATAGTAGGAATATTCTTTGATATACCCTAATTTTAATAGGCGATAGATCGTAGGATATAACGTGCTTAAATGAAACGTATCGTGGGTAATGCGATCTATTTCCTTTTCTAACTCATAAACATACATTGGTTGATCCTGAAGCAAAAATAATGTCACCATTTCTGTTGTACATTTTTTAAACCGTTCTGTTAGTCCCTGTACCTTCCCGCTCTTTGTATCCTTTTCCATCACTCTATCACCCCTCCCAACACTTGTTTACGGTGGAAATTATACCACATTAATTTAAGAATATCAATAGTTTTACCGTAATATATTTGTGTTTTAATATCAAATTATGATAAATCCTGGGAGAAGTGCCTTCACAAAAAGGTAAAACCCTGTCGTAGAGAAGTTCTTTTTGATAGAAATGCTGAATTTGAGAAAGCCGTCAAAATCTGTTAGATTATAGCAATATTGTTCAATATTATAATAGTAAAAACTTTTTGAAATTACAAGTACTTTTTCCACTTTTCTTCCAAAAAGGCAATATTATTTTTCACATATCAATAATCATATTTCGTGAGCAAAAATTGTGGCCCGGCAATCAGCAGGCCAATAATTGTATCAATTCCTGTGTATAGTTTTTCAAAACTCTTTTCTTGCCTTTTTCCATAAAATAGGAACGCAAAGCGGTTTTGCTGAATATGATAACAAGAGGGCTTCTATCGTTTGGCCCTTATCGCGCCAGAAACCCTTATTTACACCCATCAGACGAGGAGGAATATCATTTATGCCAGCGACCGTCACAGGAAAAGTCTATGGGGATTCCAACTGCAATGGACAATACGATCCCGGGGAACCGGGAATCGCCAATGTCTTTGTGATGCTTTCCGGCCCCGGAGGCTATTCCACAGCGCAAACTGATTCTAACGGGGAATTTACCTACCTGATTAGCGAATCGGGTGACTATGTACTATATGAGCCCGTATCGGCTCCCGAATCCTGCCCGCCCGCCCTGGCTGCACAGCCGTCGGGCTATGCCCTTTCCAACGGCCCCAGAAAGCGGGAGTTCCCCATTACCGACCGACAGATTGCAGAAAACGCCGTCATCGACCGTCAAGACTTTGGCCACAAGGAATCTCCCGCTGAAGGGAAGAACGCTTCTGAGACGCCCGCCAAAGCTTCTGCCGACCCGGATATCCAAAAAAGCCCTTCCGCCGTGGGAACCTCGCGGCCATCGGCAGATCTATCCATCCGAAAACTGGCCAGTCCCGATCCGGTCTCTGCCGGCCAAACCCTCACCTACTCTCTGGATATCGCCAATCTAGGGCCGTCTTCCGCTTCTCAAGTGGTAGTCACAGACGCCATTCCTTCCGTACTGCTTAACCCGGAGTTTTCCCTGGACAACGGAACTTCCTGGAAGCCCTGGGTAAGCCCATACCGGTTGGGAAACCTGGCCAACCAGGCCGCGCGCGTCATCCTTATCCGCGGCACTGTACAAGTATCGGAAAACCAGACGATTTCTAACACCGCTTCTATCTCCAGCGCCACCCCAGACCCCAATTCCAGCAACAATACCTCCACTGCCGTTGTAAACGCCCAGGCGTCCGCCGACCTTTCCGTCGTCAAAACCGCTTCCCCCTCTCCCGCCCAGATAGGGAAAACGCTTACCTATACGGTAACGGTATCCAACGCCGGGCCTTCCAACGCGCAGAACGTCACCCTAACGGATACTCCCCCCGCTTCGCTCGAGCAAGTGCAATTTTCCACTGATGGAGGAAAAACTTTTCAGCCCTGGGCCAGCCCATATACCATAGGAACTCTGAAAAAAGGAGCTTCTATCTCTTTACTGATTCGCGGTGTCCTTTCCTCTTCCGCTCCCTCTTCTATCATTAACACCGCTTCCGTTTCCAGCCCTACGCCGGATCCCAATCCTGGCAACAATACCGTAAATCTGGAAACCGAAGTAACGGGATCCGCCGACCTGAGCGTCAGTAAGGCCGTTTCCCCCAATCCTGCGGCTCCCGGGCAAACACTGACCTACACCATAACGGTAAAAAACCTGGGGCCGGGCGCCGCCTCTGCCGTCTCGGTGTCGGATCCTATCCCTGGCGAACTGTCCCAGCCAGAGTTCTCCATAGATAACGGAGCAACCTGGAAACCCTGGGTAAGCCCCTACCAGTTGGGGGATCTGGCCAATCAAGCCGCCAGGACTATCCTGATCCGCGGCGCCGTCCAGGCGTCGCAAAACCAAAGTATCTCCAATACGGTTTCCGTATCCAGTTCCACTCCTGACCCTAACCCAAATAACAACACCGCTTCCATTACCAGCGAGATCGCCAAAGAAAGCGACCTTTCTGTCTCTAAAACCGCTTGGCCCAATCCAGCCGTCCCAGGGCAAACCGTAATTTACACCATCACGGTCGCCAACCACGGCCCCTTCGACGCAAATTCCGTGTTGCTTTCGGACCAAACGTCCAACCTGCTCTCCCAAGTGGAATATAGCGTCAACCATGGGCAATCCTGGACGAATTGGACTGGAAACGTTTCCCTGGGCACGTTGGCGGCCGGCTCCTCTGTTACCGTCTTTCTTCGAGGGATCCTTTCCGCCAACGCTTCCGGTACCATCTCCAATACCGCCAAGGTTTCCTGTTCTTCTACAGATCCCAACCCGGACAACAACCAAGTTAGCGTTGTCACCCCCATTTTGGATGCAGCCGACTTATCCATTGCCAAAACGGCTTCTCCGGACCCTGCGGTCCCGGGCCAACCCCTCACTTATACGCTCACGATATCCAACGCCGGCCCCAGCGCCGCACGCCATGTCAAACTATCCGATGCGGTCGCCAATGGGTCATATTCCCTGGATCAGGGTGCTTCCTGGCAGGACTGGGAGGGCTCGTATCCGCTGGGCGATATTGCCCCGGGCCAAAAAGCGACCGTGCTCATCCGCGTTCCCGTGGCTTTCTTTGATTCTTCCCCCATCATAAACACCGCCATGGTTTCTGCGGACACCTACGATCCCAATCCGGAGAACAATCGGGTCACTATTACGATTCCAAAACTTCCTTACGCGCAACTGGGCATTTGCAAATGCGCCTGTCAGGGCGTGGCCACCCCTGGGCAATATCTCAGTTATTCCGTTACCATCTCCAACGCCGGGCCCGGGGAAGCCCAAAACGTCGTCCTGACCGACCAGATCCCCTGCCAACTGAAAAATGTGCAGTATTCTACCGACGGCGGCGCCACCTGGTCGCCTTGGGAATCCACATATTCCCTGGGAACCCTGTCAGCAGGCGCCCGGGTTACCATTTGGATTGCCGGTGTGGTCAACGCCTTCTCTTCCGGCAGTATTACCAATACTGCAACCGTTTCCTCTGATACGCCGGATCCAGGCGGTAGCGTCCACTCCTCCACAGTAATCACCTGCATTTGCCCTCCCCGTGGATGGAGCCAATGTCCTCCCTATCAAAATTTCCCTAACCAGTATTTCTAAAAACTGTTTGGAGGCCGGAACGGAATCCTGCTCCTTCTGAGCCCCACAGCAAAAAA
>CAJFUH010000023.1 GCA_904420155.1 uncultured Clostridia bacterium
CAGATCGTCCTTTCCCGTTATGTATTGACGCTGTTGATGCTGGCGGTGGGATCTCTGATCGGCGCGGTGTTCACCTACGGGATTACGCTGCTTCCCGGTGTGGAGGAAACCTCTCAGGGAATGCTGGAAGTGATTCCTGTTATCTGCGGGATGGGTCTCATCATTTTGGCGGTTGTGTTCCCCTTAATTTATAAGTTTGGGGCGGAAAAGGGAAGATACCTGATGATAGCGGTATTCTTGCTTTTGATGATTGTTACTCTCCTTTTTAACCAGATATCCGGATGGAAAGAACAACTGCTCCCCTTGCTGGTATTTTTGCCTTATGCGGCTCCGATCGTGGGATTGGCTTTTATGGCGATTTCTTATTGGATATCCTGCCGTATTTATGAAAATAAAGAATTTTAGAAAAACAAAAGGCAAAATTGAAAAAGTTCAAAGGGTACTCTTGCTATCCATGGGATGTATGAGCGGGGAATTTTTCTGGAAATGCTTTGCTGAAAAACGGGGAATCTTTTTCCTAAGATTCCCCATTTTCAAACAGCCTGCTTAAAATTTTTAAAGGCCCTTGCCCTTTGCATTAAGGGTCAAGATCCCATCCCTGGAATCATCCCTTTTGAAAAAGGTTGACGAAGCTTTGCCCTTTAGAGTAAGCGCAAGTTTTTTACCAGAGATTCCAGTTAAAAACTATGGTTGTGTTCCGCTAAAGACTGCACATATTGGTGCATTTCTCTCCGCGATTGAATCTGATGGGTATGGTTGATAATCTCCTGTTGCTGTTCATTGGAAAGGTTGCTGAAGTACTGCATGGCTGCTGGATTTTGGGCCAAGGCCATACCGAGCCCCATGGGTAAATCCTGATGAATCATGATTGTCCACCTCACATTTTATTCAAAAAGAGAAAGATTTCATTTTCCTTTATTAGTATGCCAAATACTTGGAAGATTATGTTTTGCCGTCGGGAAGGCACAGTCCCCTTGGAATTTATGACAGATGGTGGTATAATAAAAATAAAATGGGGTAAAACCATAGAAAATAAATGGAGGTATCGTCATGAAAAATCAACAAAAATTCTTTCTCTGTAAGCATTGCGGAAATCTGGTAGGCTTACTCAACAATGCGGGCGTACCCATGATTTGCTGTGGAGAACCCATGGTAGAGCTGGTGCCGAACACCACGGATGCCGCGCAGGAAAAGCACGTTCCAGTAGTAACGGCCAAAGGCAGTGAAATCACCGTGAATGTGGGCAGCGCGGCGCATCCCATGACGCAGGAGCATCACATCGCGTGGGTGTATTTGCAGACCAATCAGGGAGGACATCGGAAATCTCCCAACGAGAATGGAGCCCCGGAAGTACATTTTGCTTTGACGGAAGGGGAAAAACCTTTGGCGGTATTCGCTTATTGCAACCTGCACGGATTATGGAAAACCGATTGTGAGTAAGAGTGGCCGGCTCTTCGCTGTTATTCTTGACAGAGAAATACAGGGGTAATATGTAACCGGGAAGCATTCCGCTTTCCGGTTACTATTTTATGTAGGGGCTAGTTTTCTTTCGGCGTCAGTCGTTCATTGACAGGCGCTGTTTTTCGGCGGGGAAGAAATCTCATCAGTTGGATGTTCTGTTTCCGTAAGGATGGGAACTTGTTCTTTCCTGTTTGAGTAAAATAATAAGGATCGGGGTTCTCCTAACTGGTATAGAGGATCTTTAGCAATGGGGCTGTTTCTCTAAACAGAAAGAAAGGAGTATGATTATGGATAACAATCGATTATGTTGGTGTGGCAGTGGGATGCCTTATTCCCAATGCCATAGAGAATTTGATGAGAAATGGAATGAATATCGGCAAAAAGGGTACATTGTACCCCCTCGCAAAATAATTAAGAATCAAAAGCAGATTGAAAATATTCGTAAAAGTGCGGAGATCAATATCCATGTGCTGGATTATATAGCGGAACATATTCGGGAGGGTGTGACAACGGAACAGATCGACCGGTGGGTATATCAGGAAACCACAAAATATGGGGCAATCCCAGCCCCGCTGCATTACGAAGGGTTTCCAAAAAGCGTATGCACTTCCATCAACAATCAGGTGTGCCATGGAATCCCCTCTTCAAAAATTGTTTTGCAGGAGGGAGATATCATCAATGTGGACGCTTCCACCAATTATAGAGGGTATTATTCCGATTCCTCCCGCATGTTTTGTATAGGGGAGGTTTCAGAAGAAAACAGGCGCTTGGTAGAGGTCACAAAAGAGTGCGTGCAATTGGGATTGGAGCAAGTAAAGCCATGGGGCTTTTTGGGCGACATGGGACAAGCGGTGAATGATCATGCCAGAAAGAACGGGTATTCCGTGGTCCGGGAAATCGGAGGGCACGGTATTGGATTGGAATTTCATGAACTGCCCTGGGTGAGCTATGTGTCCAAAAGGGGGACCCAGATGATGATGGCGCCAGGTATGATTTTTACCATTGAACCGATGGTCAATTTAGGGAAACCACAGGTATATGTAAATCGTTCCGATGGGTGGACCGTATACACCAAAGACGGAAAGCCTTCCGCCCAATGGGAAATACAAGTGTTGGTCACAGATAACGGCTATGAAGTGATATCCTATTAAGGACA
The DNA here is from genome assembly GCA_904420155.1 of uncultured Clostridia bacterium. Lineage (GTDB taxonomy): Bacteria > Bacillota > Clostridia > Oscillospirales > Acutalibacteraceae > CAJFUH01. The sequence continues at coordinate 2,618 of CAJFUH010000023.1, forward strand.
ATGTTAAAACAAAAATACGATATTGCCATCGGTTTCCACTAAAAAGAAAGGAAAAATACTAGGAATTTTTATAAACTCTTGCAAAAAGAAAGGACTTCCGGTAGACTGAAAGAAAAAGGAGGGTTATGTATGAAATGTCCTAAGTGCGGACAGGAAGTCCAAGGAAAGTTTTGTACTTTTTGTGGAGCTCCTCTGCCCCAGGAGTTCCCAGAGGGACATCAGCCGATAGCGCCGCCCCAGACGGGTATGGAAGGGCAAACTCCCTCTCCAATTCCAGAGAGAGGACAGCCGCCGATACCACCCACTGAGGTGCCGCCTACCATTGGAAATAGTTATCCGCCGGAATACCAAACGGGTAACAATGGGATTTCTACGCCGCCACCAATCCAGCAGGGAGAGCCGTCCCCGCTTTGGCAGCAGCAATCCCAGCTCCCACAGGAAAAGAAAAAGACCGGTTTGATTGTTATCATCATTGTAGCGGCCGTATTAGTAGTGGTATTAGGGGTGATCCTGGTCTTTACGCTCTTTAAAAATATGGGAAATCTGGCAAACCGTCCGGGATCCTATTCTTCTTCCGCTAGTTCGTATTCCGCGTCTTCCCGGTCAAATTCGGAAAGTAGTACTGTTTTTTCCAATCAAATTCCAATTGTAAACGGGGAATTTGATATCACCGCGCAGGATGTAGTGGATCAGATCAACGAGCTGGTAGGAGCGGGATATCCTTCTATTGGAGAATTGGAAAAGGAATCCAGAGAAGAGGAGATCCGCTATACCAATACCATTAGCCAGGAGCTTCAGGTGATCATTACCTGTGATCCAAAAACGGAACGTGTACGAAGTATAGGGTTCCAGGATTCTCAGTATACGGAGGAAAATTACAGTTGGATCTATTATGCATGCCTGATGCAGCTATTAGATCCCTCGATAGATGACGAAAGATATGAAGAATTAACAGACGATTTAATGTATGGGGCGGGCGGCACCTATGAGGTTTATTATAAAGTCCTGGGACAAGTAGCCTACGGCGAATATTATGATGAAGATATCCTGTATCTTTCTGTCACTCCGACAAACGGGATTCCTGTAGAGCCTGATGCGGTGACAAACATGCA
>CAJFUH010000024.1 GCA_904420155.1 uncultured Clostridia bacterium
CCCTGGTATTTTTATACATCGGTAAGTTTCTTTCAAGCTTAAAACACTTTTATCCGTTGGGATAAATCATATCTTTTGCTCCGCATATAAGAAAATAGGCCATATAGCGAAAATTTCACTATATGGCCTATTTTTGTCATTTTTATAATACCTTAGATAAAAAATCTTTCAACCGGGGATTTTGAGGATGGGTAAAAAATTCCTGCGGATTGTTCTGCTCTACAATCTGGCCGCCGTCCATGAATAACACGCGGGTAGCCACTTCACGGGCAAATCCCATTTCATGGGTAACCACCACCATGGTCATCCCGTCGTTGGCCAGTTCCTTCATCAGTTCCAGCACCTCTCCCACCATTTCAGGATCCAATGCAGAGGTGGGTTCATCAAACAACATCACATCCGGATTCATGGCGAGAGCGCGCACAATGGCAATACGCTGCTTCTGTCCGCCGGATAAGCTGGAAGGATAGCTGTCCGCTTTTTCCGCCAAGCCAATACGCTGAAGCAGGCGCATAGCATTTTCCTTCGCTTCTTCCGGTTTTTGCAGCTTCAATTCCACAGGCGCCATGGTGATATTTTGCAGCACCGTCAAGTGGGGGAACAAATTAAAATGTTGGAATACCATACCCATCTTTCGGCGCAACGCATTGATATCGCACTTCTTGTCCGTAATCAGGTGATCTTCAAACCAAATTTCTCCCTCGCTGGCTTCTTCCAAACGGTTGAGACAGCGCAGGAAAGTACTTTTTCCGGATCCAGAAGGGCCGACAATCACTACTTTTTCCCCTTTTTGGATGGATTCGGTGATATGGTTCAACACCAAATTATCCCCAAAACGTTTTACCAAGTCTTTAACTTCTATCACTGCGCGCCATCCTCCTCTCCAGTGCGGCAAACAAGCGGCTCAGCCCCAAGGTAAGCACCAGGTAAATCAGCGCAGCCGCAATCAACGGGACCCAGGCATTGTAGTCGGCGTTGCGGATCATATCGCTGACCTTGGTCAGATCCTGAATGGCAATGTAACCGGCCACGGAAGTCTCCTTGATGAGCACGATAAATTCATTCGTATAAGTGGGCAGAATATGCTTGACCGCCTGGGGTAGGATGATCTTGCGCATAGTCTGCCATTTGCTCAGGCCCAAAGAACGGCCCGCTTCCATCTGTCCTTTGTCCACCGCCTGAATACCACCGCGCATAATCTCCGTCATATAAGCGCCGGAATTGACGCCAAAAGCGATAATCGCCACCACAATCTTGCTAATGCTGACAGGCGCAAAGATCACATACGCAAACAGCATCAGTTGCGTGACCATAGGGATCCCGCGGACTACGGTGATATATACCAAGGAAATCCCACGCAGGATTTTGTTGTTGGAGAGGCGGCACAGCGCCATTACGGCGCCGATAACCGTACCGATCAAAATCGCGCACAGCGCGATTAACAGCGTGGTACCCAGACCGGATAAAATCAGCTGCCACCGGTCGTTGGCAATGAGACAAGTATAAATCTGGTCAAGTAAAGACGGCAAGATTTCACACTCCTTAAACGCAGAACAGGGCGAAGCACTCTGGAGAAACCAGGTCCTGCACCCTATTCCAAACACATATACGGGCCGCACTGGCAGCCGGCATATATGCGCCCTTCTATTTTTATTTCTTTACAATAATTACCTGAGAAGCCGGGTAATAGTTTTCTGAGAAGTCTACATTTTTCTGGCGCTCCGGCGTGACGGACATACCCGCCATGGCAAAATCCACTTTGCCCGCCATCAATGCCGTGATGATACTATCGAAATTCATATTTTCCACAGATAGCTTGCAGCCGTAGTCTTTGGCAATTTCGTTGGCTACACAGACGTCAAAACCGACAATATCATTGCCGTCTACGTACTCAAAGGGACTGAATTCCGCATTGGTACCCATTACCAGGGTCTTATCGCTGTCGCCGTAATCCAGTTCCGGAACCTGGATATTGCCGTCCTCCGGCATAAAGGCAGCCTTAAATTTGTCGTACGTGCCATCCTCCTGAATACGCTGTAGGGTTTTATTGATGCTGTCCAACAGTTCGGTATTTCCCTTTTGCACAGCGATGGCATAATATTCTGTGGTAAGCGGCTCGTCTAAAATTTTCAGGCTGGGATTCTGACGGACAATCTCTTTGGCCGGCAGCTCGTCCAGCACCACGGCGTCCAGATTGCTGTTCATCAGATCCATGGCCGCTTCCATACCGGATTTATAAGAAATCGGCGCGGTATCCGCTACATTTTCCTTGATGTAAGTTTCCCCTGTGGTTCCCGCCTGAACGCCGATGCGTTTCCCCGGCAGGTCCTGCGCCCCCGTGATGGTGGCTACGCTCTTTTGGCAGCCGGCCAGCACCGCCACAATCATCAGGCAGGCCATGACCAAAGCCATTCCTTTTTTCCATTTCATTTTGTGTGTTCCATCCTTTCCTCATCTTTCCGGCAACCATTCCCATCGGCCGCCCCTATCCCCGCTTTTCAGGAATAGTCTCTTTTCATTTTCTTACACTTTAACATACTTATTAAACAAACGCAAGATGAAAATTCCAAATAGTTGGAGGTTTCCGGGTTATCGTCTTATTTTCTCCGGTTTTCTCCCATTTGCTACAGTCTCCGCCATCAAATTCCCGAAAAAAGGCGAAAAGGCGGTTTCTCCCGTTAGAGAGCAACCACCTTTTCTGAGAGGAGATTTTCTATTTAGAATCGACGTAAGCTTGTTCTGGGGCGGCCTGCGCATTATGGCTGACCGCCTGGCTGGTGACGAACCCGGCAAGGAGAAGTACGGCCACAAACAGAATTCCTATGGCCATTCCAAACCCATTGCCTGACCGGCGCTTTCTTCTCATAGGGCAGCACTTCCTTTCTTTTGGGATCATTTTATACGAAATCTAAGGATTGATTTTTACGGTTTTTTAAAACTTGCGTAAACATTTGGTGGTCACGGTTCCTATGGCCAACAAGAGAAGCAGCAGGGCTCCAAACCCCATCAACGCCCATTGAATAGAACGGTTTGTTTTTAACATATGGTATTCCTTCTTTCTAGGATATCTTTCCTTTGGCGATGTTTTTGCATCCAAAGCAGGTGGCCAGGAAATAGCCCCCATAAATGACCAACAGGCAAATTGCTGTCATGAACATGGCGGAGATATCTATTGCCATCCCGTTCATCTGTAAACTGCTTCCTAACGCATGAAGGCCAACCACGGCGTGGATAACGGCCAGCGCCAGCGGGATAAAGAAGTAGATGGCCACCTGGGCGTAAATGGCGCGGTTAATCATCTTCCGTTCTACCCCCAATTTTCCCAGCAGCTTATACCGGGCCACATTATCGGAGGCTTCCGATAGCTGCTGCAAGGCCAGTACCGCCGCGCTGGCGATGAGGAAAATAATCCCCATGTAGATGGCGACAAACAAAATGGTAGCTTTTAACCCGGTAGCCATTTGCACTACAGAAAGCCTGGTGGAACCGTAAACCTGTACGGCGTCCTCCCCCTGCCCTCCCAAAGAGGATCCATTTTCATTGACCAAAGTCTCCATGAGGAAATCTTCCACCTGAAGCTTATCTCCCCGGTACTGGGCGTTGTAGGAGGTTTCTACCGGTTCAAACTGGGCGACTTGATCGTCGGGCAATACCAGGGTAAAGAACGCTGAGGACATATTGTTGCCGATAGGCAGCGAAGTCCCCTGAGCTATCTGTGTCTGAGCGGGCATATAGGTTTCTCCCTGTAATTGCAGGGAAGCGTCCCCTCCTTGTAAAAAACCATTGAGTACTTCCAAGTAATTGTTCTCTTCTATACAAGAAAGCGCATATTGGTGATCCGAGAGCGTGATGGGATCCCTCCCCAACATAGCCAGCAAGCGGTTGTAATCGCTCTCGCCAATGGCGAAAATGGCATAATCCCGCTCCACAGTATCCGCCATGGGGGGATACTTTTCCGTGATGTACTTTATGCCAATCCCGCTGTCATAGACAAGGAACTGGCATCTGTCGGTAAAGAGTTCATCCGGGTCTTTGCCAGTCTCCCTTTGGATCATGCCGTCAAAATCATAATAAAGGTCTTCATGGCATTCCAAGGTGATGTCATAGGGGGCGAGGTGTCCCATATCATTGCTGAAATAACGCTGCATACCCCCTCCTACGGTGAGAATACCAATGGCCAGCAGCAGCATAATGCAGATAAAGGTCATGGATATATGGGTGGTATTGATTTTGCTGTTGATCTGGCGCAATACAAACATATTGAGGTTTTTATAATAAATATGTTTGCTGCTTTTGATCACTCTCAGCAAAAATCCGGAGAGTGACATAAAGAACAGGAAGGTCCCGATGCTTCCCAGCAGGATACTTGACCAGAACTCGCTGTCGATATACATCATGCCGTTTTTGGTAATCAGGTAATAGGCCCCTCCCAAACAGGCTGCGGAGACCAGGAACAGCACTACCGATAACCACAAACTCCTGACCCGGAGCTGTTCGTTCTGGTGTTCCGCATTCAGCAGGGAAATCAATTTGCAGCGGGAAACAATTGTGGAGTTAAACAGCATAACCACCACAAAGATAATGACAAAATACAGGACGGTCTTGCCGCACGCCTGGGCGGAAAATACAAACTGGAAATTCTTAATCTGCACTTCAAAAAGTTTTGCTGTCAGCACGGCCAGCCCCTGGGAAAGGAATATCCCCAGCAATAGGCCGACAGCCAGGGAGATCACCCCAATGACAGCCGTTTCGGCCATCAGGATCATGGAAATCTTACCTTTGGGCATTCCCAGGATCATGTAGGTCCCCAATTCCCTTTTCCTTCGGCGCATCATAAATTTATTGGCATACAGGATTAAAAACGCCAAAATAAAGGAAATAAAGATGGAAATCCCGTTGATAATAATCATCATGCTTTCCACCATGGTATTTTGCACGGAACTAAGGTCAAGCATGGCTTGCTGGGAATCGATAGAATTGAATACATAAAAGATACACACGCCAAAAGCAAGGGTCAAAAAGTAAACCGTATAGTCCTTCATGCTTTTGGAAACATTTTTAAACGCCAATTTATAAAACATTGTTGTTGTCCCCTCCCAGCAAGGTTACCACCTCAATGATTTTGTTGAAAAATTCCTTGCGGCTCTGATTGCCTTTGACCAGTTCATTAAAGATCTTGCCATCCTTAATAAATAAAATCCGTTTGCAGTAGCTGGCGGCGAAAGCGTCATGGGTCACCATCAAGATGGTAGCCCCCATCATATGGTTGAGCGTTTCGAAACTCTCCAAAAGCATGCGGGAACTTTTGGAATCCAAAGCCCCGGTAGGTTCGTCCGCCAACACCAGAGAAGGGCGGGTGACAATGGCGCGGGCGGACGCCACGCGCTGTTTTTGACCTCCGGACATTTGATAAGGATATTTCCGCAGCACTTCGGTGATTTCCAGTTTCTGCGCTACATCCATCACCATGGGCTCAATTTGGGAAACCGGCGTTTTGATGATGGTCAGAGCCAGCGCAATATTTTCAAAAGCGGTTAAAGTATCCAGCAGATTGAAGTCCTGAAAGATAAATCCCAACTTTTCTCTCCGGAACCGGGAAAGCTTTTTGGAATTTAAGGCCGTGATATCTTTGCCTTCAATATAAATATGGCCGGCGGTCACGGTGTCGATGGTGGAAATACAATTAAGCAGGGTGGTCTTGCCGCTTCCGGAAGCGCCCATGATCCCCATGTATTCCCCCTCTTCCACCTCAAAACTGATGTCATCCACCGCTTTTGTGATGTTGCCTTTATTTCCATAATATTTTTCCATATGTTCTACACTTAAAATTGTGTTCATCGTCCGTTTCCTCCCTTGCTTTGTTGTCTATAGTCTACCATTATCGCTTTTTTGAAACCATAACTTTGCCTTACATCCGTATTACATTTTTGTAAGGATACGGTAGCATTTGTAAGATAAGTAAAAATAAGTGGATATCATTTGCTTAATAAAGAAGTAACCATTGTGGGGAAACTATGGTTAGACTTTTATCTTAAAGTTAGAAACAACCTCTTTTAGCATTTTTTCTTATAGATTTGTTTTGACATGAACAGCAATTTTTTGAAACAGCTCTTCCTTTATTTTCCAACCTATATTTTATCATAGATCCTTTTTGTTCTATCTCAACCGCTCAGGCCGCGGAAGGCCCTTCCCTCTTTTGCTGGCCCAAAATAAGGAAGTAAGAAAAGGGCCTGAGAATCGCTTACATGTCCGCTTCGCTTCCAAAACGCGATTCCTGCTGCCTACGTTAAGTTACCGTAACAAGGGCCGAACAATTGCGATACGGTAGGGATTTGATTCGGCCCCTGTTGAAGGGGCTTGCTGCCGCCATCTCTCCTCTGCGCCCACCCCCGACCATTTTTCTTTTTGCAAAAAACATCGAATGTGTTCTCTGTTTGATAAGAGGGAAAAATTAGGTGAGCGGTACAACCCAGGTATGACGGCGATTTGAGCGGGCAGAGCCGCTCATTTTGAGCCGGCATACTTCCCGGGCCGACTTAGAAGACCCGCCGCAGCGGCCTTTGTAAGGGGTTTCAAAGGGGGGAAACATGATTCCTCCCTTTGCGGTCTCTTTCCACCCTTTCTCTGGCGGCAGAGAAAGGGTGAGCCCGCGCGGCTTGAGCGCTACTAAAAATAAGCTTCCTTTGAGAAAGAAAGCCTTCAAAAAACGAAACATATCTTTAAGAGAAA
>CAJFUH010000025.1 GCA_904420155.1 uncultured Clostridia bacterium
GATGGAAACTTTTGGTGCCGATGGAGCGCAAATGATTACAGAAGCTGCCAGGATGGGAAGGAAAAAGGTAGAAGGGTTTGATCCCCAATGGTGGCTGTTCTTACGCAAAAAGTGAGAAAACAGGGAAAAGAAGGGCATACGCAGACGGCGGGATAGAATCTCTATCCCGCCTTTGTCACATATATCGAATTGTAATGTCCGCTAATAATTACAGGAACATGGGAGAAACCGGCTTATCCTCATAAATACGCTCAATGGCTTCCGCAAATACCGGGGCGACAGGAAGGATAGTAAATTTATCCAGCATCTTCTGTTCCGGAACTTGGACGGTATCCAGCAAAATGAGTTCCTTGATGGGGCTGTTGTCAATGCGCTCGATGGCCGGGCCGGAGAGCACGGCATGGGTAGCGCAGGCGTATACCTCTGTGGCGCCGCCTTTTTCGATGATGGCGGAAGCGGCGTTGCACAGGGTGCCGGCGGTATCGATCATATCGTCCACCAGGATGACCTTTTTGCCGCGCACTTCGCCGATGATATTCATCACTTCAGACACATTGGCTCTCTGGCGGCGTTTGTCAATGATGGCCAGCGGGCAGCCGATACGGGCGGCGAAGTTTCTGGCGCGGGTAACGGATCCCAAATCGGGGGATACTACCACATAATCGTCGGCGTTATCGCCGATCTTATCCCGCAGGAAAGAAGCCAGCAGAGGAGCGCCTACCAGATGATCTACAGGGATGTTGAAAAAGCCCTGGATCTGAGGGGCGTGCAAATCCATAGTGAGCACGCGGTCGGCGCCGGCGGTGGTAATCAGGTCGGCCACCAGCTTGGCAGAGATCGGGTCGCGGGCCTTGGCCTTGCGATCCTGGCGGGCATAACCAAAATAGGGCATTACAGCGGTGATACGGGCTGCAGAAGCGCGCTTCATGGCGTCGATCATGATAAGCAGCTCCATGATGTGGTTATTGACCGGTTCGCAAGTGGACTGCACGATGAAACAATCGGAACCACGTACGGATTCGTGGAGGGAGACGGCAATTTCACCGTCGCTGAATGTGGATACATCGGATTTACCCAGGGACAGCTGCAGACAATCCGCAATCTGCTTTGCCACCGGGCGGTTGGAGTTGGCTGTGAAAATTTTGATATCCTTGCCGTGAAAATTCATATCTTTTATTCCCCCTGCATAATTTGACCGGAAAGACGGTCCATAACCACCAAAGATACCTTTCTGCACAAAAGGCCAAATTCTTCAGAGGGTATGGGCTTCCGGTTTATTCCTTAAAAAACCGTTCGATACGGTATTTTACAACGTGGTTTCCTCATTGGGCTGGATTACCTGATAAGGGCCATGCACCTCATTGTCGCCGATTGAGCAGCCGGTGCATTGGACAGTGTTGAGTATGGTATTTTCCCCTACCGTACAATCGGTGAGAAGCGTGTTGGGCCCCAGCACACAGCCGCTGCGCACAGTAGTCTGTCCGCGCAGAATCGTACCGGGCAAAATAGTGGTATTGTTTTCCAAATGAACGTCCGGGCCAATGATAACCCCGTCGGCACAGGGGATATCCACCCCTTCCGCCATGAAATGACGGAGGATTTTTTCTCGGGCCAGTGTGTTTAGCTGGTGCAGCTGTAAGCAGTCGTTGGCTCCCAGCACCGTGTCCGGAGAGGCCGCCACAAAGGCGTTGACCCGCAGGCCCCGGCCGATGATCAGCTTAATGGCGTCCGGCAGGTAATATTCTCCCTGGGCGTTCTTATTGGAGATATCGTAAAGCACCGACAGCAGGGCGTCTACATCAAACCAGTACGCGCCGGAATTGACTTCCTTGATGGCCTGTACCCGGTGGTTGGCGTCCTTTTGCTCAATGATGGCCTTCAGCATACCGCTTTCCGAATCCCGGACGATGCGGCCGTAGCCAAAGGGGTTGTCAAGCTCCGCCGAAATCACTGTGACGGCGTTGCCCTCGGAGATATGCAATTCGTGGGCGGCGGAAATGGTGGAGGCGTCGATAAAAGGCGCGTCCCCGTTTAAGATCAGGACGTCCCCGCCCTGATACTTGCGCAAAAACTGGTCGGCCATCCGTACCGCGTGGCCGGTGCCTTTGCGTTCCGACTGAAATACGCTGTAGAATTTACCGTCCAGGCTTTGTAGATATTGCTCAACTTCTTCCCTCATATAGCCGGTGACCACACAGATGTCGTCGATATTGGCCTGTGTGGCGGCGTCGATCACCCATTTGAGCATGGGTTTAAACAGAACGGGGGACATCACTTTAGGGCGGTTGGATTTCATCCGTTTTCCCTCGCCGGCGGCGAGGATAACGGAACAAGTTTTTGCCATACCGTTTTTTCCTCCTAGTCCTTCCAATACGGCGCCTGGAGCGCCTGTTCCCTAGATAACATCTATCCAAAAAAGCGCCGTCCTCCCCTTTGATGCCGTGAAAACTAGGAGCAGATAAGCGCAATTGTGTACTCTATTATTATCTCACAAGTGGCTGATTTTTCAAGCCGAAATTGCTCTTTTGTAAATGTTCATTGTTTTTGTTGCAAAAATAATAGAAAAATAGTTTGAATTTGATAGGAAAAAGGTATAGATAAATATAGAAATTTTTGCTATAATACAAGTTGAGCTTCCCTTATCAATATTAATAGGATAATGGAATGGATTAATATTGGCTTTGGGAAAGTTCGCTATTTTTGATGAAGGGTAGTGCAGGAATGCACACCTAATAAAGTTGGAGGTAGATACCAATGGGCCACAAATACGTATACTTGTTTTCCGAAGGCAACGGTTCTATGAGAGAACTGCTGGGCGGAAAAGGCGCCAATTTGGCGGAAATGACCGTGCTGGGCATGCCGGTACCGCAGGGCTTCACCATTACCACCGAAGCCTGTACACGTTATTATGAAGACGGCAGAAAAATTAGTGATGAGATCCAAGAACAGATTATGGAATACATCGTCAAGATGGAAGACATCACTGGTAAAAAGTTTGGCGATAAAGAAAATCCCCTGCTGGTTTCCGTCCGTTCCGGCGCGCGTGCATCCATGCCCGGTATGATGGATACTATTTTGAATCTGGGTCTGAACGAGGACGTTGTGGACACCATCGCTAAGAAATCCGGCAACCCCCGTTGGGCTTGGGACTGCTACAGAAGATTTATCCAGATGTATTCCGACGTTGTTATGGAAGTGGGTAAGAAATACTTCGAGCAGCTGATTGACGAAATGAAAGAGGCAAGAGGCGTTACGCAGGACGTTGAGCTGACTGCCGACGACCTCAAAGAGCTTGCCGGCAAGTTCAAGGCGGAATACAAAGCAAAAATCGGAAGCGATTTCCCCTCCGACCCCAAAGAGCAGCTCATGGGCGCTGTAGAAGCAGTTTTCCGCTCCTGGGACAACCCCCGTGCAAACGTCTATCGCCGCGACAATGATATCCCTTATTCCTGGGGTACGGCTGTTAACGTACAGATGATGGCGTTTGGTAATATGGGCGATAATTGCGGTACAGGCGTTGCCTTTACCCGTGATCCCGCAACCGGTGAAAAGGGCCTTATGGGCGAGTTCCTGGTGAACGCGCAGGGCGAAGACGTTGTTGCCGGCGTACGTACCCCCATGCCGATTGCTGAAATGGCTGAAAAGTTCCCCGAGGCGTTTGCAGAGTTCAAGAAGGTCTGCGCAACGCTGGAAGAACATTATCGCGACATGCAGGATATGGAGTTCACCGTAGAAGAGGGCAAGCTCTATATGCTGCAGACCAGAAACGGCAAGAGAACTGCAAAGGCGGCTCTCAAAATTGCCTGCGACCTGGTAGAAGAGAATATGATCGACAAGCAGCAGGCGGTTGCTATGATCGATCCGAGAAACCTGGATACCCTGCTGCATCCTCAGTTTGATGCCAAAGCTCTGAAGGCGGCCACTCCGGCTGGCAAAGGCCTTGGCGCATCCCCCGGCGCTGCATGCGGTAAGATTGTATTCACCGCAGACGACGCTGTAGAATGGAATAAGCGCGGCGAAAAGGTCGTCCTGGTTCGTTTGGAGACTTCTCCTGAGGATATCACCGGTATGAAAGCTTCTCAGGGCATTTTGACCGTCCGCGGCGGTATGACCTCTCACGCTGCCGTTGTTGCCCGCGGCATGGGTACCTGCTGTGTTTCCGGCTGCGGCGATATCAACATGGATGAGGAAAATAAACAGTTCACCCTGGCTGGCAAGACCTATCACGAGGGCGACTACATTTCCATCGACGGATCTACCGGTAATATCTATGATGGCATTATCCCCACCGTTGACGCTGCAATCGCAGGCGAGTTCGGCACCATCATGTCTTGGGCGGACGAGTTCAGAACCCTGAAAGTGCGCACCAATGCGGATACCCCCGCAGACGCGAAGAAGGCACGTGAACTGGGCGCAGAGGGTATTGGCCTTTGCCGTACAGAGCATATGTTCTTTGAAGCGGATAGAATCGCGGCTTTCCGTGAGATGATTTGCGCGGATACCGTGGAAGAAAGAGAAAAGGCTCTGGAGAAGATCCTGCCTTATCAACAGGGCGACTTTGAGAAGTTGTATGAAGCGCTGGAAGGCAACCCTGTAACCATTCGTTTCCTGGATCCGCCGCTGCATGAGTTCCTGCCCACCGAAGAAGAGGACATCAAGGCTCTCGCCGATGCCCAGGGCAAGTCTGTCAGCGATATCAAGGCGATTATCGCCTCTCTGCATGAATTCAACCCGATGATGGGCCATCGTGGATGCCGTCTGACTGTTACCTATCCTGAGATTGCCAAGATGCAGACCAAAGCGGTAATCCGTGCTGCAATCAATGTGAAGAAAGCGCATCCGGATTGGACGATTGTACCTGAAATCATGATCCCGCTGGTCGGAGATGTTAAAGAGCTGAAATTCGTGAAGGATATCGTTGTGGCAACTGCCGATGCTGAAATCGCAGCTGCAAATGCCGATATCAAGTACGAAGTAGGTACCATGATCGAGATTCCGAGAGCGGCGATTACCGCTGATGAAATTGCAACAGAGGCTGAGTTCTTCTGCTTTGGCACCAACGACCTCACCCAGATGACCTTTGGCTTCAGCCGTGATGACGCCGGTAAGTTCCTCGACGCTTACTATGATACCAAGATTTATGAGAACGATCCCTTTGCCAAGCTGGACCAGAAGGGCGTCGGCGCTCTGATGAAGATGGCTGTGAAACTGGGCAAGGAAGTCCGTCCCACC
>CAJFUH010000026.1 GCA_904420155.1 uncultured Clostridia bacterium
TTCGGTCCGCGCCCTTCCAGGCGCTCCCTCAAAGTAATTACGGGTCTCTTTCTTTTGCGTTGTTTAATTTTCAAGGTCCTGTCTTGCGTCGATTTCAACAAGATTTTTTCAACCGGATCTCTCAATCTCGTTTGTTTTTGTCCGTCTCTCTCGAGCGCTCTACTATAATACCAAACAGGTTTCTATTTGTCAACACTTTTTCGCAAAAAAATTTGATTTTTTTCAAATTCCCTTTTATTGGGACATGTTCCGACAAAAAAGCGCGCCAGATAGCCCTTAACGCCTCCCCCCTTTCTTCTGCCGTCCCCTTTGGGAGCTGCCTCTCCCCTCATGGGAAAATCCGCCTTTGCTTTTTTCTCTTCTTTCCTCCTATAAATAGCTTTCTATATTTAGGAATGCTTTTCCCGATCCTCCCTATCTCTGGCAATGCTCTTTCCCTATGATCTTCTGTTTCCAGTAATTTGATATACTAATATATACTGATATGGAACAGGGGAAAAATTCCTTTTCCGCCCCCTCTTTTTCCTTTTTTAGGCATTTGCCGCAAAGTACTACAACTTCTTCACAACAGTAACAGAACTGTCATTTATTTTTCCATGCTGTTCCGTTGATCTTGTCGCTTTTTGTGGTAAAATGGGTCTAAGACCGATCTGCACATTCATCGAAACCTTTCCCGGGAAATCCGGGATTTTTTGCCTATTAAATGTAATGAGGTGTTATCCATTGAAAGTATACCGTAATTCCAAATATCATCGTAAGCTGATCCTCCGGCGGACGGCTATTGTCGCCGGAGGGATCGCGATTGTAGCGGCGCTGGCTGTTATCATCACCTTGGTCGTCCGTCCTTTGACCCCTATCCCCACCTCATCGCCCGACGCCGCCCCTTCTTCGGAATCCCCCCTGGAGCCCGAACCTTCCCAGCCGGAAGATTCTTCTTTGGAACCTATAGACGTTTCCTCGGCAGAACCTGATCCTGTATCCTCTGGGACAGACAGTTCTGCCACCACCTCTTCCAGCGGCGACGGATGGACCCCGCCCGCTCCCCCTGAGGACGGCCCTTCCTATACGAAACTCTATCCGGACCTCTACTGCCCCCCTGCGGAAGGCACCTATGACAAAGAGAATGTAATCTTCCTTACTTTTGACGACGGCCCCTCCCCCAATACCGACCGGATTCTGGATGTGCTGAAAGAAAAAGGGGTAAAAGCCACCTTCTTCGTTACGGCGCAGAATCCCAGCGAGGAGAACATGAACCGGATGAAACGCATTGTGGACGAAGGGCATACCATTGCAATTCATTCTTACACCCACGATTATCACCAGATCTACGCATCGGTAGAGGCTTACCTGGACGACTTCTATAAAATGTATCAAAAAATCTATGAGGTCACCGGGGTAAAAGCTTCCATTTTCCGTTTTCCCGGAGGATCCAACACTGGGTATAATAAGGCTATCCGCGACGAAGTGGTGGCGGAGATGACCCGGCGGGGATTCACCTTCTATGACTGGAATATCGATTCCTCCGACGCTTCCGGCAATAATATCGCAGCCTCTAAGCTGGTTCAGCATACCCTGAGCACCTCGGAAGGGTTTAACCATGGTATCGTATTGATGCACGACCTGGGTACCAAGGCCACCACGGCGGACGCCCTGCCGGAAATCATCGACGGATTGTGCGCGCAAGGCTATACGTTTGATAAACTGACCAACGACCTGCCTTCCGTCAATTTTTTACCAAAAAATAAATAAAAGAAAAAGAGAAAAAACCTTCGGAACCAAAGCGCAGCGCGCCTAACGTTCCGGAGGTTTTCTTTTTTCCATATACAGGGGCCGCCGGTATATTTTTCGCGGTATGGGAAAAGCTATGGAAGAAAGAGCATATCTTAGGGTTTTCCAGAACGAAAGCCGTAAGGTACATCATCGGAGGTCGGCTATGAAAACATCCGTACTCAAAAACATTTGGCGCATTGGCGTCGTACTGCTGGTCAATTTATTGGTGATCGCCGTAGCCTTTTATTTTGCCGGGGGGCCAGACGCTGTGGAAACCTTATCCCGCTACGGCTCCTCCGGGGAAGAGGTGCGGCAGATCCAGACAAAATTGAATGAAATGGGCTACGACACCGGCGGCATTGACGGCATCTATGGCACCAAGACCAAAAACGCGGTGATCGCTTTCCAGCAAAGCCAGGGGCTTTCCGCCGACGGTATCGCCGGGCCCAAGACCCTGGATGCCCTGGGGATCGGCGCCACTGGTTCCGGCGGGGGCGGCTCCTACAGCGATTCCGACGTAGAACTGCTGGCCCGCATCATTTCCGCCGAAGCCCGGGGCGAACCCTATACCGGGCAGGTGGCGGTGGGGGCCGTGGTGTTAAACCGGGTGGAACACCCATCCTTCCCCAACACCCTGGCGGGGGTCGTTTACCAGCCGGGGGCCTTCTCCGCCTTAAACGACGGCCAATTTAACGAACCGGTGGCCGATTCCGCGCGAAGGGCCGCCCAGGACGCCATCAATGGATGGGATCCTTCCGGCGGGGCCATTTATTACTATAACCCCGCCAAATCCACCAACCAATGGATTTTCAGCCGGCCGGTACTCACCACCATAGGCGCGCACCGTTTCTGTTCCTGAGCGCCCCTGGACCTATATAAAAGAAAGAGGGCGGGTTCCCCATCGGGACCCACCCTTTTTTATATCTCTCTCCTTGATATATGGTAACGCCGGAATTGTAGCGCTTCCGCTATTTCCTATCGACCGGTGGAACCAGAGGGGCATGCCGTCTTTTCCGGCCCGCCTCCTATCCCGACAAAAAACAGGGGTCAGTCTGCCTTCTGATCCGTCTGTTTCCCTGGGTTCCTTTCGTCGCTTATTCCTAAAATGTAATCCGCTGTAACGTCATACAACTGCGTTAAGGTGCACAATACATCAATACTGATCTGTACCCTTCCCAATTCATAGTAGGCGTAAGAAGACCTTTCCAGGCCCAAAATTTCCGCTAAATCTTTTTGGGAATATTTCTTCTCCCTGCGCAGCTCCCGTATACGCTGGCAGATCTCCTGCCTTTGTTCCTCGCTGATCATCCGATTGGTTTTTTGCCTCATGGGTATCTCCCCCCCTTTCTCCAGGTTTTCATTTTTTATAACAATCCATCCCTTCTGTCCGCGTATCAACTACAGGTATTCAGGAAATTTGTCGGGATTCCATCGTTACTAGCATATACAAAGAGAGGGTTATAAGTAAAGGAATAGTGAACTTACTTCACTACTAAAAATTTTTTGTTCTTTTAAAGATTATAAAAATACATTTCGGAAATAGATACCAATTAACATTTTTACCTTGTGTTTGCGATTTGAAAACCGCTTTATGCCTGGATTTTTCTGGAATATATTTTACTTGTCTGTTTTTTATTATTTTATTTATTTTTTCTCTTCTATTCTATTTTAAGTATAAAAATGTGATTAATCTACCCTGTTTTCTATTATAACCATGTGAAAATTATTGGTTTTTTCTGTTTATTTGCCTGTCCTTCCCCGTAATACGGATGATCTACTCGTAATACGACCTTGAAAACCACTTTTTTAGCTGATATAAATACTGATATGGGGTGAATGAAATTGACTAGACCTGCCGATCTTCCAAAAGAATATTTAAAGGATATCGGCGAACGCATTCGTCGACAGCGGGTATACCGCAAACTTACACAGGAAAAGATTGCCTCCCTGCTGGGAGTAACCCCTAATTTTTATAGTAAAGTGGAGCGGGGGATCCACGGGTTATCTTATGAATCTTTGATCCAGCTGTCAAAGATCCTTGGCGTTTCTGTGGATTATATCCTCACCGGCAAGGTAGTATCGGATATCTCTTCCCCTATTCTGGATATCATCAATACCGCCCCGGTGGATAAACGGATCTATCTGGAACAAATTTTGCTTTCTGCTTCCCAGCTTTATGAAAACGATCCGCCGGATAAAAAATAAAACTCACCACCTGCGGTGGGGCATGTCGCGCACAAAACTTTTCTTAGAGATAAGCCGATCTGCCCGCGCCGAAACGTAACAGTTTTACCCAAGATTTTCCACACCTGCGGTGGGGCACGCCGCGCGCCTACGGCGGGTACTCCGCGCACTAAGTTTTCTCTAGAAAGAATCTGGGTTGCCCGCGAAGAAACGTAAAAGTTTCGTCCACCTTTTCACGCCTGCGGCGGGCACATCGCGCACAGGGTTTTCCCTAAAAAGAACCAGGTCGCCCGCGCTTAAACTCAAAAGTTTTGCTCAAGCTTTTTCAAAAGCTTGCGGGGTGGAGGGGCGGAGCCCTTCCTCGCCCATTGCAATGGGCGAAA
>CAJFUH010000027.1 GCA_904420155.1 uncultured Clostridia bacterium
TACTTTCTCCAGTACGGAGGTAACGGCTTTCACGATTACTTTCTGGCTGTACATCACGGTTTCCAAACCGTTTTCCGCAAAGGTGATATAGTCCACCGTGTAGGTTCCCGCTACATTGGTGGGAACGCTATCCATGGTCACGTTGCCGTTGGCGTCGGTTACCTTAATTTGGTGCAGTTCCTTGGTGGAAAGGGCTTCGCTGGGATTGTAACCTTCTGCAATAAAGTCGGCCTCTGCAAGTTCCGCCGCCGTAGTACCGCGGTTGGTCACTGCGTTTTGAAGAGCTTGCTCATAGTAAGCGTTCAAGTCAAACGCTTCGCCGTTGAGTTTCTTCTCCAGGGTCACAGTTTCTTCTACGTTGGGATACATCAGCGGACGTTGATTGCCGTACTCGATAGAAGGAGTTACTTCCACTTCTGTATCGGCATAAAGTTCAAATTCTGTGACAATAGCAGACCAGTCCGCACGGGCATCCAAACGGATTCTCCAATACCTAGCTTCTACCGGTTGTCCCAGTGTTCTTTCTACGGAAGCCGTTTTCTCCGTGATGGATTCCAATTCTGTGAATTCCACATTATCATTGGAATACAGGACCGTAAATCCGCCCGGATAGCAGTTGGCTCCGCTGGCTCCGCCCAGATAGGCCGCCCATTTATTGATCGGCATGGGCTTTCCAAGGTCAACGGTCATATAAGCGCCGATGGTATTATTTGCAGACGCTTCAGACGTGCGATCCCCATCAATGATATTGCCGGGGCTTACAAAGTTGGTGTTCCAGTCATCCACCGTATCTGCGGTAATAGAACCGTTGATGGCTACATTCCCCGATACCGGTTCTGTGATGGCCGGCCCGTCATAGTTATTAATTTGCTCCTGAATCGCGTCTACAAAGGCACGTTCCGGAGTTCCTTCGCTGAAATCGAAGCGATTGTCCGACAGATCCACAAACAAGAGGTTTTCAAAAGCCGCGGCGTCGCCGTACACCAATTCCTCTGCGGAAGTACCTGTAATCTTCAACGTCTGTAGATTGGTACATCCGGTGATATTGACCGTTTTCAGATTGCTTAGCGTATCCAGCCCGGAAATCGCGGTAACTGGAGAATTGGTAAAGTCAATCCCGGTGAGATGTTCAAAGTAAGAAAGTCCGGTAAAGTTCTTAATATCCAGCCCTGAGAGATCCAGCGTACCGTCGAAAGCGATAACTTTATCCATGGTCTCGCCAACCTGGGTTTTTACCGCTTCCAGTAGGACGGGATCCGGGAATATGGTTTCATCCACCGCTTTTTCTGCCGCCCCGTAGTAAGCGCGGGTAATCTCCGACTGATTGCCTGCATAGTCTTCCAGCTGGACTTCTACATAACCGAAGTCGCCTTGCAGCGGCAAGCCGGTCAGGTCGTCAATGCCGCGGATGACATGGTCTTTCACAACCCTGCCGTTATACCATGCGGTCAGGTGCCACCAGTCATAGGTATTCGGGGTATCCAGTTTCCAGCCTTTTCCGGGGACGCGGCTATACCAGACAATGTCGTCATAGGGTGCGCAGTAAAGATCCGGAAGCTGTCCGGAACGGTCGGTGGAGGAAATCACATTGCCCTCTTCGTCCAGATAGGACAGACGGAAGGTATAGTTGCTGCCGTCCGCAATCGGGACAAACACGTTGCCGGATTCGGCGTCTTTCGCAAATGTGGCGCTGTACGTCTCGTCATGGCCGTAATAGCTGTGGGGGAAGGTGACGTCCGCGCGGATGGAGGCGTAATCCATATCCGGATTGGTCCAGGAAGCGTTCAGCACGCCTACTCCTTCTTCCACGGTCAGGTCGGACGAGATTTCGTCAAAGTTACGGGTAACGGTGGCCGCTTCGCTTTCCTTGCCGTCGGCTCCTTCCGCCGTGACTTTGATGGTCACATTGCCCTTGGGCTCATACAGGGACTTGATGTAATAGACGTCGTCGTAGGTGCCGCCCATATACATTTCCGTGCCGTCCTCAAACTCCGCGTAGACATTGTACTTCTGGACGTCGCTGTAATCAGCCAGATCCCAGGAAATGTACAGTTCGGAGGTATCGAACGCCTTGTCAATGGTCAGGCCCGTGGGAGCGGCGGGAGCGGAAAGCTTATTGTCGGTAATGGTCATTTCACCGATGTTGATCTGATAATCTTCCACAGCCGCGCCGTTGGTATCAACGGAAAGGCCGAACGCTGCAATGGTATCGCCCGCGTAGTCGGACAGATCCAGGGAAGCGCTGACCCAGCCGTCCGTCTTGACGTTTGCGTTCTCAATGGGCATATAGACCGGATGTACCGCGTCGCCGTCCTGGAAATACAACACCGCGGAGAGCGTGGTGTCGTCCGTTGCGGAAGGCTTGTTATAAACAATGTTCAGCTCTGTGGTTTCGGTCACATCTAGGTCGGTCTTATACAAGCGGATATCTGACTGCGCGTCCACGTCGCCGAAGATCGCCAGGGAGCTGCCGCCGTCATACCCGCCGACCTGCGTGTAATCGTAGGCCGCGCTGTATTTTTCACCATAATCGAAATCCAGGGTCAGGCGGTTTTCGCTCTCCGTATCGATCCACCACTGCCAGGTGGGCAGGATATCCTGGATGTTGATATTGGCCCATTCGTGATCGTTGGATACTTTCCCGTCCACAAAATACTGCATCCCGTGGCCGGTGTTGAAGTTGGTATAGAAATTGGTGCCGTCCACTACTGAACGCTCGGAGATAAAGGCGGACATACCGCGCCAGGTTTGATAGCTCTGGCCCTCATTGGGTTTGCCGCGGTCCGGGTTGTTGGCTACGGCCACTGGGTCAAACGTGGCGTTCAACACTTCATCCAACAATTCCTCACGGGAAAGTCCGGCCGAACCCAGGGTCCCTTGGCCTGCGTCGTAAGTCGGCGTA
The DNA here is from genome assembly GCA_904420155.1 of uncultured Clostridia bacterium. Classification (GTDB taxonomy): domain Bacteria; phylum Bacillota; class Clostridia; order Oscillospirales; family Acutalibacteraceae; genus CAJFUH01. The sequence goes on from CAJFUH010000027.1 coordinate 2,903, forward strand.
TCCAGAGCGCCGGCCCACCAGGAACGCTCGCGCGCAAATATGTATTTCTGATAATCCGGATCCCCGCGGCGGTTTTCCTGATAAGAGTTGTTGCCGCTATGCCCGAACAGCTTCTCGTCCAGATGGCTGTAACAGGAATCGGTACCAAGCGCGGCGATACCGGTGCGCGGCACCAGGTTCTCATCCAAGGTGTTATACAGAGAACCGCGCGTGCCGGAAAAACCGGTCTGTCCCGCTTCCAGGGTATTAAAAACCGTCGCCCTCGGGTCGAGTCCCAGGGATTCCATGGCGGAAACCGATCCGTCCACCATGCTCTTGCTGGGATCCGGATTCATGTACAGGGAATTGGCCGCAATGGTGGCGTCCTCCGGGTCTTTGATCCAGTTGCTGAATTCTGTGGCGTCTTTGTTGTAATAATCGATGGTACCCCAGGAAGACTGGTTATTCTGCCCATACCTATTGGACGCATAAACCTGGATATAAAGTCCCCGGGAAGTCAACGCCCGGCAGAACTCCTGATAGAGCGGCATAAATTCGGCGGAAAGCGTTTCTTCGGCGTTAATGAAATATCCGTCAAAGCCCTGGTACTCGGCCAATTCCACCAGTTTATCGACAATCGGGAATTCTCCGTTTTCATCTTTGACCAGGATTTGATCCGTATGGTCTGTCCTGGGGAAGAAAATACCTCCCAGGGATTTTACGCCGTTTTTATGAGCCGCATTGGTATACGCAGGATTCGGCGTCCCGATGGTCCCAAACTCATAATACCGCTCATTCCATGGGGCTTCCACGTCAACAAGGCCATCCGGCGTGGGCGCGACCACAACCCCGTGCCACTCTGCATAACAGTCCTGATACTGCCAGAAGTTTTGCAGATATAAGGCGAACTCGTCGTTGTAAAGGGGTGGATTGATAAAATGGTTCCCATAGTCGCCCGCAAGGCTTGTACATTGTACTTCCTGATCCAGCATGGGATTGGCCTGGGTGGCCTTAAACTCCTTGTTGCGTTCCTGAAGGGGTACTTTGGCTGTTATAAACTCGCTGTACTGGTCTTTTTCCGGTTCCCATTCCAGCATGTTATCGACACTGTAATGCCAATAGGTAGGCTGGTTATCCCCTTTGTGTCCCTGCTCTCCTTCCCGCGGGGGCAGGCTGTCGCCGCCCGCATACACGGTGGACATGCTCCCCGCCACAGTAGCCGCCATCATGGAAAGCGCCAAAAGGGCGGAAAGCGATTTCCTGAAATGATGTTTTTTCATGCTTCATTTTTCCTTTCTTTTTTTAATTTTCTACTTCAAAAAACTCCTTTCCAAAACGGGAAACCTATGGGGCTTTGCCGCCATGTTTCTCTCCTGTGCAATGAAACCGGCAGATACGCCTGCCTTTTCTTTTGACCCATGGAGATGTTTTCCGTTTCCGTATTTTTGTTGCGTTTATGATAGAAAAATCAAAATTAAAAGTCAAGTTGTCGTAATTCTTTCAGTAATCTCTATTTTTATTTATGAAATTTCACAAAAGTCTGATAACACCGGCCTTTTCTCTTGTTTTTTTGTTTTTATTTTTTTGCGCAATTAATCAAATTTCTTTCGCTTTTAATCAACTTATTGCTTTATCCAGAAATGTTGCATTGTTGCAATTGTTGTTTTGTATCATTTATTTTATTAATTTTGAAATATTATATTTTTATATTTGATTGTTTTTTAATCCAGCCCTTATCCTATCCCTTTTTGTTAAAAATGGCACCGTCTTTTTGGCATAAAAATAACACCCCATTTGCCAGACCCTATCAGGTAACGACAAACGGGGTGTTTCTTATGGGTGATTCCCATTCTCACAGGGAATCCTCAGAAATTGCTTTTCTTTTTTCTTTGGGGAGAAAAATTCCTCCCAGTAAAGAACCAAAGAATTTCTTATTTTTTCTTTTTGCTCATCAGCAGTACGCTACCCACGCTGAGCAGAGCCAGGGCCGCCAGGCCTGCTGCGCCAGCATCGCCGGTCTTGGTGGGGGTGGCGCCCTCGCCTACCGGGGTGGTGGTGCCGGTAGTGTTGTCTTCAGCGGCTTCACTGTTGTCGCCGTTTACAAATACCAACCCGCTCATGGCAGCTTTCAGGGTATCGGTCGCGGTATCGATTTGCGCCTGGGTGGCGTTATCGTCCGCCGCTACCGCTTTCGCGTTGGCAAGGGCCTCGTTCAGGGCTGCCGCGCTGTCTGCGGTGTATGCGCTCAGCTCCAATCCGGAAGCCTCATCGATCATATCGTTGAGGATGTCCTTGTTCGGGGCCATCCGCAGGTTTGCCATGGCTTCGATCAGCGCGTCGGTAGCCGCGTCGATGTCGTCCTGCCAGGCGTTGCCGCTGGCTAACAGTTCTTCTGCTTTCGCCAGAGCGTCCACAAATTCCTGTTTGCCGGCTTCCACGTACAGGTCAAGATTCTCATTGATGGAATTGGCCACGTCCACCGCGACTTCCAGGATGGTCTTGTCGCCCTGTTTCCAGTCCACCTTGTTCATCACTTGAA
>CAJFUH010000028.1 GCA_904420155.1 uncultured Clostridia bacterium
AAGCGGTATGGAGAATGCCAAATCCAAAGGGAAAGCGATTGGGCGGCCTGCGGTCACAGCCGACGATATTCCCGCTATTTTCTATCGACATTATCCGAAATATCAAAAGGGCGAAATCAACAAGAAAGAGTTTTCAAGGCTCTGTTCCCTGTCTTATCCGACGATTTATAAATACCTTCGGATTGTTGAGGGTTAAAGTATTAGGAAGGTGCGAAAATGAACGTTGTAATTTATGCTCGTTACTCAGACAGTAAACAGCGAGAAGAATCCATTGAAGGCCAATTAAAAGTATGCTGTGACTATGCCGAAAAAGAGGGCTATAACATTATTGGGGAATACATAGACAGAGCGATCAGTGCAAAAACAGATGACAGGCCACAATTCCAGCGCATGATTCGTGACAGTAGCAAAAAATTTTTTCAAGGAATTATTGTTTACCAGTTAGACCGCTTTGCTCGAAATAGATATGACAGTGCACACTATAAACATATTCTGAAAAAGAATGGCGTTACTGTTATTAGTGCAAGAGAAACCATAACCGATGATGCAAGCGGTATTTTGGTTGAGGCCATGCTGGAAGGTATGGCTGAATATTATTCCGTAGAGCTTTCACAGAAAGTAACCCGTGGAATGAATATCAATGCAGAAAAAGGACTTTCAAATGGTGGGACTACTCCATTAGGCTATCGCATTGAAAATAAACGTTATGTACTTGATGAAGAACGTGCCCCCATAGTTCGGGAAATTTTCGCAAAGTATGCTGATGATTGGAGTATGAAGAAAATTTGTGACAGTTTGAATGAAAGACATATAACAACGGCACAGGGGACATCTTTCAATAAAAATTCTTTACATACCATGTTGAAAAATAGAAAATACTTAGGGATTTATATATATAACGGTCATGAAATTCCGGGCGGAATGCCGCAGATAATTAATAAAGACCTTTTTGACAAAGTACAGGAAAAAATGATAGCAAATAAAAAAGCTCCTGCGCGTGCAAGAGCAAAAGCAGAATATATCCTTTCGGGAAAATTATTTTGCGGTTACTGTAAAGAAAAAATGACAGGACACAGCAGTAACCAAATCAGTAAAAAAGGTGTGATATTCAACTATTACAAATGCAAAAATTCCGGGAAAGGCAAGACCTGTAACAAGAAGATGGTGCATAAAGACTATATTGAAGATATTGTAGTAAATGAATGCCGGAAACTTCTTACACCGCAGAATATCCGCAAGATTGCAAAAGAAGTGGTTAAAATTGCTTTAAGCATGGACGACCGTTCCGAAATGAAACGTCTGGAAAGTCTAATTCAAAAAGCACAGGAAGAAAAATCAAATCAAATGGCCTCTCTTCGTGCCTGTAAAGATGATACGATTCGGGAAATGATATTTGAGGACTTAGGGAAAATAGGGGCTGATATAAAAGAGCTGGAAAAACAGCTTGAAGTTGAAAAAGCAAGACATTACGTTATGACAGAACAACAGGTTATCGCTCATCTTACAAAATTAACAAATGGTGATATTCGTGATAAGACCTATCGAAAGTCGTTAATTCGGCTGTTTGTCAACAAAATCTTTCTGTATGATGATAGAATCACTATAACTTTTAATACAGGTGATGAAGAAACTACAATCACCGATGTTTTACTTTCAAAAATTGAAAATGGCTTATCGGGAAAAAATCTTTGTGTATTAAACAATGTGGTTCACCAAAACAGTAAATCCGAACCTTAGCCGGTTGGCAATGGGTTCGGATTTGTTGTTTCTACAGTTCGAAAAGGGCGAAAAAAGCAGGTTAAAAGATAAGCGCGGCAAGATCCCAAACAAAGGAACCTTGCCGCGCTTTTTCTTTGCTGTTTCAGGTTTTAAAATCATCAGGTAATAATACCACCCCGGTGGGGATAAAAAATAATTTGGCGTTAAGCTTCCTGTCGGGAAGCAATCTTTTATCCAGCGAAAGCTGAATAAAAGGCAATCGGAATCATCCGCTAAATTTTTTGGAGAACGGGTTGGGCCTGTTTATAAATTGCTGTATGCGCCGCGCTATGGTTTTCCCTGGTATCCATTGGGGCTAAACCGGTATGGCCGGGCAATCAGATCGCAAACTTATGAATTGGGAAGAGAGGAACTGTCTTCTAAAAGGACGACAGCTTGCTGTCCTCTTTGTTCATAAACCGATTCAAACCGGCTTTTGCTGGCGGTGATGATACCGGAAATAGGGTCGTTAATCGTAACGGAAGAATCGTCAACTCCCATGAGCACCCCGCAGTGGTCCATTTTTGACCATTCTAGATATTCCCCGGTTTCTTCCACATACCATCCCCCTGCAATGGGGCGGTCCACCATATCGATGGTGATCCAGACTACGACAGGAATATCCTGTAAAATCAGCGAATACAGCTCTTCGGGGCTGGTTCCGGTGATATCAAAGGCTTGCCAGGAACTGCCGATATCCTTTAAGTATCCATTGGCGGCGGTCTCAATAGCAGGTGCTCCGCAGACATAACCGCTGGCAGAAAAGGGATTTCCAGCAAATACTTTCCGGAAATCAGGGCCATACCGTTTGTCCCCCACATAGTACCAATTGCTGGATTTAGGCAGGTAATCGTCGGCCATTTCTGTTTTGGAAACGTCAAATCCCAGATACTGCATAGCCATGGTCAAAGCCGTGATCTCGCATCCGGTGGGAAGTTCCGGGGTTTGATAGATGGTTTCCATATCCATAATATAGCTGTCCGGTTCCGATGAGGATTCCACTTGTTGCATGGAGGATGGCAAGGTTGAAGAATTATCGGAAGGAGTTATGGAGGAGGAATTGTCAGCAGCGGGTTGTGATTCCGATTCCTCAGTTTGCTCTGGGATCACTTCGATACTGGAAGAACTGCTTTCTGGCTGGCTTTCCTGCTGTGTCATGGCGGGAGAAGTAGGGGATTGGCACGCCGTCAATAAAGAAAGGCAGGACAAACACAGCAACACAGCTGTCTTTCCACGGCGGAAAAAGGGACGGGACATGAAAAAGGGCCTCCTTTTATTACGAAAAGATTTTTAAACGGTTTCATATTTGTAAAAAAATACATAATTCTACATTTTCTTCATTATAACATGGGAAAACCGATTTGCAAATAATCGCTATCAATAAGCGTAAAGGGGGAGGAGAAACAGGAAAAGGAAATGGAGTTTCTGAGACAAGGCGATCCGAAATATTGACAAACCCCATACCGGATGTGATAATATAAAGGTTACCATAAGAAAAAAACAGATCATGGAAGGATTCCATTTCAATGGTTTTTTCCTTAGAAAGAAAACAGGTCGTTGATGACCGGGGAGGAGCACTGATGAGCAAGGAATTAGCAAAAGCCTACGAGCCTAAAGAGGTAGAGGACCGGATCTATGATTTCTGGCTTTCCGGCGGATATTTCCATGCAGAAATAGACCCGGACAAGAAGCCTTATACGATTGTGATCCCGCCTCCAAATATCACGGGCCAACTGCATATGGGACATGCCCTGGATGAAACATTACAGGATATTCTGATCCGGTTTCGCAGGATGCAGGGATATTCCGCTTTGTGGCTGCCGGGTACCGATCATGCGTCTATTGCCACAGAGGCAAAAATTGTAGAGGCTATGCGTCAGGAAGGGATCACGAAAGAGGATATCGGACGGGAAAAGTTCCTGGAACGCGCGTGGGATTGGAAGAAAAAGTTTGGAGGACGTATTATTGAGCAGCTGAAAAAGCTGGGTTCCTCCTGCGATTGGGAAAGAGAACGGTTTACTTTAGATGAAGGATGCTCCAAAGCGGTACGCGAGGTATTTGTCCGCCTGTATGAAAAAGGGTTGATTTACCGCGGGGAGCGCATCATCAATTGGTGCCCCCATTGCTGTACATCCATTTCAGACGCGGAAGTAGAGTTTGAGGAGCACAGCGGAAACTTCTGGCACCTGCGTTACCCATTGAGCGACGGTTCCGGTTATCTGCAATTGGCTACCACCCGTCCGGAAACGCTGCTGGGCGACACCGCCGTGGCGGTATATCCGGATGACGAGCGCTACAAGCACTTGGTAGGGAAAACGTTGATCCTGCCTTTGGTGGGCCGCGAGATTCCCATTGTTGCCGATACCTATGTGGAAATGGATTTCGGGACCGGCGTGGTAAAGATTACCCCGGCACATGACCCCAATGACTTTGAAGTGGGCCTGCGCCATAACCTGCCCATCATCAATGTGATGGACGAACATGCCGTTATCAATGAAAACGGCGGAAAATATCAGGGCATGAGCAGGGAAGAGGCGAGAAAGGCCATTGTCAAGGATTTGGAAGACGGCGGATTCCTGGTGAAAGTGGAGCCAATCCAGCACAATGTGGGCGCTTGCTACCGCTGTTCCACCCTGGTAGAGCCCCGTATTTCCAAGCAGTGGTTTGTTAAGATGCAGCCCTTAGCGGAACCGGCCGTTGAAGTGGTGCGCAAGGGCGAAGTAAAGTTTGTTCCGGAGCGCTTTGACAAGATTTATTATAACTGGATGGAAAATATCCGCGACTGGTGCATTTCCCGCCAGCTGTGGTGGGGGCACCGGATTCCCGCCTGGTACTGCGAGGACTGCGGGGAGACCGTCGTCGCCCGGGAGGAGCCCCACGCCTGTCCCAAGTGCGGAAGCAAGCATCTGCATCAGGACGAAGATACGCTGGACACCTGGTTTTCTTCTGCGTTGTGGCCCTTCTCTACGTTGGGCTGGCCGGATGAGAGCCCGGAGCTTAAATATTTTTATCCTACCGATACCTTGGTTACCGGTTATGATATTATTTTCTTCTGGGTTGCCCGCATGATTTTTTCCGCGGTAGAGCATACCGGGCAAGTCCCTTTCCATACGGTATTTATCCACGGCCTGGTGCGGGACGCACAAGGGCGGAAAATGTCTAAATCCTTGGGTAACGGGATCGATCCGCTGAAAGTCATTGACCGTTACGGAGCGGATGCCCTGCGCTTTACGCTGGCCACCGGAAACAGCCCGGGGAACGACATGCGTTTTACGGAAGAAAAGCTGGAATCCAGCCGCAATTTTGCCAATAAGATCTGGAATGCAGCCCGGTTTATTCACATGAACATCGATGGGCATGACGTGCCTGACACACTTCCGGAAGAGCTTACTCTGGAAGACAAATGGATTGTCAGTTCGTTTAACCGCGTTGCAAAAGAGATTACGGAAAATCTGGAAAAGTTCGAACTGGGAATCGCCGTCCAGAAACTTTATGATTTCATTTGGGATGAGTTCTGCGACTGGTACATTGAATTGGCAAAAACCCGTTTGCAGGAGGGAGACGGTACCGCCCAAGGCGCCCGTCGGGTCCTGGTTTGGGTCATGAGTAATACATTAAAACTGTTGCATCCATTTATGCCCTTTATTACAGAAGAAATTTGGCAGACGCTTCCTCATGAAGGGGAATCCATCATGGTTGCGGAGTATCCCAAATATCAGGAAAACCATTGTTTCCCGGAAGCTGAGGAAGAGATGCACCGGATTATGGACGCGATCCGCGCTATCCGTAACCGCCGGGCGGAGATGAATGTGCCGCCTTCCCGGAAAGCAAGGGTATATATCGCTTCTGCGGCTCAGGAGACGTTCCGTAAGGGGCAGGCATTTATCAGCCGTCTGGCATATGCCAACCAGGTGGAAGTGGGAGAAGCTTTTGACGTCCCAGGCGCTGTCACGATTGTCACTGCGGACGCTAAGATTTACATCCCTATGGACGAGCTTGTAGATAAAAAGGCGGAGATTGCCCGTCTGAATAAAGAACTGGAAGCGGCCTCCAAACAGTTGGCGCAGGCACAGAATAAATTGAATAATCCTGGATTCCTTTCAAAAGCTCCCGCCAATGTTGTGGAAGGGGTGCGCAATCAGGCCAATAAATTGCAGGAAAAGATCAACCTGATCCATTCGTCGATAGAAGCGTTGCAGTAACAGCCTGTGATCCGTACTGGGATCTGAATTGCGATTTTTAAATGTTTAAGTTTGCCGACAACAAAAGGCGCACAAACTGTGCGCCTTTTGTTTTGTAAAAACGTCATGTGGGATCGGCCAGTTGATGGATCAGTTTGCAGATATTTTTTGCGCAATCCGATTTATCGAAAGCTTTGCAGGCATTGCGCATCTTCTCAATTTGCTGGGGGTTGCCCAGGAGACGAGAGAGTATAGGCCTACAGGTGTCAGGACAGATGGAAATCCCCATTTGATGGGAGCGCAGGAAACGCTCGTTGTCTTCTTCCTGTCCGGGAATAGCGCCGAACACAGCCATAGGTAGCCCGCTGGCCAACGCTTCGGAGATGGTAAGCCCGCCGGGTTTGGTAAGAAGGAGATCAGCGGCGTGCATATATTTTTCCACATGAGAAGTGAAATAGACCAGTTTGGTCCGATGGGGGCTGTATAATCGGATGTTTTCAATTTGCCGGTACAGCTTTGGATTTTTCCCAGTGATCACAATGCACTGGAACGGCAAAGGAAGGGCGTCTATTTTCTGGTAGATGTCCAGCATAGAACGGACGCCGAAACTTCCCGCCATAAAGAGCAGGGTGGGGATATTGGGACGGAATCCCAGATGGGAAAGCAACTGTTCCTTGTTTTCTTCTTGGAAAAATTTTTGTTCCACCGGAATACCAAAGGGATAAATGATCTCCCTGGAAACGCCCCGGGCAACCAATTGCCCCGCCATACCTTCGTCGGAAACCACGTAAGCGTCCACATAAGGGGAGATCCACGCCCGATGAGGGCCATAATCGGTGACGATACACACCAAAGGCGTTTGAATTTGTCCTGTCCCTTTGAGATGGGAGACCATTTGCGCAGAAAAATGATAGGTGCTGATGATGACGTCCGGCTGGAATTCTTCAATGAGCGGAAGCAGCTTCCGGCTCAGGCGGGCGGTGATAGCGGGGACTAGATTGGCAATGGGGGTTTCCTGGTCTGCCGCTTTATAAAAAGTGCCGAAGACCCAGGGGGCGTATTTGGCCGCCAGTTGATAGCCGTCGCAGCAGAACACGTCCGCTAATTGGTTGACTTCTTTGAGTGTATCCACCAACCGGACGGTATGGTTGGGATTTTGTGTAAGCAGATAAGATTTTACTACTTCCGCCGCTTTTTTGTGTCCGCCGCCGGCGGAGGCGTATAACATCAATATATTCAAATTCTTCGCTCCCTTTATCCTTAGATAGGAAACATGGGATAACCAATCCATCAGGAATTTTCTGGTTCTTGTCCTATGTTTCTCCCTATTTAGTATAAAAGAAAAAAAGTAGGATAGCAAGCGGGTTGTATGTATGAAAAGGTTGAGATATGGCGTTTGGGATGATAGGAGGGGCCGACTATGACATACGAACAAGCGGTAAAAAGAATCAATTCATTGCTTCGGTTTGGGATAAAGCCGGGGCTGGAACGTATCCAAGAATTGCTGCACCGGTTAGGGGATCCCCAGGAATCGCTTTCTTTTATTCATGTGGCTGGAACCAACGGCAAAGGCACTACCTGCACATTGCTTTCCTCTGTCTTACAGCAGGCGGGCTATCGCACAGGTTTATTCACTTCCCCTTATGTGACAGAGTTCCGGGAACGTTTTCAGCTCAATGGGGAGATGATTCCCAAAGACCAATTGGCTGGTTTGTTGGATGAAATCCTACCGGTGGTGGAAAATATGGCCGTCCAGGGAAAAACTATCACAGAATTTGAGTTAATTACGGCATTGGCCCTGGTATGGTTTGCCAGAGAACATTGCGATATGGTTGTGCTGGAGGTCGGTTTAGGCGGACGGTTTGACGCTACGAATGTCATCCCATGCCCCTTACTGGCGGTGATTTGTTCGATTTCTTTAGACCATACGGCCGTTTTAGGGGATACCATACAGAAGATCGCTTTTGAAAAAGCCGGGATCATTAAACGTGGGGGAGTGACCGTTGTATATCCCCAAAGCGACCCAACTGCGACTTGTGTGATTTCTCAAGCGGCTAGGGAAAGAGGCAATCATTTGGTTTTTGTAGATCCATATAAGGTATCTTGCCAGTCGTCGGATCTATCAGGTTCTGTACTAAATTATCGTGGTCTAGAAATAACCTTGCCCTTTTTGGGGGAACATCAAGTAAAAAATGCCTCCACCGTCTTGACTGCGGTGGAGGTACTGAGAGAAAAAGGGATACAGATATCGGATCAAGATTTACAGATTGGATTTGCTAAGGCAAAAATTCCAGCCCGTATGGAAATTCTATGGCCCTCTCCCATCGTACTACTGGATGGAGGGCACAACCCAGAAGGAGCTATGGCGCTTTCTCAAGTAGTCAAAAAATATCTTCCGGGGAAAAATATCGTGGCCATTATGGGAATGATGGCGGATAAGGATAGCCGTTCCGCCCTGTCTTATATCGCCCCCCTATGTTCTCAAATCATTACCTTACAGCCGGAAAATCCCCGTTCCCTTACCAGCGAAGAGTTGGCCAAAGTGGCTTCTGATTTTTGTCCAAAAGTGGAAGCTATGCACAACCGGGAACAGGCGTTCCAAAAGGCGTGGGGTTTAGCGGGAAAAGACGGAGCTATCCTTATTTGTGGTTCGTTTTTCCTAGCGGGGGAAATGCGCCCTCTTGTACAGCGCGTATTATCCTCCTGCCAAAACTAGTTAGGTTCCGACAACAGGATTCCCGAAAAAAAACAGGAGCCATCCTTTATTCTATGGAAGAAGGGTGGTTCCTGTTTTTTTATAGCCTTTTCCACATAAAATAAATAACTTTGGGCAACCTATCATGTTGATGAAATTCCCAAAAATATAAAAAAGAGATAGGAGTTGTAGTGTGCAATGGGTGTGGAACTACTGGTAGAGGGTTCCCAGATGACGGCGTTATTGTCTGGGGACATCGATCATCACACAGCGAAAGAGATCCGGGAAAGCATTGACGCAAAAGCGGAAGAGTGCAAACCTCATTTACTTAACTTGGATTTCCAGCAGGTGGATTTTATGGATAGCTCGGGAATAGGATTGATTATGGGGCGCTATAAACTGATGCAAACGCTGGGGGGAACTTTACGTGTGATCCATGTTCCCCAATATATAGCCCGGGTTATTCGCTTGTCGGGATTGGATAAGCTTGGAGTATTAGAAAAGGATGTGAAAAAAGCATGAAACCCAGCAATGAAATGAAAATTTCCTTTTTAAGCCGGTCTTCCAACGAAAGTTTTGCCCGGGCTACCGTGGCGGCATTTGTTGCCCAGCTGGATCCTACCATTGACGAATTGGCCGATATCAAAACCGCAGTTTCTGAGGCGGTAACCAACTGTATTGTACATGCCTATCAGGATGGGCTAGGGATGATCTACATAACGGCAAAACTATTTGACAGTGGAAAAATAGTCATCCAGATACGGGATAAGGGGTGCGGCATTGAAGATATCCCACAGGCTATGGAACCATTATTTACTACAGCGGGAGAAGAGAGGGCCGGTTTGGGATTCGCCGTTATGCAGAGTTTTATGGACAAGCTGAAAGTGAAATCCCAGAAGGGAAAAGGGACGACGGTCACTATGGAAAAAACAATCATCCGCCGCCCGGTACAAAATGGATAAGCGGGAACAGGCGGTCAGCGAGAACATTGGCTTAGTCCATGCTTGTGCAAAACGGTTTCGTGGCCGGGGGATAGAATACGATGATTTATTCCAGGCCGGCTGCTTGGGACTGGTCAAAGCTGTGGACGCCTTTGATGATACCCGTGGAGTTCGCTTTTCTACTTATGCGGTCCCTGTTATTCTGGGAGAAATGAGGAGGCTTTTCCGGGATGGAGGCACCGTCAAAGTAGGGCGTTCTTTAAAAGAATTATCTATGAAAGCCACCAGGGAATGTTCCGCTTTTTCCGCGCGGGAAGGCAGGGAGCCCACCATTGGGGAATTAGCGCAGGCGCTGGGTGTGGAGACTGCGGAAGCGGCTCAGGCGCTCAACGCATCCATTGCCCCGCTCTCACTTACCGCAGATGAAGAAAACGGGGGAGGTCAGCTGGATATTCCGGTAGAGGCGCCGGAGGAAAAAATATCGGAACTGCTGGCACTAAAACAGATTGTGGGGGAACTGGAACCCCGCGACCGTTCCCTAATTATTATGCGATTCTTTAAAAGCCTGACCCAAAGTAAGACGGCCGAGGCTTTGGGAATGACCCAGGTACAGGTGTCCCGCCGGGAAAAAAAGATCCTTCAGGAATTAAGGGGAAAGCTGACCGGGTAAGGATATTTTCCACGTGTTTTTTAAGGATTACAGGATAACTGTTTTCCAGGGAAACAAATCGTATGATACTGAATGGCTAAAAAATTATTTTTTTATAACAGAAGGGACGGCTACTACTGTAGCAGTCCCTTCTGTGCTTTCTTTACTTATGTTTCAGGCGATCCAATAGTATCCGCATCGGTTTGGTGATACGCCAAAAAATCGAGCCTTGCATTTCTTGTAGGGCTTGTTCAAAATAATTCCGTTGCTGTTTACAGATCTGTAATTCAGCGGCCAACTGTTGATGGGATTGTTGCAGGCTGGCTGTTTTTTGATACAATTCCTTGTGGATAGCGCGTTCGACTTCCAATTTCTGAGAAAGGGAAGCATTATTTTGGGAAGATACTTGAAGTTCTTGGGACAAACGGCTGTTGTCTTGCCAGAAATCGGCGAGAACATCCATGGAACTAATAGAGAGTTGGGATATCTTTTTTGGAGAGCCGCCTCTTTCAACCAACTGGGCCATTTTCTGAAAATGTACTTCAATATTAGAACATAAGTTATTAGGAAAGGAAACTGAGTGTTCCATGATTTTTTCAAAGGCTTGGTAAAGATCACAAGCATGATCTATTAAGTTTTGCTCTTGTTTGGTAAGCTGCAAATATCCAGGGATCTTATTTAATTTGACATTGTTAAATACAATAGCACCAACACCGTAACTATTGGCGGTAATACATCCATGGAGACTGGAACCGATATAAGCTTGACTATGAATAATAACACTTAAAGTTTCTAAAGGGGTCAATTTTTCTGCTATCAAAGAAAATTCCCCGGGATATAGATTTTGAATATAAGACAGACTACTGGTATCATCCAACGCATATCCAATGGGAAGCAAATAAATTTGCAAGCCGAAATTCTTTTTGATAGATAACAGAGTTTCCGCACAAGTTTTAGCGTCGTCGCTGTTAATCACCGCCGATGCCTGGAATACCATGTACTTGTCTTCAGGAGAAAATCCAAACCGCTGACAGACTTGATGATAATAAGGGGTAAGCTGCTCCTGAGAGATAAGAGAAGAAAGAGAACAGACAGTATCAGGGACTACATGCACGTTTTGCGTACAAACAGGTTGTAAATTTTTCTGCGATAAATAGTCACGGACGGATATATAATCGGCGATATCTGTAAGTGCTTTTATCAGAGATTCTTCTCTCTCTGAAAAAGGAAAAGGGACCCCAGGGGCATTCCAAAGGAGAGGAAGATTATATTTTGCCGCAAGGATAGAAGAGGATGCCCATAAATGATAGGGGGTATACCATACTTTTTCTTTGGATAAGTGAGGCATATTCACTTGAATTTTAGAAAAATGAATCAGGTCGCCGCCGCCTACCACAATAGCGTCAAAAGGTTTCTTCTGATGAAGCTCTTCTAATTTCTCTACCGGATAGACGGTACGTCCTTCCTCAAAAGGCATGGGGCCGCCCAAAGGAGCAAAGAGAACGATTTCCTCAATATCTAAGAAACGTTTTAAATGTTCCTCCAATACAAAGGGAAACAAGAGATCTCCATAATTTTCAAAATCAAAGGCCCCTACATGCGCTAATCAAAATTTTTTCATGTTACACCTGTCCTTAATCAAAATCTTTCAAATTTTTCAAATCATAGGGAGTTTGCTGGTATACGTAATAATTCAGCCAGTTGGTATACAGCAGATTGGCATGACTGCGCCAGGTGAGAGGGGGCAATGCGGCAGGATCATTTCCAGGGAAGTAGTTTTGCGGAACATGGGGATGAAGCCCTTTGTTGACGTCTCGGAAATATTCATTAGCCAAGGTGTTTCGATCATATTCCGCATGTCCAGTAATAAAGAACTGGCGACCGCTTTTACTGGCCACGATAGAAACTCCGGCGGTCCTGGAGGTAGCCAGGATAATCAATTCTTCGTGTTTTTGGATGTCTTCTCTCCGCACTTCCGTATGACGGGAATGAGGGATCAGAAACCGGTCGTCAAATCCGCGCATGAGCGGGTGAAAGACATCCAGAATTCGATGCCGGAAAACACCGGAAAGTTTTTCCGGCAACAGATATTTGGGAATTCCATAATGATAATATAGGGCTGCTTGAGCTCCCCAACAGATATGTAGAGTAGAGTAAACGTTTCGTTTGCTCCACTCCATGATCTCACATAGTTCTTCCCAATAATCCACTTCTTCGTAATCTAGCAATTCCACAGGGGCGCCTGTGATAATCATCCCATCATATTTTTGAGATTTGATTTCATCAAAAGTACGGTAAAAGGTAGTCAAGTGGGTATGGGAAGTGTTTTTGGAGACATGGGTTACGGTTTGCAGTAACTCAATATCCACTTGCAAGGGGCTGTTCCCGAGGAGGCGAAGCAATTGTGTCTCCGTCTCAATTTTAGTAGGCATCAAATTTAATATAATGATTTTGAGGGGGCGGATATCTTGTGTCATAGCCCGATCCTCAGTCATCACGAAAATATTTTCCGATTCCAATATTTTGGTAGCCGGCAAGGAATTTTGAATTTTAATCGGCATAATACCCTCCATCAAAAAAGAAGCGTTTTTTTGCTTTTATATATGTATAGAATAAAACTATTATAGCAAAGTTATAAAACCACTTCAACCATACGCAGCAGAGAAGAAAGCTGTAAAAGAGGAGAAAAACAATATTTTTGTTTTTTTTGAAAAAAACTTAAAGAAAAGTGTTGACAGGAGGAAGGAGGTGTGATATTATAGTCAAGCCGTCGCGAGAGACGAGAAAAAACAGAGAAAAGTCTTGACAGACTGAATCTGATGTGATATGATAGCAATCACGCTCCTGAAAAAAGTCAAGAAAAAAGCTTGA
>CAJFUH010000029.1 GCA_904420155.1 uncultured Clostridia bacterium
TCAAAGTACCTATGGATATCAATTACTGGATCGACCAGCTCAAAGCTGCGGTTAATCAGATACCTTATGTATAATAATCAGGTGATTCAAGCCAGCCGTATGTCGGCTGGCTTTTCTGCTATAGAGAGAAAAAGACAATACTATTTTTATAAATGGGAAAAATCTGTAAAATCTGTAAAAATAGATAAAATGGGCTTATTATAAGATCAGGGCGATTACTATTCTTTGGCTTTCATAGGGGATAAAAAGCAAAAAGAAAACAAAAAACCTCTCAACAAAAGGATGATCCTGCTTGTTGAGAGGGTTCTACTCAGTTGAAAGGCTGCCTGCGCTTTTCTCGGATGTTAGCCCGCTAAGGCCCGTTCCAACCACGCATCTGCAATATCCAAGGCCAAATATAAACCGTTCTTTTCACTGGTTTTGACAATTTTTTTACGGGTACGAATAGTAGGGTCCGTAGACATCAGCTGGACAGTTACCTTATCAGCAACATCTAAATCGAGGTGCTTTTTCTTACTCTTAATTTCCAGTTTAATCACATAGGGGTCCGCCATACTGCCGTAATAAAGGATATCTCCACAGCGAACCAAAGGACGATTTTTATATGTGAAAAACATTTCGTCTTTTTCTGTCTTTGTACTCATTTGTGCAACCTCCTGTCATTCGATATGATTTATTCATTATATCACAAATTATTCTTACCGTAAAGGGGAAAAATGTGACGGTTGGTAAGGGAGGAAAGAAAAGCGGTTCTGCTTCTTTCAGCAGAACCGCTCGATTACCTATTCCCCCAAATAAGATCGGACGAGGACTTCTAATAGTTCATCTCGGTCAATCCTGCGGATAAGGCTGCGGGCATTGTTATGTGTTGTAATATAAGTTGGATCCTCTGACAATATATATCCTACCATTTGATTGATGGGATTATACCCTTTCTCGCGTAACGCATCATATACCGTGGTAAGAATTCGCTTGATATCTCCTTCGCGGTCTTTTCCTAAGGAGAATGTCATAGTCTTATCATGCATGGAATCACCTCCGATATTGTTATCATACAACAAATAAAAAGGAATTTCAAGTACTAATTTTAGGAACGAAGCACAGCGCCCAAAGTCTCTAGAGCTTTTATCACTTTATTGATGGTTGCTACAGCCTGTTCATCGGTGAGAGTATTGTCGGCCGAGCGAAGCGTAAGACTAAAAGCGACGCTCTTTTTGCCTGCTTCAATCTGCTTGCCTTTATATACATCAAATAGCTTAATGCTTTCTAACAGGGGACCTGCGGCTTTCTTCATGGCTTTTTCCAAGGTAAGCACAGGAATACTGTCGTCGCACAGCAAAGCCAGGTCGCGGGTGACGGCCGGGAACTTTGGCAGGGGCTTGTACTGTTTTTCCCGTTGGGCATAAGTAAACATGAGGTCGGCGTCCAAGGTGAAAGAATATACCCTGCAGGAAATACCATACTGTTCAGTAACTTCTGGATGGATTTCTCCCAAAATTCCCAGCTCTTTTCCGTCGATGGTCAAACGGGCACAGCGGCCGGGGTGATAGCTGTAAGCGTTCTGGACTGCCTCAATATCATAGTCGTATACAGATAATTTGTCCAAAAGGGTCTCTACCATTCCCTTTAAAACAAAGAAATCCAAATTTTCACCGTATAAACCGGCTATGAGTTTGTTTTTTTCCTCAGGAAGCTGATCCTCCGTGGTGGGGATATATTCCCGAGCAAGCTCAAACAGGAAAGCTTCGGCGTTGCGATTGTTATAGTTGCGGGCCAGGATTTCCATCATAGAGGGAAGGGCCACTGTTCTCATAATAGAAGTATCCTCTCCCAAAGGATTGGAAATCTTAACGGATTTACGCAGGGCGTCGTCTTCCGGCATGTTGATTTTATCATAGTATTTGGGGCTGATGAAGGAGTATGTCATGATTTCATCCAAACCCAACGCCCGCATGGTTTCGCTGATATCCCGGTCAAACTTCTGGCGTTCGGTGTACTTACCTTGCGCTCCGCCGCGGATAGAGGTGGAAGACACTTTGTTATAACCATAGAAACGGACGATTTCCTCGGCAATATCAGCTTTATGCTCTAAATCCGGACGATAAGAGGGGATCAGGATATCGTCTCCTTCCATCATGCAGCCAAGCTGATTCAAAATAGCCTCCATCTGCTCTTTGGTAAGGGTAATATCCAGGAAGCGGTTGATCCAGTCTACATCCAATTTGATCTTTTTCTGTTCATGAGAGGAACGGTCGTCCACAATAACGCCGTCCATGACGTCGCCGGCATCCAGCATTTCCACCAATTCGCAGGCGCGTTGTAAGGCGGGCAGGCAGTTATTGGGGTCCAGCCCCTTTTCATAGCGGGCAGAAGCGTCGGTGCGCATCCCCTGGTCTCTAGCGGTGACACGGACCGAACTGCCCAGGAAATTGGCCGATTCAAAGACGATGGTAGTGGTGTCATCCATAATACCGCTGTATTCACCGCCCATGACCCCAGCGATTGCCACCGGTTTTTTGGCATCCGCGATTACCAGCTGATTGGGGGTGAGTTTGCGGTCTATCCCATCTAGGGTAGTAATCGTTTCCCCATTTCGGGCGCGGCGGACGCGGATTTTGCTGTCTTCAATATACCGTAAATCAAAAGCGTGCATAGGCTGGCCGTACTCCAGCATCACATAGTTTGTGATATCTACAATATTGTTGATAGGCCGTACCCCCATGGCGCGCAGACGTTCTCTCATCCAACGGGGAGAAGGCTTGACACGGACATTTTTTACAATGCGGGCGCTGTATACCCGGCACAGTTTCTCGTCTTCAATATGAACATCGAGAAGAGAGGTACAGTCGCCGTGTCCCGCTTTGACCTCCGGGGTGTGTAGGCGCAGAGGCTTTTGAAAGGTAGCTGCGGCTTCCCGAGCTAACCCAATGACGGAGAAACAGTCGGGCCGGTTAGAGGTGATTTCAAACTCCATCTTGGTATCATTCAGGCCGATAGCTTCACAGATGTTCTTGCCGGGAGTACGGTCGCAGTCGTCACCCAGTACAAAGATGCCGTCTTCGATGGCATTGGGAAAGTCATGAACCGTCAACCCTAACTCTCCCAAAGAACACAACATGCCGTTGCTTTCCACGCCTCTCAGCTTTCCCTTTTTGATCTTTTTGCCACCGGGTAGGTTGGAGTTGTGCAGGGCGGCGGGTACATAATCCCCAACCTGCAAATTTTGCGCACCTGTAACAATCTGCACGGGCGCTTGTGCACCTACATCCACCTGGCAGATCCACAGATGATCGGAGTCCGGATGCTTCTCCAGGGACAGAATTTTTCCCACTACAACATTGTGGACCTCAGCGCCTTCTACTTCCCATCCTTCCACTTTGGAGCCGCTCATGGTCATAGCCTCTGCAAAAGCCCGGGGAGTCATATCATCCAGAGTAACAAACTCTGCTAACCATTTCATAGAAAGATTCATATAGGGGCACCTCCTAGAATTGATGTAAAAACCGCACGTCGTTTTCATAAAACAGACGCAGGTCGTCGATGTTATAACGGCGCATTACGATCCGCTCCAACCCCAGTCCAAAAGCAAAACCGCTGTATACTTCGGGATCGATGTTACAGTTTTGCAGGACTTTGGGATGCACCATACCGCAGCCTAAAATTTCGATCCAGCCTTCGCCTTTGCACAGACGGCAGCCCTCTCCATGGCAGCTGAAGCATTGTACATCCACTTCGGCGGACGGCTCGGTAAAGGGAAAATGATGGGGACGGAAACGCACCACAGAATCTTCCCCATACAGGCGTTTGACGAAAGCTTCCAAGGTACCCTTCAGGTCGGCGAAAGTAATTCCCTTGTCCACGACCAACCCTTCAATTTGATGGAAAAGAGGGGAATGTGTGGCGTCCACAGCGTCAGAACGGTAAACGCGTCCTGGAGAGATCACACGAATTGGGGGAGCGGCCTTTTCCATCACCCGAATCTGAACCGGGGAGGTTTGGGTACGCAGCACAATTTTATCGTTAATATAAAAGGTGTCCTGCGTATCGCGGGCAGGATGATCCTTGGGCATATTCAGGGCTTCAAAATTATAGTAATCGTATTCCACTTCGGGGCCGTCCACAATGTCAAACCCCATCCCTACAAAAATCTCTTTGACTTCATCCAACACTAAGCTTAGGGGATGTTTGCAGCCTAATTTCTTGGATACGCCCGGCAAAGTCACATCTACTGTTTCCGCTTCCAAGCGGCGGCGAGTCTCCTCCGCTTTCAGTTCAGAAAGCCTCTTTTCAATGCTTTTTTCAATAAAAGAGCGAACCTCGTTGGCCAACTGTCCAATGACAGGGCGCTCTTCGGGAGATAATTTCCCCATCTGCTTGAGAATGGAAGTCAGTTCCCCTTTTTTCCCCAGGAACTGAACCCGCAGAGTTTCAATATCCTGCTGCAGTTTGGCTTCCGATAGGGCATGGACAGCTTTTTCTCGAATGTCTTCCAACTGCTTTTTCATCCAAATTCACCTCGTTAAAATGATAAATCGTTGGGAAATGCCCCCCTTTGTATATTGAGGGCATATAGAGAAATGGACGCAAAAAAGCGCCTCCATCCCTCCTTTTAACACAAGGGACGAAGGCGCGCCTCCGCGGTACCACCCTATTTTTTGCTCGGAGCAAACACTCTTACGGCCTGTAACGGGGCCGGCCGTTGCAGCCTACTGAATTTGTTTGTTCAGCTGCACCGCTCCCAAGGGAACTTCACAGGCCTGCCGGATGTCAACGTGCTTTCAGCCTGGACACGCAGTCTCTTTCCATCGGAATATTGGCCCTGTTACTTCCTTTTTCATCGCGTTTTTAGTGTTTTTTATGATAGCACGAAAGAAAGAAAATTGCAAGGCTTTGCATAAGGAAAGAAAAGAAAAATGAAAGTGCGAAAGTTACAGGGGATCCTCGGCAAAAGCATACAGAATTGTAAATAGTGTATTTTTATGGTATAATAGCGACAATTATAAAATGTGGAGGAACAGATTCATGGATGTTTTTGTGGAACAGATTGTGAAAAAGAGAATGGAATCCAAGGAAAAAATATTGGCTGTGGGGATTGCGCTGGCAGCTGTCGTGGTTTCCTTTGTGATTTTCTTGCTTTCCCGGTATTTGATGGCGTTTACTTTAGTTCTGGTAGCTGGCGCTATTTTTGGCGCATATTGGCTTATTACCAATATGAACTTGGAATTTGAATACGCCATCACCAATGGGGACATCACTGTAGATAAGATTATTGCCCGCCGCAGGAGAAAACGCGTCGTTTCCACGGACGCCAAAGAAGTGGAAAGCATGGGGAAATATCGGGTTTCAGACCATGTGAGCAAGTCGTATGACCAGCGTATGATAGCGGCTAGGGATGCAAATGATACGGATGCCTGGTATATTACTTTTCACCATCGGGTACATGGGCATGTGCTGCTGGTCTTTTCTCCGGATGAGCGTACGCTGGAAGCAATCAAACCTTTTTTAAAAAGGCAGGTGGCGCTGGATGCCTTTGGCAGAGATGCTTTCAACCGGCATTGATCTAGTAGAAATTTTTCGAATTCGTAGGAGTATGAAGAATCCCCGGTTCTGTAAAAAAATTTTAGGGCCGGCAGAGTACCGGCAGTTGGAAAAACGGGGGTTCCCCCCGGAGAGCGTGGCGGTGAGTTTTGCTGCAAAGGAAGCTTTTGCCAAGGCCATGGGGACCGGAGTAAGAGGGTTTCAGCTTTGTGATGTAGAACTTTTGCGTAATCCCAGCGGTCAGCCTTATTTACAGCTGCATCGCGGGGCATTGGAGTTGGCCCGAAAGAAAAGCTATACATTTTCCGTCAGCGCTACGCATACCAAAGCGTACGCTTCGGTGGTGGTGGTAGCCTATGTGGAGGGAACGACATGAAGGTATTGAGTTGCCAGCAGATGAGAAAGCTGGAACAGGCCGCGGTGGAACACGGACAGACTTATCTGGGATTGATGGAACAGGCCGGGACAGGCGCTGCAAAAGTCATCCGGGAGCAGGCGAAACGTTTACAAAAGGCGATTGTTTTCTGCGGAAAAGGAAACAACGGCGGTGACGGTTTTGTCATTGCCCGTAGGCTACAGGAGTGGGGCGCTTACATAACGGTAGTTCTTATGGAGGGAAGCCCGGCGACCCCGGACGCTGCCCATATGTTTGCCCAGATGAAACAAGTGGAAGTGCTTTCTTTCCAGGATGAACAGGTGTTTTCCCGCCTTGCCCAGGCGGATATCGTGGTGGATGCTGTTTATGGGATCGGCTTTCGCGGAAGTATGCGGGGAGAATTTGCCCCCATCGTGGAAGCCATTAACCAGTCGAAAGCCCCAATATTTGCTATTGACCTGCCCAGCGGAGCTCAGGGGGATTCCGGAAAGGTGGAGGGAAGTTGTATTCGGGCGGATATTACGATTACGTTTACCTCTCTAAAACCGGCCCATGTTCTGTACCCTTCCTCAGATTTCTGTGGAAATGTAGTGACAATCCCAGTAGGGATCCCGGAAGAGCTCTTGGCAGAAAGCCCTTGCGTGATGGAAGTAACCGGAAAAGACCGTATTTCCAGTATTCTACCAATCCGCATGGCCAGTTCCCATAAGGGGACGTATGGTACTTTGCTCAGCGTATGCGGAAGCCGAGGTATGGCGGGGGCGGCCATTATGAGCGGGCGGTCGGCACTGCGTTGCGGAGTAGGGCTGGTAAAGATGGCTATTCCGCAAGGTATTTATCCCATACTGGCGGGGGCAGTGACAGAACCGGTTTTTGTGCTTTTACAGGAAACACGGCAGGGCACGCTTTCCCGCCAATGCAAGGCAAATTTGTTGTCTGCGCTGTCGACCTCGTCCGCTTGCCTGATTGGATGCGGCATGGGCTGCAATGCGGATACCGAGGAATTGGTGAAGGCGTTGCTTATGGAGACACAGGTTCCGATCATTCTGGATGCAGATGGCATAAATGCCGTTTGCGCACATATAGATAGTATAAAAACAGCGGGAGTTCCTGTGATTTTAACTCCGCATCCCGGGGAGATGGCGCGCCTTCTGCATACTACTATAGCGCAAGTACAATCAGAACGGTATACCTGCGCTAGGCAATTTGCCATGGACTTTCATGCCATTGTGGTGTTAAAGGGAGCGAATACTTTAATCGCGTTGCCGGATGGAAAGGTGTTTGTCAATCGCACCGGCAATCCCGGTATGGCCCGGGGAGGAAGCGGAGATGTGCTTGCCGGCATGATAGGAGCGTTTGTGGCGCAAGGAATTGCACCGGAGGACGCGGCTATATGTGGCGTTTATCTGCATGGGCTGGCAGGGGACCGTTGCGCCGCCAAATTTTCTCAAGTGGGTATGTTGCCTACGGATATGATTCAGGAACTTCCCTCGTTGTTTTTGGAATTTGGGCGCTGATTCCGTCTGATGGGGTGATGCGTCCGCCGGGGTGTGATGAACGTGCGGAAATTCCTATGTCTGTTGATCTTAGCAGGGCTGACCTTGCTTTTTACGGTATCCTGCGGAAAGAAGGAAGAACAGCCGCCAGATCAGGTGATGGCCGATATCAGCGCTTCCGCCCAGGTGGTACAGGGAGATAGCAGCTTGTCCTGTACGGTTACTCGTAATCCGGAGGGGGTAGGGGTGATTTCTGTGACACAGCCGGCGCCGTTAGAAGGATTGTGTTTTGAATGGAAGGGCAATGGGTATGGCATATCCTACCATGGCCTGGCCTGTGAGGCAAGCACTCCGTTTTTGCCCAGCACCTCCTTTGCTTCGGCTATCATGAATGCGCTGGAAGCCTGCGAGACTATGGATCAATTACAGATACAGTCCCAGGAAGATGGAAAGACGGTTTATTCTGGCAGCAGCGAATCCGGCCCTTTTATCATAACAGTGGATAATCAAGATGGTTTTATAGAACAGCTTTCTATGGAAGATTTACAGCTTTCTGTGAACTTTACTCGGCAAACGGCCTCCTAAGGGTTCTCTTCACAGGAGGGACTTTTTAAAGGCAAGATGGGGATAAAATCCCCCTGGTGATTTGCCACTGTGCATCAACTATCTAAAGAGTAATGATAAAAAACATAGAGACTGGCTTTTAGGCTATACTTATTTGGCGTAAAGAATTGATATTTGGGAATACCTTAGGAACTTTTTCCTAAGGTATTTTTTTCTGCTTATACATGATTTTCCTAAGAAAAGGGAAAAAAGGGTCAAAAATCCAGAGAATCGACGAAAAATGATTGGCAAGATACCCAAAAAGCGGACGGGAAATCGACAGGCTTTTTATTGTTACCTACGGAAAATCGACAACCAAGGACACGTGTATTGCTATCATTATCGGATCAGGGTATAATAATAACGAAGAATTGGGTCAAGTTCATTTTGACTGAAATGGGAGGCATTGAACTATGCAGAAAAAAGAATTGCTTTACGAGGGAAAAGCCAAAAAGGTTTATGCAACCGATGACGAGGGATTATGCATTGTTTCTTATAAGGATGACGCTACCGCTTTCAATGGGCAAAAAAAAGGCACCATTGTGGGAAAAGGCGTTGTGAATAATAGAATGTCCAATTACCTGTTCCAGCTGTTGGAGAAGCATGGCATTAAGACGCATTATGTAGAGGAACTGAATGACCGGGATACCGTGGTGAAAAAAGTAACCATTGTTCCTCTGGAAGTCATTGTGCGCAATAAGGCGGCGGGCAGCCTTTCCAAGAGACTGGGCCTGGAAGAAGGCACTCCCATGAGGATTCCTGTATTGGAATTCAGCTATAAGGACGACGACCTGGGCGATCCGATGGTAAATGAATACCATATTCTGGCGGCTGGCTTTGCTACCAAAGAAGAAATCGATACCATCAGCCAAATGGCGCTTAAGGTAAATGAGATCTTGTGTGATTTCTTTAAGAGCGTCAACATTGAACTGATCGACTTCAAATTGGAATTCGGCAAGCTTCCCAATGGGGAAATTATTTTGGCAGATGAAATTTCTCCGGATACCTGCCGTTTCTGGGATATCAATACCCATGAGAAATTGGATAAAGACCGTTTCCGCAGAGACTTGGGCGGCGTAGAAGAAGCCTATGCCGAAGTGATGAAGAGAATAGGTCTGGCTTAATGGCAGACAAAAAAGCAATGTTTTCTATTTTTGTTTTGGATGGTGGATTGATTGGATAACTCTTTGGTTTTTGAAACCTATGACGGAAAGCCGCATGAGGAATGCGGCGTTTTCGGAATGTATGGCAAGGGAGAGGTGCAGCCTGCTTACGCAGCTTACAGCGGATTGCTGGCTCTGCAGCATAGGGGGCAGGAGAGCTGCGGTATTGCGGTCAACGACTGCGGGGTGATCTCTTACCATAAAGATATGGGTCTGGTAAGCGAGGTATTCAATCCTAAGATTTTAAATAAGCTGGAAGGCCAGATTTGTGTTGGCCATGTCCGGTATTCTACGGCAGGCGGCAGTGTGCGCAATAACGCACAGCCGCTTGTCATGCGTTATGTCAAAGGTACCATTGCCATTGCTCATAATGGAAATCTTACCAACGCGTACGAGATCAAGCAGGAATTGGAACGTAGGGGCGCAATGTTTCAGACTACCATCGATTCCGAGGTGATCGCGTTCCTTATTGCCCGGGAAAGGGTAGTTACCCATTCGGTAGAGGAAGCGGTCATGCGCACAATGGAACAGATCAGCGGTTCTTATTCCCTGCTGGTTATGAGCCCCCGCAAGTTAATTGCCGCCAGAGACCCCAACGGTTTCCGCCCCCTCTGTATGGGAAAGCTGGGCGAATCCATTGTATTTGCTTCGGAAACCTGTGCGTTGGATGCTTGTGGGGCGGACTTTGTCCGGGATGTGGAACCCGGGGAAATCATAGTGGTGGATGAAAACGGCGTGCGCAGTATCCAGGATTTTTGCCAAGGTACGCCTTCCCCTTGTATCTTTGAATACATCTATTTTGCCCGTACTGACAGTGTCATTGACGGAGTCAGCGTTTATGAAGCCCGGAAAGAAGCCGGCCGCTTGTTGGCCCGTCAACATCCGGTAGAGGCGGACCTGGTGGTCGGCGTGCCGGAGTCCGGCGTAGACGCAGCAATCGGATTTAGCGAGGAATCGGGTATCCCTTATGAAAAGGGAATTGTGAAAAACAATTATATTGGGAGGACTTTTATCAAACCTACCCAGCAGGAACGCCGGAGAAGCGTACGCCTTAAACTGAATCCGCTGGTTTCTACGGTACAGGGCAAACGGATTGTATTGCTGGACGATTCTATTGTGCGCGGTACCACCTGCGACCGGATTGTCCGGATGCTCAAGGAGGCTGGTGCAAAAGAGGTTCACCTGCGTATCAGTTCCCCGCCCTTCCGCTGGCCCTGCTATTACGGGACAGATATTCCCTCTAAGGAAGAATTGATCGCCTGTAAATGCACGATAGAAGAAATTGGGAAAATCAGCGGTGCGGATTCTATCGGTTTTTTGGCGGTGGAAAGCCTGCCGCAGATGTTACACAAAGAGGGGTGCCGTTACTGCGACGCCTGCTTTACTGGAAATTACCCGGCGCCTATTCCTAAATGCATGCTAGAAGGAAAAGAAGGGCGCACTTGTATGCCCATAGAAAAGTAAGAAAGGTTTCTGCTGTTTTTGACATAATTATAAGGAGGTATCCCCGTGAAAGATACGTATGAATCCCCCTTGTCGTCCCGTTATGCGGATCAAAAGATGAAATACCTGTTTTCTCCGGATATGAAGTTCCGTACCTGGAGAAAGCTCTGGATCGCTTTGGCGGAATCGGAAAAAGAATTGGGTTTGCCCATTACGCAAGAACAGATTGATGAAATGAAAGCTCATCAAGACGATATCAATTATGAAGTGGCTCAACGCCGGGAAAAAGAAGTTCGTCATGATGTGATGTCTCACGTTTACGCCTTTGGAGAGCAATGTCCTAAGGCTCGCCCTATCATCCATTTGGGAGCTACCTCCTGCTATGTGGGGGATAACACCGATATCATCGTAATGACAGAAGCCCTCAAGTTGGTTCAAAATAAATTGGTAGGTGTCATCCGTGTGCTGTCTCGGTTTGCGGAGGAATATAAAGATTTGCCCACGCTGGCCTTTACCCATTTCCAGCCGGCACAGCCCACCACAGTGGGAAAACGGGCAACGCTATGGATGCAGGAGTTGCTGATGGATTTGGAGGATGTGGAATATCTTCTGTCCAAAGCTAAGTTGCTGGGATCAAAAGGGACCACAGGTACGCAGGCAAGCTTTTTGGAGCTTTTTGATGGAGACCATGAAAAAGTCAAACAGCTAGATCATAAGATTGCAGAAAAAATGGGTTATACCTGCTGCTTCCCGGTATCCGGCCAGACCTATTCCAGAAAGCTGGACAGCCAAATACTTAACGTACTTAGCGGAATCGCTCAGAGCGCGGCGAAATTTTCCAATGATATCCGCCTTTTGCAGCACCTAAAAGAAGTGGAAGAACCCTTTGAGAAAAACCAGATTGGTTCCTCCGCTATGGCATATAAGAGGAATCCCATGCGTTCGGAACGCATTGCCTCCCTGGCAAGATATGTGATGGTAGATGCTCTCAATCCCGCGATCACCTCAGCCACGCAATGGTTTGAGCGTACGTTGGATGATTCTGCCAACAAGCGGATTAGTGTTCCAGAGGCCTTTTTGGCAGTGGACGCCATCTTAAACCTTTATCTCAATGTAGCGGACGGCTTGGTAGTATATCCTAAGGTAATCCATCAACGCCTGATGAAGGAGCTCCCCTTTATGGCTACGGAAAACATCATGATGGATGCGGTAAAACGCGGCGCAGATCGTCAGGAATTGCACGAGAGAATCCGGGTGCACTCCATGGCCGCTTCTAAAGTGGTAAAAGAGCAGGGAGGAGAGAACGATCTTTTGGATCGTATTGCCGCCGATCCCATCTTTGGCGTTACATTGGAAGAGTTGCACCACATCATCGATCCGAAAAAGTATGTGGGACGCGCTCCTCAGCAGACAGAAGAGTTTTTACAGGAGACAGTGGCTAAAGTATTGGAAAAATACAACGCTGTAGAAGTGGAAACCGCCGAGATTAATGTATAGTACCCATGATTAGTAAGAGTTTCAACCCCCTATTTTAAAGTCTTCTCTAGGTTACTGGGAAGCTTGTTAGATGGAGTGATAAGCAAATGGTAAAAGCAATTGTAGGAGCTAATTGGGGCGATGAAGGCAAAGGAAAAATCACAGACGTGATGGCTGCGCAGTCTGATATCGTCATCCGTTTTCAGGGAGGAAGCAACGCAGGACATACGATTGTCAATAACTATGGAAAGTTTGCCTTGCATCAGCTGCCTTCTGGTGTGTTTTATGACCATGTCACCAACATCATTGGCAACGGAGTGGCTTTCAGCGTAGAGAATTTTGTCAAAGAAATGAAATCTCTAGAAGAGAGAGGCGTGCCAAAGCCTCATGTTTTGATTTCTGATCGCGCGCAGATTGTTATGCCTTATCATGTAATGTTTGATGTATATGAGGAGGAACGTCTTTCTTCCCGGAAATTTGGTTCCACAAAATCGGGAATTGCCCCGTTTTATGCAGATAAAGTCTCTAAAATCGGTTTTCAGATTAATGAGCTATACGACGATGAGGAAAGCTTACGGGATAAAGTTAAGCATGTTTTGGAACTAAAAAATGCCACTTTACAAAATCTGTATCACAAAGAACCGATTACAGAGGAAGAGATCTTTCAAAAGTTGATGGAATATAAGGAACAGATGGCCCCTTATGTAGCCGATACGTTTGATTATTTACATCAAGCCGTAAAAGATGGCAAGAATATCTTGCTGGAAGGGCAATTGGGCGCGTTAAAGGATACCGATTTTGGTATTTATCCTATGGTGACCTCCTCCAATACCATTGCCGGATATGGCGCGGTAGGCGCGGGTATTCCGCCCTATGAGATCAAAGAGATCATCACAGTAGTGAAAGCTTATTCCAGTGCGGTAGGCGCGGGAGAGTTTGTCAGCGAAATTTTTGGGGAAGAGGCTGACGAGCTGCGCAGACGCGGCGGGGACGGCGGAGAATATGGAGCTACCACAGGCCGTCCAAGAAGAATGGGTTGGTTGGATCTGGTTGCCACCCGCTATGGCTGCCGTGTACAGGGAACCACTACCATCGCCTTTACTGTGTTGGATGTGTTGGGATATCTTGATGAGATTCCTGTGTGTGTGGGATATGAATTGGATGGGAAGCGTATCGATACTTTTCCATCTACCACCAAATTAAAGAGGGCCAAACCGATCCTGGAAGTGCTGCCGGGTTGGAAATGCGATATCCGCGGTATCAAAAAATATGAGGATCTCCCGGAAAACTGCCGCAAATATATTGAATTTGCAGAAAAAGAAATTGGCATTCCGATTGGAATCGTTTCTAACGGCCCAGCCCGTGACGATATCATTTATCGCAGATAAAAGGATTTATGTCTAAATATTCAGAGAGCCCGATGGTGCCCATGCACCGCGGGCTCCCTTCGTACCTTTCTTATCTCCATAGGTTGTTGCTTATGAGGCCAAGAAAGGTTAAGTATGGAAATCAAAGAAAAAGGAGATGGCAATGAATGGATTTTGTCAATGAAAAGGTCTTGATTATGGACTTTGGTGGACAATACAGCCAATTGATTGCGCGGCGCGTGCGTGACTGCAATGTGTTCTGTGAAATTAAGCCGTATAAAATGACCGCGAAAGAGATTGCGCAAGGAGGATATAAGGGGATTATTTTTTCAGGGGGCCCCAACAGTGTATACGAGGAGAAGGCTCCAAAATGCGACGCGGCTTTATTTGACTTAGGTATCCCGGTGTTGGGAATTTGCTATGGCGCTCAATTGATGGCTCATACATTGGGAGGTACGGTAAAGAGTTCTCAAGTGCGGGAATACGGGAAGACCCCAGTGCATTTTTGCGAAAATAGCCGTTTGTTTGCGGGACTTCCTTCCTCCAGTGTTTGCTGGATGAGCCATACCGATTATATTGCCGAGGTTCCTGCGGGTTTTGCCGTTACAGGAAAAAGCGAGGATTGCCCCGTAGCTGCAATGGAAAATGTGGAGCG
Source organism: uncultured Clostridia bacterium (assembly GCA_904420155.1). Classification (GTDB taxonomy): domain Bacteria; phylum Bacillota; class Clostridia; order Oscillospirales; family Acutalibacteraceae; genus CAJFUH01. The sequence continues at coordinate 14,118 of CAJFUH010000029.1, forward strand.
CAATCTATATGCATTCCAATTCCATCCAGAGGTGGAACATACGGTGGAAGGAAACGGGATGCTGAAAAATTTCCTCTATCAGGTATGCGGATGTACTGGCGATTGGGTAATGTCTTCATTTGTCACCCGGACCATTGAAAGGCTGAGAGAAGAGATCGGGGACAAAAAGGTTTTGTGTGGTCTTTCTGGCGGCGTTGATTCCTCTGTGGCCGCAGTCTTGGTGCATAAAGCAGTGGGAAAACAATTGACATGTATCTTTGTAGATCACGGTCTGCTCCGCAAAAATGAAGGGGACGAAGTGGAACAGATTTTCCGGGAGCAATTTGACATGAACTTAGTGCGTGTCAATGCGCAGGATCGTTTTCTGACCAAATTAAGTGGCGTAACAGAGCCGGAGCGTAAGCGCAAGATTATTGGGGAAGAGTTTATCCGGGTGTTTGAAGAAGAGGCTAAAAAGATTGGCCATGTGGACTTCTTATGCCAAGGGACTATCTATCCGGATGTGGTGGAAAGCGGCACAGGGGAAGCAGCTGTAATTAAAAGCCACCATAATGTAGGCGGTTTACCCAAGGATATCGGGTTCACTGGAATCATTGAGCCGCTTCGAGATTTGTTTAAAGATGAAGTACGACGGGTAGGGCTGGAATTAGGGATTCCTTCCTTTTTGGTATGGAGACAGCCATTCCCGGGTCCTGGTCTGGCAGTGCGTGTGATGGGGGATATCACGGAAGAAAAGTTAGAGATTTTAAAGGATGCGGACGCTATTTTTCGAGAAGAAATTGCCAACGCCGGACTGGAGCGCTCCATCAACCAGTATTTTGCCGTGCTTACCGGGATTAAGAGCGTAGGCGTTATGGGGGACGGACGTACTTATGATAATACTATAGCTCTGCGTGGAGTAACCACTACTGATTTTATGACAGCGGATTGGGCGAGAATCCCTTATGAAGTATTAGAAAAGGTATCTAACCGCATTGTCAATGAAGTGAAAAATGTTAACCGAGTAGTCTATGACATCACTTCCAAGCCCCCGGCAACAATTGAGTGGGAATGACGCTCGAAACGGCGAAAACCCGCATGAATACAGGCTTTTTTGCCCGTCCATACTGCTCTTGATACTGGA